>NZ_JABBYO010000008.1:0-300000 GCF_012958305.1 Tautonia rosea | reverse complement strand
GCTACGACCCGACGGAGGCCGGGCAGGTCGAGCGGCTGGCTATCGGCCCTCGGGATACCCCGTGACGAGGCCCGGAGCCGGTGCGTGCCGTTTCTTCAGATCGTCAATCGCCCGACGGTGGCACCCGGTCGGCGCTGGACCGAGAGCCCCCTAGATGTTCCATCGCGAGAAGAACCCGATCCCGATCCCTCGGAAGCTGAGATTGAAGAAGATGCAGGCGGCCGACGCGGCGATGAACACCGAAAGCGCCAGGGTGCTTGCCACCGATCCCTCCCGGAGGAACGCCCAGAGGCAGACGGCCATCGGCACGATGATCGCCGTGGCAACAACCACGACAGATCGATCTCCTCTTGGCATCGAGACGAAGGGATCGAGCACGATCAGGGCCAGCATGACGGCAGTCAGGATGCATCGCAGTGCGATCAGCCTCCAGGCCCGGTGACGTCGGCGACGGCCCACCGATCCGATCGCGAGGGCGATCATCATCGCGGTGGCCGCCCCCGCGGCAATCCCCCAGGCCGTCACGATCCCCTCGGGCCGATCCGAGAGGATCCAGATCGACGCGATCCGCCCCCAGGCCATCCCCAGCAGGACAACCCCCAGGGGAAACACCGCCAGGCCGAGCCGTCGCAGGGACGTTTGAGGGGGGTCTCCCACCGGCATCGGGTCGTCCATCGGGTCCGGCTCCGTCGGTTCGCATCAGAGCACGAACGACAGCTTCCGGCGGTACTCGGTGGCGATCGGGTCGTCGGCGGGCAGCAGGTTGAAGACCGCGAGCATCGTCTGCCTTGCCTGCTCGCCGACGCCGTGGCGGTCGCGCTCAACGAGGTCGAGGCACACCGCCAGCGCCTCCTCGTTCTGGCCGGAGGCGGCGAGGGCCTCGGCCAGGCGGAAGCGGGCGTGCAGGTCGTCGGGGTTGGCCTCGGCCTCGGCGCGGGCCGAGGAGAGGTCGCCGGCGTCGGCCGCGGCGGCGTCGAGGGCGAGGCGAGCCTTGACGGCCTCGGCCTCGGGTTCGAGGTAACCCCGGCCTTCGAGCTGGGTGATCAGGGTGGCGGCCTCATCGGTTTTGCCCTGCGCTTCGAGCACGCGGGCCAGGCCGATTTTCGCCTTCACCTCTTTCGGGTCCAGTTCCAGCGCCTCGCGGTACTTCGCCTCGGCCGAGGGCGCATCGGAGGCTTCGAGCGCGGCGGCCTCGGCGGCAAGTGTCTGCGATGGTGTCGGCAGGAGGCGGTTGAGAAAGTCTCGAATCACGGCCTCGGACTGCAAGCCGACGAATCCGTCGACGATCTGCCCGTCCCTCAGGCCGAAGACCGCCGGAATTCCCTGCACGCCAAAGGCCGAGGCGATGTCCCCCAGTTGCTCCGTATCGGCTTTTACCAGGATGAACTTCCCTGCATACTCGTGCGCTAGCTTTTCCAGCAACGGGCCGAGCCTCCGGCACGGCCCGCACCACTCGGCCCAGAAGTCGACCACGACAGGCACCGACTTCGACCGCTCGATCACCTCTTGCTCGAAGCCCTCCCGGGTGGCGTCGATGACGAAGGCGGGTTCCTGGGTGTCGCTTTGCGGAGTACTCATGGCTGTTGGACCCGATGCGGAAGGTTCATTCCCCTCAATCCCCTCGCGATCCCGAAGGCCGAGGGCCCGGCGAGTGTCGCCCCTCCCCTCGCGATCCGAAGCCGTCTCGATAGAGACTCCCATTGTACCACCTCGCCGCCTGTTCCGGAGCACCCGAGGTTCCGGCTCTGACCCGAGTTTCTCCCTTGAAACCCCGGCCAGGCCAGATCAGGTCAGACCACACCACGACTTATGGTCAGCGTATTGATGACACCAGAAGCCAGCAAAGCAATCAGAGATCCCCTTCCGACAACGCATAAGAAACCCTCTCCTCGTGGATGCTGACAAAACCAAGTCGCTGCAATTCGCCGATCAATTCGGAAACATCCTTTTCTTCCAGTTGCTTTTGGAAGACGGCAGCCACGGTGTTCGTCAGCGTCTTGACCAGTTTCGGCCTGGCTGTGCCCCGCTTCTTCAGATCGGCGACCAGGACCGCGACCCGATCGGGAAGCGTCTTCGAGTTCGCCACCTTCAACAGGGGGATGGTTTCAATCGCCTTCGATCGAGCAATGCACACCTTCTTGGTCTTCAGATGCTGGACCAGGGGATCGAATCCCGTATCCTTGGAGATGATGTGAAAGAAGGCCGTGGGATCATTGGCCGCAAGAGAACCGATGTAGAAAGCGATATGGAAATCCAGCGCGTTCGCCCCACTGCCCGCCATCTTGATGTACTGGGCGCGTGCCCCGAGACGCTGCATCCCCTCGGCGATCTCGAACGAGACCTTCGTCTGATTGGCCCCCACGAACAGGAGCACCCTGAAGTGTTCGGCGTCGAGCCCATACAACGACTCGGGCTGGACGTTCTCGTAGTCAATGAGCACGTAGTTCCTGCGCACAGCGTGGTCCCAGGACGACGGTTGCGATCCCTCAGGAATTCCAGGGGGCCGTGGGACCGCTCCGAGGAGGCATCTCGATCTTCCCGGTCACCACACGGACACGCCCTATCACGACTCTAGACCACGGTCCCCGTTGGGGCGCATCGGCGACCTCCCCGTGTCCCCACCTCACGCGGCTGCGACCGCTCCGTCTCAACGCGGTGCTCTGACCATCTGACGCCTTGAGAACCGTCAATCAGGCCGGATCGCCCTCCGAATCCCGAGCGATCAGTTCATCCACCGTGTAGACACACGGAAACGGAAACGTGTCGATGGGCAGCTCGGTCTCTGCGGCGGCCTGTTCCCGGGCGTCCTGATAGGCTTCCGCAAGCGACGCGATCGCGTGATTCCGCAAGGTGCCGCTTTCCAGCAGCAGGCGGAGTTCTCGCCGCTGGGTCAGGATCGTCCCCCGCCACGAACCGGATCGCTTCTCCGGCTGGTGCTCCCACTTCAAGAGGTGGGTCAGCAACACCACCAGACGGCTGTAGACCTCGCGTCGATCGCGTCGAGCCATGTCCGAGAGATACTCGCTCAAATGCGCACAATCCAATTCATCAAACCGACCCTCTGCGACCAGTTGAGCCATCGTCTCCAGCCACGCCGTCTCGTCCTCATGGTAGAGCGACGGCAGCGCGCCCGCCATTTGATTCGACATCCCCCGTCCTCCCGCCTTCCGGGTCGCTTCGCTCCACGCTGCCTGATCGGCAGGATCTCATCCCCATTGTACCCGCCCCCACCACGTCGGGTCAGCCGATCGCCACCTCTCGATCCGTGTCGATCCCCCTCGCCGTGCCCCATCCCGAACCTGGTCGGGCCCCCCCACCCCTGCCACGGCCCCGTCCAAGGTGCGCTCGTGACAGCAGAGGCCATGAGAGCGATTAGCCGGGTTCGGCCGCCTCCCGCCGCAAACGATACTCGACACCTGTGGCAAGGACAAACCCGTCGACCCCACAGCTACCCATGACACGATAGCCTCGCACCCCACGGGAGGCCAGCTTCCGCGCCAGTTCCGAGCGATCGACGTAGTCGACGGCAGGCCAACCATGATTTTTGAGCCGGTCGAATCGCTCGGCCCACTGCTCGATGACCCCGCCTGGTGTGTCCTCCTGGATATCAAGGAGGATACTCGGCTCGGCCACGTTGTCGAAGTGGTGGGCGACGAGGCCGACGAACCGGATGTCGATCAGGGGGTAGGGCCCGGAGCCGTCGCGATACTGCGTGTGGAGGACGAGCCGATGCCTCTCCAAGTGGACCGCCAAGGCGTAGACGAAGTGATCGTGGACGTTCGGGATATCGGAGAAGCCGTCATCCCGAAAGCGGCAAGGGCTCCAGAGATGCGACTCCTCCAAGGGAAGCCTCCTCTGTCTCACCAGAATTCGATGAACGATTCTTCATGTTCTTCCACGAATACGAACGAACCATCCTGGAAAAATTCGACGGAAGGCCCGTCTCATCCCATCGGCCTGATTCTCCCGCCTGCTTTGCGTTGATGCAAGCACAATCAAGGCTTCGGCGGATCGTCGAGTGGCACGGGTGACCTCACCCGTGCGTTCCGCCTTCTTGGCGGTTCCAGGCTCGACACGTCCCTGAGCGGGTGCCAATGGGCGTCGCACTCGTGATCGATCACGCCAAGCCTGAATTCGACTGCCGGCGGTGGCGCGCGGGGTGGTCCTCCGAGCCAGGCATCCCGAGCACGAGTGAAAACACCAGGACCACCCGACGCAACAGCGGGGGTCAGGGATCTCCGACCGAGGGGAGCCGACGCCTCGACCAGTATCCAGGCCGCCGTTTCTGGTGAGCGATGGCGGCAATCCAGATCACGTCATCCAGCTCAACATAATAGATCGTGTACGGAAACCGCTGGAAGCGATGCTTCCGGGTTCCCTGATCATCGATCGGAGCAAACGTCCCCGGCATGCGGCGAATGCGGTCGAGTGTGGCTTCGAGGTCTTCGCGAAACGCGCGGCGCAGGCCGGCCTGCCGATCCTCGTAATACGCGATGGCATCGAGGACCTCGGCCTCTGCCTCGGCATGGATCATGAGCGGTTTCAAAGGTCACGCCCACGCAACTCCGACAAGAGATCATCGACCGACCGGCCTGTGGCGTTCCCCGAGCGGATCTCCGCCACCCTCCGAGAGGCTTCCCGATCCCATTCGGCCTCGATGACGTGTTCGGCTTCGGCATCCAGCGATGCCAGCAGGAAATGCGCCAGTTCCGCCCGCTCCGCCGGCGAGAGCGCCCCCAACTGGGCCTTCCATTGCTCGATGACGGAATTCACAAGCCCGTCCTCTCGATGACGAGGATCTCAATCGACCTCTGATCATGCTAACAGCGTCCCATACCCTGTTCAAGAATCGGCCATGCCCGTGGACCATTGCGTCGCAAATCCGTCGTGTGGCACGGGTGACCTCATCCGTCCGTGGCCGGACTCCGAACTCCGGTTGTTGGTGACCGACAGGTTCGGCTCAGTCCCCTTCGGGAAGCCCCACGGCGCCGGTCGATTCGAAGCGTTTGACGAGGGTGACTTCGTTCCCCTTGTCGTTGTAGCGGAACTCGTCGACGAGGCCGCGGGCGAGCATGATGCCGAATCCACCTTCGCGGATGCCCAGCTCGTTGCGGACGTCGAGGTGGGCGATCGGGTCGTCGACCTGGGCGGCGTGGGGGACGTGGCCGGGGTCGAAGCCGGGCCCCTGGTCGAGGATGATCAGGGTGACGTGATCGGGCTCGATCCGGTAGGTGATCCGGAGCATCAGCTCGGCGTCCTTGCGGTGGCCCCACTCGATCGCGTTGGAGCCCATTTCCATGACGGCCTGTTTCAGGTCCTTGATCTGCCGCTCGGTCAGGGGGGTATGCTCGTACAGGTCGGTGAGCATGTCGTTCAGCTCGGCGAGGTAATCCGTTTCGCTCCGGATGTCGAAGTGGATCTCGCCGGCGGTGCCGAGGGTCTTATGCTCTTCGCGCCAGGCGATGGCGCGGTCCATGGTTTCGAACAACTGATCGGGGGTGAAGGGCTTGGTCAGGTACTCGTTCGCTCCGACCCGAACGCCGCGGACGCGATTATTCTCGGTCTGAAGGGCCGTGACCATGATGATCGGGATCAGGTTCGTCGCCCGTCGGCGTTTGAGCCGGGCGCAGATCTCGTAGCCGTCGACGTCGGGCAGCATGACGTCGAGCAAAATCAGGTCCGGGTCGTGCTGATCGACGGCGTCGAGCACCGAAGCCCCGTCGAAGACCTGGACAGGTCGATCATTGCGGGCGCGAACGAGCTCGGCCATCAGGTCGTTGGCGTCGCGTTCGTCTTCGACAATTATTACGGTGCGCGGCGACATGGGCACGCGGTCCCCGACGTCCTTCGGGTCGTGATGACGGTCTGGCAGATGGGAGATCATTGTGGCGCGCATCTCAGCCCGAAGCAAGGCATCGCCCACCGGGGTCTTGCGGCTCTGCACGCTCGAATGAACAATACAACGCCAGCTCGACCGTGTTCGCCCCTGGAAATCGACCGACGAATTCCTGTTCGGCGCGCTGCGAACCGTCCTGAGAGCCGACTGGACCGATTCGTTCCGATTGGATTCGAGCCGAGCCGTCTGCCGACCTGAGGCCGTGCATGCTTGATCTCTCGCTGCTCCTGAAGCTCATCGGTTACTCGATCTACGTGGCGCAGGCCCTGCTTGCGGTCTGGGGCACGTACAATGCGGTCATGGTCTACCGAGGGATCGGCAAGCGGACCTTGCCCGATGATCGGGCCAACCAGTTGCTCGAACAGGTCGGCACCCTGGTTGCCAAGACCGGCGAAACGAAGGAAGCAATCGACGTGTGCAATCGGCCCCCGTTCTGGCATACGACGTTGGCGCAACTGGTCGCCGTTGGCCTTCAGAATCTTCACAAGGGGCTGGCCAAGATCAAGTTGCTTCTGGTCATGGAATTTCACACCCAGATCATCTCGTCGATGGAGAACCGCCTGGCCTCGGTGGTCACGGCCGCGAAGCTGGCGCCGTTGCTGGGCCTCTTGGGCACGGTCATCGGTATGATCGGGGCTTTCGGGAATGTCGGGGCAGGGGAACGGGCGACCGATCCCGGCAGCCAGCTGGCCGCTTCGATTGCCCTGGGCCTCTGGACGACGGCCGTGGGCCTGATCATCGCCTCGCCGCTGATGCTGCTGGCCAACGACCTTCAGGGCCGATTGCGGAAGCTCCGCGACCGGACCGAGCGACAGCTTCAAGGGTTCCTCGAATTCCTGGAGGTCGAAGACGCCCGACGCGCCGCCGATCGCCGATCGTCGTCGGCATCGGCCTCGGCTGGTCAGCGGCCCGGTTCCGGAACCGTTCGGGCCACCGCACCGCGTTGATCTGAAGCAACACGGTTCCCTCGAACGACCTCCGACGCTTGCACGCCCCAAGGGCCGCCATTGCCATGCTCTTGCAACGCCAGGTTCGTGCTCCTCTGGAAAGCGCCGTCGACCTGACCCCGATGGTCGACGTGGTGTTTCAGCTCTTGATCTTCCTGATGCTGACCTATCGGGCCTCGGCCCAGGCCGAGATCGAGTTGCCGCCGGCGGTCTACGGCACGGGGGTCGAGGAAACGGAGGCCACCACGCTGACCTTGCTTCCGTTGCCTGGTGGGGCGGTTGCCGTCTTCAACGGCATGTCCACCGACCCGAACGACCGGCTCGACTCTCCCGACGCCATCCGAGAAGCCGTCGCCGAAGGGGTCCGCCAGGGCCGTCGCCGCGTCGTCCTTCAGGCCGACGGCGCCGTGCCTCACGGCGAGGTCCTCCGCGTCGGCTCGACCGTCGCCGAGGTCGAGGGCATCATCCTTCACCTGGGAGTCGAGGACGAGGGGCAGTAGTGGGCAGGAGGCAGAAAGAAGCCGGAGATCGGCAACTGCCCTCTGTCGTCTGCCCCCCCTGTCTTTCTGTCTTCTCCCTTCTGCCTCCTGCCTCCTGCGAACCAATGGCCAACTGGGATATTTTCCACACGGATCGCCTGGAAGCCGAGCGAAGCCTCAGCACCGAGGCCGTGCGCGAGGCGGTTGTGTCGGGGGCGATCAAGGCCGACGACCTTGTTCGACCGGCGGGGTCGAGTGGTTCGTGGGCACGGATCGGTGATACTCCGCAGCTCTTGCCCTCTTATGGAGCGGAGGAACCAGCTTCGACCCGCGATGAGGTGCCGAAGACGCCGGCCCGTCCCGCTCCTCCCCCTCCTGTTGATGGGACCGACGGACCGGCCCCGGCGGTGTCTCAGTCCCGTCCGACGCCGGGGTCTCCTCCGCCTGATTCGGCCTCCAGGGCGTCTCGGCCCGACGACCGGGAGCCGATCCTCGACGCCGACCTGGTCGAGGAAGGCGAGGTCGAGGCGGTTGAGCCTGAGAAGGTTCGCGAGGAACTTGAACCTCTTCCGTTTGACGCCGACGACTCGGCCTTCGACTTCGACGACTCGATCCCCGCCCCTCCGCTTGCCAAGACTGAGGAAACGGAGGAGGAACGGACCGTCGAACTCCCCCCTCGATCCTCGAAGCCGACGCGCCCCGCGACCGCTCTCCCGGGGCCTCCCACGGCCCCGATCCCGGCCGCGTTGGAAGGTCCGTCAAACGCTGTCAGCGAGCGCGATGCCGAGCACGAGGCCGAGGGGGATGCTGGTGCCGCGTTCGACTCCGGAGCGATCCCCACGCCCGGCCTCGCCGACCGCCGCGCAGCCCCGATTGTCGAAACCTCGTCCGAAACCCTCACCAGTGCCGAGCTGTTCGGCCTGTTCGACCCGCTCGACGAGGACGAGGAGGCCGCTGCCTTCACCCTCGCCGCCGAGCCTCGGGACGAGCCCGAGGAAATCGACCTGACGGCCATGGTCGACGTCGCCTTTCAGCTCGTTTTGTTCTTCCTCGTCACCGCCACGACCCTCTACTTCAAAACCCTCGAAATCCCGACCCCCGACCCTGAAGATCCCGACGCCGTCGCCCAGCAAATGCGGACGCTCGATGAGCTGCTCGACGAGTACATCCTCGTCGAGATCGACCCCCAGGGACGTATCTCGATCGACCGCGAACCGATCGACCTCGCCAACCTCACCGACCGCCTCCGCCAGGCCCGCGCCGACACCCTGCGCACCGGGATGCTCCTGATGGCCGACTTCACCACCCCCCATCGCAATGCCGTCAGTGCCATCGACTCGGCCAACGCGCTCGGCCTGCAGATCGCCATCGCCAGGCCCTCCCCGCCCCAGTAGCCGAGTCGGGTGTGTTGCGCCCTTGAAGACCCACCTTGCCCGTTCAACGAGCGATCGACCGGAGAAAATCCGCTTCAGACGAAACCTAACGAGCGCTAGTTCGGTAATTCTCGGAGAACCGCCATCCTGGTGGGGACCACTTTGCAGGGAGAATCGGACATGCGGAACCTCGTGGCGATTATGGGTCTGTTGGGGATCGGGAGTGTCGGCGCGTCGGGCTTTGTGACGGCGGCCGAGCCGGAGGCGGGGCAGCTCGGCGAGATGCCTTCGCTGTCCGTGGTTCTGGCGGATCTGGGCGGGACGCTCCATGACCTGGGACAGAATGATGAGGGGAGGGTCCGGGCGTTCGTCTTCCTGTCGACCGAGTGTCCGATCTCGAATGGTTCGATCAGGACGCTCAATGCGCTGGGCGAGACGCTGAAGGAGTCGACCGTCGGGGTCGATCTGTTCGGGGTTGTCTTCGATCCGTACGTGACCCGGGCCGAAATCGCTCGGCATTTCCGGCAGTTCGAGGCGGCGATTCCGATCCTCGTGGATGCGTCGGGGTTGCTGTTCGAGGCGTTGAGGCCCACGCACGTCCCCGAAGCGTTCGTGCTGAATCGCGACGGCCGGCTGATCTATCGAGGGGCAATCGACAACGCCTGGGAAGCCCTCGGGCGGCGTCGCATCCAGGCCGAGGAGGCCTATCTGGCCGAGGCGATCGAGGCAGCCAGCGTGGGGCGGGCCGTCTCGATTCCCGAGACCGAGCCAGTCGGCTGTCTGATCGAGCTGCCGCCAGCGGACGAAGCATCGAGCCGAGTGACCTACACCCGAGACATCGCGCCGATCCTCCAGGCACGCTGCCTGAACTGCCACCGCGAAGGGCAGGCAGCCCCGTTCGCGCTGGGCACGTATGAGCAGGCCGCCCGGAGGGCTCGTCAGATCGTCCGGGTGACGCAGGACCGGATCATGCCCCCCTGGATCCCCGGCTCGGGTCCTGAGCGGTTCGTCGGTGATCGCCGGCTGACCGATCGTGAGCTGGATTTGCTGGTCGCCTGGGCTGAAGGGGGCCGGACCAGGGGAGATGAGGCCGACTTGCCCCCTGCGCCGTCGTTCGCCGAAGGCTGGCTCCTCGGCCAGCCCGACCTGATCGTACGGATGCCCGAGCCGTTCACGGTTCCGGCCGATGGCCCCGACCTGTTTCAGAACTTCGTGATCCCCCTGGATCTCGACGAGGACAGGCTCGTGGCGGCCATCGAGTTTCATCCCGGCAACCCTCGGGTGGCCCACCACGCGGTCCTGTTCCTGGATGAGAGCGGGACCGCCCGTGCGCTGGACCGGGCCAGCCCGGGGCCGGGGTATCCGAATTTCGGAGGGCCGGGATTCTTCCCGTCGGGAGCACTCGGGGGATGGTCCGTCGGCAACACGCCCCGGATGCTCCCCAACGGCATGGGGCGCTACCTCAAACGCGGCTCCGATCTGGTCGTGCAAATGCACTACCACCCCACGGGCAAGCAGGAGACGGACCAGTCGGAAATCGGCCTGTTCTTTGTCCCGAAACCGGCTCGCGAGGCGCTCAAGGAGCCGGCAAAGCTTGTCGGAAGTATCTGGCTCGCCGATTATGAGATCGACCTCCCCGCCGGCGTGAACCACGTCGAGCGATCGGCGTCGTACACCCTGCCCCGAGACGTGATCCTGGTCGGCGTCGTGCCCCATATGCACCTGCTCGGCAAGGCCATGACCGTGACCGCAACCCTACCCGGTGGCCAGGAAAAAACCCTGATCGACATCGAACGCTGGAACTACAACTGGCAAGACGAATACTATTACGAACGACCCTTTCCCTTGCCCGCCGGAACGCGTCTGGAAGTCCGGGCCGCCTTCGACAATTCGGCCGAGAACCCCTCGAACCCGAGCCGTCCTCCCCGGCGCGTCACCTGGGGAGACGGGACGAATGACGAGATGCTGTTCTGCTTCTTCCTGATCGCCGCCGAGCGGACCGAGGATGTGATTCACGTGATCCTCGACAACCTCGGGCACGACGCCCGACAACCGCGCCTCGCGCTGGAGCCAAGGCCGTGACGACGCTCGACACGGTCCGTCCTCCGACCAACGCCACCGAGGAACGCTTGCTCGACGCCGCGCTGACCCTCTTCGCCCAGAAAGGTTACGAGGCTACCAGTGTTCGTGAAATCATCAACGCCGTGGGCGTGACCGCTCCGGTTCTCTACTACTACTGTTCCGGGAAAGACGATCTGTTCAAACGGCTCGTTCGGTGGAAACATGACCAGGCGTATCAAGAACTCGGCCAAATCCTGGGCAGCATCGAGGGCTGTGCCGATCGGCTCCGGGCCATCGCGCGGGGGTCGTTCCGTTTCTGTCTGGCGGATCTCCGCGTCCCTCGATTGATGTTTCAGACGAGCTTCGGCCCGTCCATCCCCGGGATTTCCGAATTCATGGACGCAATCGGTGCCCTGCGGTTCGAGATCGTCCGCCAGGTCATGCTCGACGGCCTCGATCAGAAGGCCTTACGAGGCGGAGACGCCGGCGCACTGGCCTTGATGTTCTGCTCAATTCTGGACACGCATCTTCATCTCTTGACCCGAATCCCCGATGCTCGGGATCGCCTGCGCCTGGAACTGGCCGATGAACTGGTCAACGCGTTCCTTTACGGGATCGGCATGGGCCGTCGAGGGCGTGTGGCCTTGCCTCCGTTCTCGCTCGGTTGAATCAAGCCGCCCGCCCGGCCCGCGCCGCCCCATCCGATTGACGCGGGGACGTGGTCTCGGGTATGTCGAGTCGTCGAAGACACACCGTTGCCCGAGATGGTGTGTCTTCGAGGATTCGACGTACTTCATGAAATTTGATAGCATGAAACTTCTTTGGTGGAATTTATTGTGCCCACCGATCGCTGGGAAGACATTGACGCCTTCTACGAGGAATTGATTGAGGACTACGGCTGGCGTCAGGAGCCGATGCGAGCCTTCGCCTCCTGGCTCGCGTCAGGCCCCTATGGCCAGGTGCTTGTGCCGAGTACCTCGCACGAAGCCCTCGGCCTATCGACGGTTTCCGCGTTTGAGGACCGGCTCAAGCGGCCGATGGTCTTCGTCCTCTACGACGGCCACCGGCGCCGCTTCCTCGTTCGATACCTCGGCCCCGATCTTCAGGAACTCCGCCGCGAATCGGTCGACGCGCCCGATGCCCCCGAGGTCTTCGCCCGCATCCTCGACTGGCTTGGTCTGCCCCGCTGAGGCGCCGCGCCGGTCGATCACAAAGGAGGTCCCCCTGTGTCGCTTCGAGAACTCTGGCTGGTCCATCCGGACGAGGCGATGTGCGAGGCGTTTCGAGCGCGCTTCGAGGGGTTGCCCGGCGTGCGGATCATTGCGGGACGGTTCGAAGATCTGGGGCCGCACGATGCTTTTGTGACGGCGGGCAACGCCTTCGGGATCATGACCGCGGGGATCGACGCGGCGGTCGTCCGACGGCTCGGCGAAGGGCTGATGCTCCGGGTCCAGCAACGGATTTTGGACGAATACCACGGCGAGCAGCCGGTCGGCACCGCATTCGTCGAGCCGACCGGATCGCCCGAGATCCCGTTCCTCGTACACGCCCCGACCATGCGGGTGCCGGGCAGCATCGAGGGGACCGACAAGGTCTACTGCGCCTCCTGGGCGGCCTTGCTGGCGATCCAGGCCCACAACCGATCGGGCGGTCCACCGATCGAGGTCGCCGCCTTCCCCGCCCTGGGGACTGGCTTCGGCGGCGTCTCGTTCTCCGAGGCGGCCCGGCAGATGGCCGCCGCCTATCGGCATCTTCTCGATCCGCCGCACCGGCTCGACTGGGAATTCGTGGCCGATCGGCAGCGCTCGATCTGTTACGACGGCCGACGCCAGGTGGCCCGCTAGAGCGGTTTCCGCTTGAGCGTACATGCTCGCCGGGACATGGGAGACAGGCACCTCGAAGACTCGGAGCCAGTCCCCATGTTCCTGACCCTCCACTGGCAACTGGAAACCGCTCTGATCCTGCCGGATCGCGTTAGAACCGAAGCGTCAGGACCGCGTCCGGCCCCGGCTGGCCGTCTCGGTTGCCGTCCAGGGGGTTGCCGGCCAGGTCGGTCAGGGCGTTGGGACCGAGGCCGGGAATCACCAGCCGCCAGCCGGGAGCCGGCATGATCCCCGATCGGAGCTGCAAGCGAAGCCGCAACCGGCTCACGTCGAAGGTGGCCGAGGTGAACGGAGAGGCGACCGGAACGAAGTCGGCCCCCTGGGGGCGGAGCAAGACGTATCGCGAGACGTCTCGCGCGCCGACCAGATCAATCCCCTCATCGAAGTCGACCGAGAGGATCAGGTTGCCGATCCCGGTCGAGGCGATCCGGGCGTCGAGGACCTGCGGCGGCCTTGAGTCGGGAGGCAAGGGGGGGAGGACGACCCGGTAGCCGTAGGCATCGACCAGAAGTTGCAGGTTCAAGGCCGTCGGGTACGCTCGGGTGCCGACGAAGGCATCGGCCGTGAGCAAGTCGTAGGCGTGCTCAATCGGGTCGAGGTGGTCCACCGCGGTGTTGAAGACGGCCCGGACGCCGGTCGGCCCTTGATAGAGCATCCTTCCGCCAGGCATCGGGGACAGTCCGGCCGCCAGTCGGTTGCTGAAGTCGATGCCAAAGCCCAGCGCATGGCCGATCTCGTGCACGACCGTCGAGAGCAGGTCGAATTGATCGGAAGGGCCGCCGACCAGGAACGTCGACGTGGCGGCCCTCGCGAATTCAAGGTCGTCGGCCGGGGTCGGATCGACGTACCAGCCCCGGCCGCCGCCGTCGGCGTCGAGCTGGATCGTCGCCTCGAACGGCCCGCTCGCGTCGAATCGGACGGTGGCCAGGCCGAGGGTGTCTCCCATGTCGAGCGTTGAGAAGGCCCCGCCCTGGAAGGTGATCCGCATCGTGTTGTCGGGCCGTTGGATGTCGAGGATCAAGGCTTCCCAGATCGCGATGGCGCGGTCGATCACCTGACGCTCGGCGGCCGAGAATCGATCGGTCGCCGTTCCCCGGTTCACCCAGTCGATCTGGAACGGCGGTCGGCCGGGGCCGGGGCCGGGGGGAGGGCTGATCGGCTTCAGGGGCATCGCCGGAGGGGGGATCGGGATGCTCTGTGCCGTGCCCAGCACGACTCCAAACGCCCCCGAGCCACTCGACGGCAAGACCGCGAACCGGCTAAACCCCTCGACCGGGCTGAACCCATAGACGGCGATGTCGGTGATGCCGTCCCCCTCCGCATCCAGTGGCACCGGCTGATCGTCGAACCCGCCGAAGGGGACGGATCGGCCCGAGGTCCCCTCTGACGGCAGGATCGCGAACCGCCGGAATCCCTCGACCGGGCTGAACCCGGCCACCGCCAGATCGGCCCGACCGTCGCCCGAGTAGTCGCCGATGGCCGGCAGGTCGTCGAGCCCGCCGAACGGTCGCACGATCAATCCCGTCGGATGCTCGGCGCTCGGGCCGCCGGACAGCACGATCTGAAACCGGCTGTAGCCGTCGTTGCCGCTCGGGCCGTACACGCCGAGGTCGTCACGGCCGTCGCCGTCGAAGTCACCGACGACCGGGACGTCGCCCGCCGATCCGATCGGCCGCATGATCACGCCGTTCGGGTGTCGGTCGCTCGGCCCACCGGAGAGCAGGACGGCGAAGCGGTAGTTTCCGTCGTTGGGGCTGAAGCCGAAGACGGCGAAGTCGGTGATGCCGTCGCCGTCGAAATCCCCCGCAACCGGCCGATCCGCCGCCCCTCCAAACCCCTGGAGAAACGCCGATCCGCCGCCCGAGGGCAAGATCGCGAACCGGCTGAACCCATCAACCGGGCTGAATCCGAACACCCCCAGATCGGCCCGGCCATCGCCGTTGTAGTCTCCTACCACTGGTCGATCCGCCGCCCCACCGAACGGCTGCTGCAGCCACGGTCCGCTGGATTGCTCGACCGTGAACGTCCCGTATCCCTGGCTCGGGCTGAACGTGTAGACGGCAAAGTCCGATCGCCCGTCGCCGTCCACATCCGCCGGCACCATTGCCGACAACAGCACCCGGTCGTCCAGCCCCTCAACGCCCAACCGGGCTTCCCCCGTCCGTTTCCGGAGCTTCCGAGTCCGTCGTGCAGGGGGAAACATCATCAAGCACCCATCTCCGGAGAAGCTCCCTCAAGTTTCAACCATTCTTCCCCTCCGTCAACCTCCCCCGCAACCCCTGTTGCCGAATCGCCTCCTTCAATCCACACAACCGTCCCGACCCTCGGCTGTCCAGGGTACACCATCGGATTCTGGCACCGGAGACGGGGGGAGGGGACCTCGCGCAGAGTCGCAGAGCAAAGAGTGAGCAGGGCGTTGGACAAAGACCTCATTTCTCCTCTGCGACTCTGCGCGAGGGTTCTTCTCCAGGTTTCCAGAAACCCCTGGCGCGCCCAATCTCCCAGCCCGCCTTGAGGCCGGTTGAGTTTTTTGATATTCTTCCATTACTTGAGAACCGCACCCTTGATCGAGAAGGATCGCCGCGGCATCGCGGGTCGGATCAACAGGTCGCGGGATGACGGATCCTCAAGAGAAGGGAAGCCAGGCTGCGCGGAAGCGGCCGGGCAAGGACCCGAAGTCCAGGGCGGGGCTTCTCCATGAAATTAATTATTTCTTCCTTTAATTATAAAGGAAAGACAGGCTTTCGTCGTGAAAACGACGCTGCCTCGAACATTATTGTTACCGGGCAGCCTGATTCTTCAACCGACCTGCCCGAATTCAGTTTCCCAATTAGCCAAAACCAGACGCTCGAAGTTGCTCAAGTATTCGGGATAGCATACATTAATGCGACCCAGGAGGCTGGAGCGTCAGACATGACGTTCGATCACTTCGCGAACTTCTTGGAAGCCGCAATCAAACGGCAACCTCGGGTCGGCTAATCCGATCACCAATAGCCCGCATTCGGGGGTGGCTGGGGTCGTGTCGACCCCAGTCACTGGAAGGATCGCCATCCGGGCCGACTGGGGTCGACACGACCCCAGCTACCCCTTCTGATTTGCCTGCGACAGACCTCAAGGAATCTTCATCGATCTCCCTCGGCGAGTGCATTGAGGTGCTGCACGGCTTCAACCTAATCAAACATCGCTACGCCGAGACAACCTCGCTGTCCCGCCATGAGCACGAAGCATCATCCCCGTGAGATCGCCTTCGAGGAAGGCTCCGGCAACGTCTTTGCCGACCTCGGCTTCGACAACGCCGAGGAACGGTTCGCCCACGCGAGGCTCGGGGCCTGTGTCACGCAAATCCTGACCGAATCGGGACGGTCGCCGTCCGAGATCGGCTCGCTTCTTCAGCTTGCCCCGAGCGAGGTCGAGCACCTGCTCGACGGCCATTTCAGCCGGTTCTCGACCGACGCCTTGCTCGCCTTCCTCAAACGGCTCGACCGCAAGGTCACGATCCGGATCACGCCGCACCACCCCGGAGAGCCGTACCACGACATCGCCCTTGGCCCTTGACCGGCCGTCAGCCCGCCTTGAGGCCGGTTAAGTTGTTTGGTATCATCGAGTTCTTCGGAATACTGCCTCCTGGGCCAAGCGAACGCGTCGCGGCGGCGAGGGTCGCATCGACGGGTCGGGGGGTGATAGATTCCAGAAGGGAAGCCGGGTCGCGCGGAAGCGGCCGGGCAAGGACCCGAAGTCCAGGGCGGGGCGTCTCCATGAAATTGCTGTGCGACCGCGAGCAGTTGCTCGCCGCGTTCGGGGCCGTCGGCGGCGTGGTGCCGGCCCGGAGTCCCAAGCCGATCCTTCAGAACCTCAAGCTCGACGCCTCGCCGAACCAGGGGTCAACCCTGATGGCGACCGACCTGGAAGTCGGCATCCGCTTGAAGGTTCTGGGCGTGAAGGTCGATCAGCCCGGCTCGGTGATCCTTCCCCTGCAGAAGATGGGGCAGATTCTCCGCGCCAGTACCGGAGACGACGAGCTGGCCCTTGAGGTCGAGGGGGAAACCCTGGTCGTCCGCGGCCACCGCTCCGAGTTCAAGCTCCCGGCCGAGGACCCGAGCCTCTTTCCCGACCCGCCCGACTTCCACGCCGAGACCGGCTACCGGATCTCCCCGGCCGATCTCCGACGCGCCATCCGACGCACCAGCTTCGCCACCGACCCCGACAGCACCCGATACGCCCTGGCCGGCGTCTTGATGGAGCCGGGGCCGGAGTCGATCACGATGGTCGGCACCGACGGCCGCCGGATGGCCCGCCAGATCATCCCCTGCGAGCCGGAAGGCAACGCCGAACCCCCGAACCAGGCCCCGGTCGTCCCGGTCAAGGCCCTTCGCCTCATTGAGCGCAACCTCGACGACGACGAGCCCGCCCGGATCGCCGTGCAGGACGGCACGGCCGTGCTCGTCCGGACCGGCCGCGCCGTCATCTACAGCCGACTCGTCGAGGGCCGCTTCCCGAACTACAAGGCCGTCATGCCCAGCAGCTACGAGTGCCGGATTCCGTTCACCGAGGTCGACCCCTTGCTCTCGGCCGTCGAGCAGGCGGCGATCGTCACCAGCAAGGAAAGCCGCGGCGTCGACTTCCAGTTCGGCGACGGCCTGCTCAAACTCGCCAGCCAGACGGCCGACATCGGCGAGTCGCATGTCGAGCTGCCGATTACCTACGACGGCAAGGACGTGGCCATCACCTTCGACGCCACCTACCTGATCGAAGCCCTCAAGACCCTCGACCCCTCGCAGCCGATCGCCGCCGAGCTGATCGACCACAAAAGCGCTGCCGTGTTCAAGACCGAAGACCAGTATACTTATGTTGTCATGCCCTTGAACCGCGACCGCTAACGATCGGTGCTGCGGGGCCAAGGACGAGGCGGGCGGAGCGTGCCCCATCCGCTTGCCAAATGCGGGTTTGAGACGTTACAATGAAAAAGCGTACACATCGAGGCAGCCCCGAGGGAGGTGGAGGTCCGACCCCCCTTTCCGAGACGCTCGGCTCGCTGTTCGCGGCCCGAGGATACGCCCGGACCCGGGCCCTGAGCGAGCTGGAGGCCGCCTGGGAATCGGCAGTCGGACCGGACCTCGTCGCCCGGACCCGCCTCGGCAGCGTCCGCCACGGGGTCCTGAGCGTCACGGTCGCCCACCCGACGCTCCTGGAGGAACTCGCCGCGTTCCGCAAACCGTCCATCCTCGCCACCTTGCGGCGCGAGGCTCCCGGGACCCCGGTCCTCGACATCCGCTTCCGGGTCGGTCCCGTCGAATCGTGACCGCGCTCGTTCGCCCGGCGATCGACGACGCGTTCGAACCGGACCGAACCGCACCGACCTGAACCCCGCCTTGCCTGTTGCTTGCTTGCTTTTCCGCCTTTTTGAGGTTTGGTGATGGCCCTCAACTCCGACGGCTCGATCGAGACTCCCGAGGCCCCGACCACTCCCCCGGGGCCGGACGGCGACGGCTCCCAGGCGCTCGGCTACACCGAGGAGAATATCCGGGTCCTCGAAGGGATCGAGGCCATCCGCAAGCGCCCCGGCATGTACATTGGTGACACCACCACCCGGGGGCTCCACCACCTGATCTACGAGGTCGTCGATAACTCGATCGACGAGGCGATGGCCGGCCACTGTCGCGCCATCGACGTGACGATCCACGCCGACGGCTCGGCCTCGATCGCCGACGATGGCCGAGGCATCCCGGTCAAGGACCACCCGAACTACCCCGGCGTCAGCACCCTCGAAATCGTCCTGACGAAGCCCCACGCCGGCGGCAAGTTCGACCACGCCACCTACAAGGTCTCCGGCGGTTTGCACGGCGTCGGCATCACCGTCGTCAACGCCTTGAGCGAACACCTTGAAGCCGAGGTCCACCGCGACGGCAAGGTCTGGCGGCACGAGTACAATCGGGGCGAGGCCCAGGGGCCGATTCGGGCGACCGGCGCCACCAAGCGCACCGGGACCCGCATCCAGTTCCTGCCCGATGCCGAGATCTTCCCCGACATCGAGTTCGACTACGACACCCTCGAAAAACGCTTCCGAGAACTCTCGTTCCTCAACCCCGGCGTCCGCATTCGCCTGACCGACGAACGGGGCGACGAGCCGAAGCAGGACGAGTTCTACAGCGAGGGCGGCCTGGCCGAGTTCGTCTCGCACCTCAACCGCGCTCAGAACCCCTTGCACGAGCCGGCCGTTTTGACCGGCCGCGACGACGAGCGCGCCGTCGAGGTCGAGGTCGCCCTGCAGTACAACGACAGCTTCTCCGAAACCGTCGTCACCTACTGCAACAACATCCACACGATCGAGGGCGGCACCCACCTGACCGGCTTCCGCGCCGCCTTGACCCGGACGATGAACGCGTACCTGAAGGCCAACGCCCCCGCCAGCCAGAAAGGGCGCAAGGACCTGACCATCTCCGGCGACGACTTCCGCGAAGGCCTGACTGCCGTCGTCTCGGTCCGCGTGCCCGACCCCCAGTTCGAGGGGCAGACGAAGACGAAGCTCGGCAACGGCGAGGTCGAGGGGATCGTCGCCAAGGCCGTCAACGACTCCCTGGCCGCCTACCTCGAACAGAACCCGAGCGCCGCCAAGAAGCTCGTCGCCAAGGCCGTCCTTGCCGCCGAGGCCCGCGAGGCCACTCGCAAGGCCCGAGAACTGGTCCGCAACCGCAAAGGGGTGCTCACCGGCGGCGGTCTGCCCGGCAAGCTGATGGACTGCACCAGCCACGACCGGGATCACTCCGAGCTGTTCCTCGTCGAGGGCGACAGTGCCGGCGGCACGGCTGAAGGGGGCCGCGACCGCCAGTTTCAGGCCATCCTGCCGCTTCGGGGCAAGATCCTCAACGTCGAGCGTGCGAGGCTCGACAAGGTCCTCGGCAACGAGGAGGTCCGCAACATCATCACCGCCGTCGGCGGCGGCATCGGCGAGGAAGAGGCCACCGACAAGCGCCGCTACGGCAAGATCGTGATGATGTCCGACGCCGACGTGGACGGCTCGCACATCCGCACCCTCCTGATGACCTTCTTCTACCGCCAGATGCCCCGCCTGGTGGCCGAGGGGCACCTGTACGTCGCACAACCGCCCTTGTATTTGATCACCTCTCGAAAAGAACGGCGCTACGTGCAGACCGAGGCCGAGATGCACGCCATTCTCATGGGCAACGGCCTGCACGACGCCACCCTCCGCCGCGTCGGTCCCGGCTCAGACACTGCCCCCCTGACCGCCGACGGCGACAAGCTCCGCGCCCTGGTCGAGATTGCCGCCGGTCTGGATAACGCCCTGCGCGCCTTCGGCCGCCGCAACCTCCCCATCGGCGAGTTCCTGGGCCGCGCCCACCCCGAAACCGGCCTGCTCCCCTTGTTCCTCGTCCGGCAGCTCGAAGCCGATGACATCTACCTCTCCTCGGCCGAGGAGCTGGAACGCTTCACCCGAGAGCACGCCCCCGAGTCGCTCGACACCGCCCCTGTCGTCGACACCGATCTTCCCTCCGCCGTTGCGGACGACGACGCGGCCGAAGCTCCCGAAGCGTCGCCCGAGGCTGAGGCCGACGCCGGCAGCACCCCGTCCTCCGTCGATCAGGTCCCGTTCCGGATCATCGAGCTGAGCGAGGTCCGCTCGCTCAATAAGTGGCTCGCCCGGCTCCGCGACGAGTTCGCGCTGGGGACCGACGTCCTCCTTCCCGTCGAGGTCACCGGCGACGAGCCCCCCCCGCGCTTCATCCTCGACCGCGAAGGGGACGAGCACCCCTTGCTCGACCTCCGGGAACTTGTTCCCACCGTTCGAAAGCTCGGCGAGCGCGGCCTGAAGATCACCCGCTTCAAGGGGCTCGGCGAGATGGACGCCGAACAGCTCTGGGAGACGACCATGGACCCGAGCCGCCGCACCTTGCTTCAGGTCCGCCTCGACGACGCCGCCGCCGCCAACGACCTGTTCACCACCCTCATGGGAGACGACGTCGAGCCCCGCCGCGAGTTCATTGAGAAGCACGCGCTTGAGGTCAAGAACCTCGACGTTTGACGCGGACCCGTTTGCACCGGCCCGTCCGGTTCGATGACGCACCGGGCCGCACCTGCGCGGCTCTGGTGCCTCGGCTCCTCGGAGGTTGCACCACTGTGACGCGGCGTCTGCTGGCCGTCGGACTGCTCGTTGCCGTGGCGGGCTTTGCCTACGATCTCATCTTCGCGGGAATTCCGTACCCGGATCCGACCCCGGAGATGGCGGCCCGATACCGCTTTCATTCCCGGATTGCCTCGGCACTCGAACTGTCCGGTGCGGCGGTCTTCCTGGTCGGTGTGCTGTTTCTCTCGGTCATTGCGTTGCGAGTAGCCTGGCGGAGGACATTCTCCTGAACGCTTCCCTTGGGCAATCTGAGACGCTCACTCACCCTTCCCAGCGCTTCCTTAACCGCTCCAGGAGCGGCTCGTACAGCTCCTTCCCCCGCAGCGCCTGCCGCCAACGATCGGGAATCGCCCCGATCCCGTCCCTCAAGCCCGCCAGCCCTCCGGCCACGCAGGCCGTCGTATCGGTATCATGGCCAAGCGCGATGGCGGATTTGACCACGCCTTCATACGAAGGTTCGTCCATCGCCAGACGGCTCGACCGCAGGCAATCGACCACGTAGCCGGTCCCCTTGCCCGAGGGGGGCTCGTCGGGCCGGATGGCCCCTTCGAGTTCGAGCATCAGGAGCGACTCGTAATCGCAGAGGGTCCGCATGGTCCGCACCGCCTCGCGCCAGGGGTCGGCCGCGCCGTCGAGGATCCGCCGCGCCCAGAGGCAATACAGCGCACAGCATGCCTGTGATTTCATGTGACCATGCGTCACTTTCGACTGCTCGCACGCCAGGTCGATCAGCTCCACATCCGTCCCTTGATGCCAGAGCGCCAGCGGCAAGACGCGCATCAACGAGCCGTTGCCGTTGTCCCGCTCGCCATGCGGCCCGGCCATCGCCGCCGGAATCCCCTCGCGAAGGTTCTGCAGGGCCCGGCTCGTGGTGATGCCGATGTCGAACACCATGCCACCCACGGCCATGAAGCCATGCTCATACCAATCGAGCAGCTTGCGCCCCAGATCCTCCAGATCCAGGTGCCCGCAGTCGAGCAACGACGCCAGGAGACAGAGCGCCTGCGCCCCGTCGTCCGACCACGTCCCCGGCGGCACCCCCGCATGAGCCCTCCGAAAGCCTTCGGGCGGCTCCATCTCGATCGCCTCGATCGGTGGCAACTCCCCCGGCGCGTGGAACTCGTACGGCACCCCGAGCGCATCGCCCACCAGAAGGCCGATCAGCCCCCCTTCCAACCGATCACGCAGGCCCGGCGGCGTTCTGGTTTCCATGGCAACCCTACTTCGATCAAGCCGTGGTTTCTCGCGACACCCTCGCGAGCTCGTCGAACCACCCTATCACTTTAGGTCGGTCGTTTGCGTTCTTCGCTTGTGTTCCGATCATCGCCAAACAACGCAGACCCGCTCGCGAGGAAAACGACAATGCCCCACCACCAGCAAGCCGGCAGTGAGGCATCGAGGAGTGTCGGTCGCGTTCGGAAGCGAGCGGTCAGGGTTGGCCCATCAGACGGTGGTGGCCGTCGATCGGCGGCGCCGGATCACCTGAGCCGCACCGATCGTCGCCACGCAGCCGAGAGCCATTGCCAGGGTCGAGGGCTCGGGAACCGCGTTCACGCCTTCGGACCCCTCCTCGTCGTCGTCGTCAGGCGGCTGAAGGATTCCAAAAAAGCTCGGATCAGAAAGAGAGGTCCCGTACTGGAATTTCACGCTCTGAATGTGGGAGAGACTGAACCCACTCCCCACCGTGATCGTGAACGTCAGGGTATCCCTGACCAGCGGAGTTTCATTGACGGCCTTGTTGCCGTTGCCTGAGTTGTACCCGGCGTTGATCACGCCGAAGTTGAAGCCTCCCTTGCCTTCTCCGGTATTGACGATATCGCCGTTGAAGATTCCGAACCCGGCGGTTCCGAGGCCGTCGGACGGCTTGAGCTGCCAGCCCCCGAGCGTCCCGGTGAAGTCCTTCTTTGAGCCGTCGACCGCGAGGTTCGGGTTGGCCGGCCCGGAATAGTTCACCAGTTCCGAGGCATACGCCGTCAGCAGGTTAAAGGGATTCGGCGTCGGGTTGATGTCGACCATCAGCGCCGTCAGCACACTGCTCGGCACCGTCTGAGAGGTGCCGTAGGTCTGAGACGACGTGTTTTTCAGAACAATTGAGAGCGTCGAGCCGCTCAGTGTGAACTCGGCCGAGGCGGCGAGTTCATGATTCGCCGAGACATTCGTGCCCGAGCCCACATACAGGCCCGCCTGACACCGCTCGGAGGCTATTGTGAGCATCACCAGGGCACCCCACAGGGCACCTCGTCCGCGCAAAACCATCGAAGAGACTCCCCAAACGGAGACGTCACCGTGCGTCATTGCAATCGTCGCCGTCGTGGCGATCTTGCGCTCGTTCCTATTCACTCGAAGCGTCTGAGAAGCGCCGGACAACGCAAGCCCTCGCGTCAGTCCGACAACTCCGATCAAAAGGTCACCCTACTCAGGCTCAGCCACCCTCGAACCCGGAGAGTTCTTGCAAGGGTGCATTGGCTGTGCCCATCATTTTCGAGTTCGGCCCCGACCGATTCAAGAGCACCCGCTCCAAACGTTCGCGAGATGTTGCCAGGACACACCATTCCCGTCTCGTCTTCGCAACATCACATCCGTCGCACAGAACAGAACCAGCCCGGCCCGATCGCTTTCGTGGAGATCTCGGACCAGGCTTGCTGGATTTGCGAAGTGAACCACGTCCAGGAATGAAAGCCGCGTTCACTTCGGAACACTGATTGAGCGATGGGGGGGATCGCCTTCCGGAACCGTGGTCGGCCTTCGGAGACTTACGCCGTTGCCTTGCGCGCCCTCAGGCGCTTCCGTCCCATCATCCCCAGGCCAATCAGCCCGCCAAAGGCGGCCATCGCCAGGGTCGAGGGCTCGGGAACGACCCCGAATCCGCCTTCGGGAGGCAGGAAGATCATATCCTGGTTCGCTTGAGTTTGTGCACCACCCACGATGGGGGGATAATTGATGAAACCGGCGGCCGTCGTCTGGCCATTGCGCTTCGCGACAATCGCGTTGGCAAGCGCGATCGCCCGATTTGCTCCAGCGTTGGTTCCCCCGGTGAAGGTCAGGTTGGATTCACCATACGCGGCCAGCCAGATCGCAACCTGGATGGCGGCTTGAGCCTGAGCAGCATTCAGGTTGCTGATCCCGGTGATGCTGGAAAACTCCGTCTTCAACTCGGCCACTGTTTTGTCACCGTACGTCGAGAGCACCCAGCCGGCTGCTCCGATGTTTCGGGCTGCACCTTCGGCATCGACGGTCGAGGGCCCACCCGTCGTGCTGGTGACCGAGACCTCCGCCACTTCCTTCAGATTGCCGACGTTGTTGGTCGCCAGGTCAATGCAATAGGTGTCGAAGGTCGAGGTGGCCACGTTCGGGTTGCTCGGGTCCTGGAAAAAGCTTGTGGTGAACAAGCCCGCCCGGACGTTTCCCGTGCCAAAGGAAATGCTGCCGTTATTATACGTTCCATTCACCGTAACGCTATTCCCGCCATAGGTCGATTGGGCGAGAACCATTTGCCCCGCCTGCGCCGACTGCGCCGCGAGCGACGCCGCGACCAGGGCTGCCAGGCCAAGGAGGCCAAGGCCTCGGGATGGCCCCCGGGCTTTGGGCGCGGGGATGAAGGTGCGGATCATGACAATTCAGGTCTCCGTAAATCGCCTCGCGTCAGAGAGAGTCAAACAGGGAGGCCACCCAGAAACAATCCGCTCGGGCTCGCCCCCGATTGCCCTCGCAGACGGAGATCAGAACATCACCGGCCACCGCAAGGTGACCGGCAGATCAGGCACCGGCCTCGATGATGAAGAGGTGAGCCACGCAATCGCTCACGAGCCCTGCACCCACTCCTCCTTCGGAGCCGCACACCACGGCCACCACGGCCGAGCTTCTGGATTCTGGGCATGTTTTCTCGATCAAATCAAGACTCCATTCACCATCGAATGAAGCGAGCACCGCACGCACGCATATCCAGGCCGAAATCGCCTCGAAACTGGCTAGAATGAGCCGAACTTCTTCGCCGATACGTTTCGACAAATCATCGTGACCGGCTCGATCTGAAGTGCGCGAGCAACACACGTCGGCTCAGTATGCCCGACCGTGGGCGGCCTTCCAGGTGTCGAACAGGGCGCGGCACTCGTCGCGAAGGGGGCCGGGCTCGACAAGAAGGGGGCTGCCTCCCTGGCGGGCGAGCGAGGCGGCCGGCACGCCCAGCTCGGAAAATCCGGCGGCATCGGCATCGGCGATCGAGGCGCCAAAGATCACCCGATCGACGCGGGCCCAGTGCGAGGCGGCCAGGCACATCGGGCACGGCTCGCAGGTCGTGTACAGGGTCGTCCCCCCCAGGTCGATCCGAGCGAGGCTTCGGCAGGCGAGACGGATGGCGTTGACCTCGGCATGGGCCGTCGGGTCGGTGTCTTGCCAGACCGTATTGTGTGCCTCGGCCACGATCCGACCGTCCTGCACGATCACCGAGCCGAAGGGAGATTGCCCGCTCGCAATCCCCTTGCGGCAGATCTCCACCGCCCGGCGCATGAACGCCTCGTGATCCATCGTCCTCATTCCCTTCTGGCGTCCGCCAGACGCCCCAGGTTCGCTCCTCGCGGGCCAACCCCGCTTGATGCCCGGACCTCGATCGAGGATCACCATACCGGATGCCGCCCTCATCGGTCCAGGAGACCGACACGGTGTTCATCTCTCCGGGATGGCCAAGAGGCAGTCATTCGGATCTCCGTCCTGCCGCCCATCTCGCCGGCCTCTTGCTCCTTCGTCGACTTTACGCGTCACGCCAATATCTTTCGCTACCCTCCGTCTCTTTTCGTTCTGAGAACGTAAAGAAGAGATCCAAGATCTTCTTCTTCTCCGGAGAGTCGGGTTCTCCATGTTCACCGCCACGGTCTCATGACGAGAACCTCTTGGCTCAGAAGAGGTTGCGGCTTCGGTTATAGCGTCCTTGCCAGGGGAAAACCCGTCAACGAACCTGTCGCGCTTTCCGGCATGAGCCGGGGTTTCCGCGTGTTGCCCCAGGCTGCCCCAATTCCCTGTGTTCACCCCTTGAGCGCAATCTTCAGGGGCGCGACGCGCCATCAACGGGTTTTCCCCTGCCCGGTGTTGACGGCCGGACGGCACATGCGATCACTATGCCTCAGAAGGCCCCGGGCCAATCGCTCGGGAGCTTGGCATTCGCTTTGCTCGACATTCCGGGAGATTCGTCCGCCCGGTCGCGGCCGTGTTCCGTCACGCTCAGTGAGGCTCGCTCGCGTGATCCCAACAACACTTCGAGCCGACCCAAGGTGGCTCAACCGGGCTATTCCACCGTTCCGTTCCGTCTCGTCAACATGAGGAACGCATCATGAGTTTGCTCTGGTGGGCCTTGATTGCGGCCGTTGTTGCAATCATTTCCGGCGCCCTTGGATTTACGGGAGTCGCATCCGGCGCGGCGACCATTGCCCGGGTCCTGTTCGGGATCTTCCTGGTGCTGGCGCTGGTCTTGCTGATGATGGCCTTGCTGGCCGGAGCCGCGGTTGCCGCGGTTTAAGAGCCGTTCGCCACGCCCCGAAGCCATTGCCTTCTCGGAAGCAAACGCAGGCCCCTCGAAGACTTGGGGGCACGGCCGTTGCATCTCGGGCTGCAACGCAACTTGCGAGGATCGCGTGACGCGATTCTCGATGGCAATTTCTGGAGTGTCGGTGCATTACGTGTGCGTCACTCAGCCTGCGGCCACCCTCGCCCCCCATGCGGGGACGAGGGACCGAAGGGCGATCTGTCACGGAATGGGCGGCTTACTGCACGACGATCGCGTCGACCTTGCCCGGATAAAAGGCGAGGTGGTCCTTGATGGCGGCGACCTCGACCTTGGGGTCCTCGTAGCTCCAGGCGACATCGTCGACCACCTGGTCGCCGATCGTCAAGCGGAAATAGCTTGCATCACCCTTGAAGGGGCAGTGGGTCAATCGCTCGGTGCGCTGCATGGCGTCCATCACGATGTCGTCGCGTGGAATGTAGATGATCGGCGCCATGCTGCCTTCCTTCAGGGCGAGCGCCCGGCGCGATTCGGCGATCGTTTTTTCTCCGAGGGTCACCAGGACTCGGCCGGCGATCGGCTCAATCGTGATATGGTGCGGGCTGCTCATCGGGTGCCATGTCCTTTCGGGAAACGCACGTGATCTTGGGGCGGATTGGACCTTTGGTGAGGACTCTCTTGCAGGTTTTAGGCCACCGGCAAGGTGACATGGCGGGGCCATCGGAGAGGAATTGACCGAATCGTTTTGACGTGCGCGGCGTCTCTGGAGTTTAATGAAGCACCCATCGATGCGCGGGTTCTCCGCGTCCCGTGTTGTTCCATCGAGCGTCCGATCCGAATCGGATCCCATCGCCACGGAGGAGACATCGCATGATCCAGACGCGCGCAACGAGCGTTCCGAGTCTCATCGGACCACTGCTAGTCCTGCTCGTGATCCCGGCTCCTCTCCAGGCGAGAGGAGACGATGCGACGCTTGCTCCCGAGGTGCTCGAACTTGGCCGAGATCTGTTCTCGCACCGCTGGATGCCGAACGACCCGAGAAGCCGAGGGGGAGACGGCCTCGGGCCGGTCTTCAATGCGCAGTCGTGTCTCGACTGCCACGACCGCGGCGGAATCGGCGGCGCGGGGCACTCGGCTCGGAATATCGACATCGCGTCGGTCTCGGGGCAGGAAGGCGTATCGGGAACGGGATTCTTTTACGCGTTCCGCATGAACATGGGGCCGAACCATTTCGAGTATCGGATTGGGACACCCCCCACCGCCGCAGCCAACGCAAACCGACGAGGGGCCGCCGCCGCCACTCCGCCGGCGAACCTGGCTGTGCTGGAGGCCATTCATCCCGGTTTCCGGGAGTCGCCGAGCGTGGTCTTGCACCGCTTTGGGACCGATCCTGATTATGGCAACTGGCGTGCTGAGGTCCCCGGTCGGCACGGCCTCGTCTCGGTCCGAATCACCCAGCGCAACCCGACGGCCCTGTTCGGCGTTGCCTTGATCGACGACCTGCCCGATGAGGTGCTCGAAGACGCTGCCCGCCGCTCCCGACGGGCCAAAGCGACCCGAGGCCGCCTGGCCCGCACCGCCGACGGCCGGATCGGCCGGTTCGGCTGGAAGGGGCAAACCGCGACGCTGGAGGAGTTCGTCCGGTCGGCCGCCGCCGGTGAGCTGGGCCTCGAAGTCCCCGGGCACTTCCAGGCGGCCGACCCGCGATTGCCCGGCATCGGCGCTCCGGGCCTCGACCTGGACCAAGGGGATCTCGACGCCCTGCTCACCTTCGTCCGATCCCTGCCGAGGCCGACCACGACCGTTGACGACGACCTGGCCACCCGGATCGAGGCCGGTGCAACCACCTTCCGATCGATCGGCTGCACGTCCTGCCACGT
Source organism: Tautonia rosea (assembly GCF_012958305.1). NCBI lineage: Bacteria > Pseudomonadati > Planctomycetota > Planctomycetia > Isosphaerales > Isosphaeraceae > Tautonia > Tautonia rosea. Next base: position 271,847 of record NZ_JABBYO010000008.1, on the reverse strand, counting down.
CCCGAACCTCGGCCCGATCGAAGGAATTTACAGCGACCTGCTCCTGCACGACATGGGCCCCCGGCTCGTCGATACCGGTTCGTACATCGCCTTCGGCGCCCGGCCGGCCGTTGCTCCCAATGCCGATGCCGACGCCTCCTCCCCCGCGAGCGATCACGAGTGGCGCACGCCGCCGCTCTGGGGGCTCGCGGACTCCGGCCCCTACCTCCACGACGGCCGAGCCCTGACGATCACGGACGCCATTCTCCAGCACGACGGTCAGGGGGCCGCCGCCGCCCGCCGCTTCTCGCAGCTTTCGAGTTCGCAGAAGGAGCAGCTTGGCGCCTTCCTTCTGTCCCTCACCGCGCCGGAGGAGATCGACGCCCCCCCTCGACGCATTCAGATCGGAGCTGCCGAATAATCGTTCGCTGATCCGATCCGATCGGGTGGCCGGACTTGAGATGTCCGAGCTACCCGATCGCCGACCCGATCAGTTGGAGGCGATCAGGGCGACGATCGTCACCCCAAGCGCGACGGCAAGCAGGAGCAACACGGTCAAGGGGCCCGAGGCATGGGCGAAATTGACCGTCACTCCCATCCAGGGGCTGCGCTTGGGAACCCAGGCTCGCGAGTCTCTCGGGCTTCGGTAGATTTCGAACCACTTGCCATGCCAGTTCCGGGGATCATGCCACTCGGCGTCGTTGATCTCGGCTTGGTTCATGACGGACATCTCCAACCCATCGTGCGGGGATGATCGGGACAGGCGCTCTCCTTCAGGAGAGCGTTCGCTCCCGGATGCCCTTCATTAGGAAATTTCTCCCCCGATTTCCGGCGGGAAACGAGGCCAACACCCTTTGGGGTTGACCTTCGCGGCGGCCAGGGAACAATCACGAGGAAGGGACCACCAGACAACAATCATCATTGATTTAAACGAAAGAAATTTTATGTGTGGATTTGTGTGCCTCTGGAAGATTGATGACAAGGTGCTGGCCCGGCAAATGATTGAGCGGATCGAGCATCGGGGGCCGGATGAGACGGCGGTGCTTTCGCCCGCGAACATTCCGGCGGTGATGGCCCACTGCCGGTTGTCGATCATCGGCACGGCGGATGGCTCGCAGCCGATCTACTGCTCGGACAATGTGCTGGTGGCCAACGGCGAGATCTACAACTACTCCGACATCCGGGCGATTCTGGGGGAGAGTGCGTTTGAGACGTCGAGCGACAGCGAGACCATCTTGCAATTGTTCCGGTCGGGACAGATGCGCTGGGTGTCGAAGCTCGACGGCATGTTCGCGTTTGTGCTGGCCACCCCCGAGCGGATCATTGCCGCCCGAGACCCGCTGGGGATCAAGCCCTTGTACGTGGCCCAACTGCGGGGGGGGCTCGCGTTCGCCTCGGAGTTGAAGGCGTTTGACGGCCTTGGGCTGGAGAAGCTGGAGGCGATCGAGCCGGGAGCGATGTTCGACAGCCGGGACGGTATCCGACGCTGGTACCGCTTGCCCCACGGGGCCGCCGAGCTGGAGCCGGGTCAGTCGGCCGAGTCGATCTGGAGGGAGCTGCGATTGGTGCTGGAGGAGGCTGTCCGCAAGTGGATGGTGGCCGATGTGGAGGTCGGCTCGTTCCTCTCCGGAGGGCTCGATTCCTCGATCATCGCCGCTCTGGCCGCCCGGTTCAGCCCGAGAAGGTTGAAGACCTTCGCTGTCGGCCTGCAAGGCAGCGCCGACGTGATGGCCGCCCGCCGCGTGGCCGAGCATATTGGCTCGGATCATCATGAGCTGCTTTTTTCGAAAGATGATCTGATCGAGGTGCTGCCGAAGGTCGTTTACCACCTGGAGAGTGCCGATACGGACCTCGTGCGCAGTGCCATTCCGACCCACTTCGCCACGACCCTGGCCCGGCGGCACGTGAAGGCGGTTTTGACCGGCGAGGGGGCCGACGAGCTGTTCGCCGGGTATGCCTACCACCAGCGCTATGCCGATCGCCCCCGAGACCTGGCCGACGAGCTGACGCGATCACTGGCAGCGATGCACAACATCAACCTTCAGCGCGTCGATCGGATCACCATGGCCCAGGGCCTGGAAGCGAGGACCCCATTCCTCGACCGCGAGCTGATCGACTTCGCCCAGTCGATCCCCGTCACGTTGAAGCTCAAGGAGACCGACGACGGCGAGCTGGTCGAGAAGTGGATCCTCCGCAAGGCCTGCGAGGACCTCTTGCCCGACGACCTGCTCTGGCGAAAGAAGTCTCAGTTCGACGAAGGCTCCGGCACGACCCAGGCCCTTGCCTCGGCGCTGGCGGCGATCCTCGGTCTCGACGGCCCCGTCGACCGCCAGACGGAGGCGAAGCTTTACGAACGGATGCTCCGCGAACAGTACCAGGACCCGGACTTGATCCTCAACTGCGCCGGCACCTGGGCCGCCAACCGGGTCTGAGACCCCGTGCAAGGGTCCTTCAGCAAGTCCAAACGGTGGAATCCTTCGTCGAGATGTCGGAAGGTGATGGTCTTCGAAGCCAGATCGCCGCTGGCCCCCTTCGAGCGCGTGATCGCCGTCACCCACCGAACCCGGCCGGGCCTGGAGACGACAAACCAAAAATAAGGGGACCAGCCAGGCCATCGGATCGGCCATAGGTAAGGGACACGGATGAACACCAGTGTCACCCACGCTGCTGGATGATGAGAGAAAGGGGTCTCCCAGCGCGACCTGTCCGATTGCTCGGCAAATCAGATCAGTCTTCAGACTTGCCAAGGAATCGATAGAGACCTGCTCCGAGCGCAGCACCGACGATCGGAGCGACCCAGAACAGCCACAACTGAGTCAAGGCCCAGCCCCCCACGAAGACGGCCACGCCGGTGCTTCGTGCGGGATTGACCGAGGTGTTGGTCACGGGAATGCTGATCAGGTGAATCAAGGTCAGGCCCAGACCGATCGCGATCGGAGCGAATCCGGCGGGGGCTCGCGCATCCGTAGCACCGAGAATGATGACGAGGAACATCATGGTCATCACAACTTCCGTCACCAACCCCGCGAGCATGGAATAGCCACCGGGCGAATGCTCGCCGTAACCATTCGACGCGAATCCGTCGGCCACGTCGAAGCCCGCTTTGCCCGTCGCGATGATATAAAGAACGCCTCCGGCCGCAATCGCTCCCAGAACCTGCGCGACGATGTAAGGCAAGAGCAGCTTGGCCGGGAACCGCCCCCCCGCCCAGAGCCCGACGGAAACGGCCGGGTTCAAATGACAACCGGAGATGTGCCCAATTGCAAAGGCCATCGTCAGCACTGTCAATCCAAAGGCAAACGAAACACCCAGCAGACCAATCCCCACATCAGGAAACGCAGCCGCCAGCACCGCGCTCCCGCACCCGCCAAGAACCAGCCAGAATGTCCCTACAAATTCTGCCGCATATTTGTTCATGTGTGTTGACCTTTTGTTGGAGAAATCGACGCCTCACCTGAAGGAGGCGGAGAAACATCCCCGGCGAGACATGTCCAGGGCGTTCGCATCATCGCAGGAACGAGGTCATTTTGCCACGGAGTCATGTCTTTTTTCCATCGCCAGCGAAATCCTTGCGATCAACGCACTCCGGCCTTCGAGTGTCGTGCGAATCGCAATGGCCGGCGCCCGCTTTGCGCCGCGAACCCCGCCTTGCGCATGCGGATGAATGACGCACCAGCCGCAGGCCGGATCGCCGCTGGCTCCTCTTCGATCGCGTGATCGCTGTCACCCACCGAACCCGGCCGGGCCGGACCTGGAGACGACGAAACACAGAAGGGGGCTAGCCAGGCCATCGGTCCACCCGCGTCGCAGGCAGAAAAAGTCAATCAACGTTTATGGAACGATGTGGTGGCCCTTTTCCGAGCGACCGCGCCGCTCGCTGCGGGGCAGGGCGGGGTGTGCCGATCGCGACCGTGATTCGACCTTCGTCGCGCGCCAGACCGAGAGGAAGTTGCGGCCCAGCGAATGGCTTAACCCCTCCATCGCTCCGTCGCGGAGCGCACCCGAATGGTTGTAGGCGCCCGAAGCGTCCTCGGTGACGAAGGCGAAGAAGACCACGTCCCAATCGGCATTGATGCGACCCTCCTCGAAGTCCGTCCCGTAGAAGGTTCCCGAGAAGGTGTTGCCGTCAACGGCCTTGACCTCGAACTCCTTGTAATTTGGCTCGGCATCGGGCGTGGGGCGCAGGTCGACCTTCCAGGTGCCCAGCAAGGCCCTGGGGTCGGAAGAATCTGCGTCTTGTGGCGGATGGGCTCCCCCGACCGTGTCCGACAGGAGCACCAGGGCGACCGCGCCGCCCAACATCGAGCACAGAACCCACCGAGACAGCTGCTTCGAACGAATGCTTCGCACGACGTCTCCTCTGATGTTCGGTGACAACCACCGCATCAGAGCGGCGTGGTGGCCAGGATAGCCTCAGACCCGTTTCCCAGCGCCTCAAAACGCGACGCTCTGATGCGGAATCGGAACGCGCAGCGGGTACCTTGTCATTACCCTGCTGGGGTCCGAGGATAACCCGAGCCACCCCGCCGGGGCCATCCACGACTTATCCGATTTGGCCAGTGCCGCGTCCGCTGCCAGGGCTGTAGAGCACGAACCGACGTTCCAGTGGCTGCGGTTCGTTCGCCTTGTGCTTGAGCAGCTTCCACTGTTCAAGGGTCTCGTCGCTGACCTGGAGCGTGGGTTCGATGACGATCCAGCTTACGTAGCCTTCGTTTGGTTCCCCGATCTTTGATGTCAGCGAACCTTCATACCGCCAGAGCGGAACGTGGGTGACGGGCGAGGTCGGGTCGAAGGGGACGAGGTCGTTCGGGTTGAGGGGGGCTGTCAGTTTGGCGGCCCGCGATTTCTCGTCGGTCTCCGCCGTGCTGTAGGTACGCAGCTTCCCGACCAGCTCGCTCAGGGTCTGATCGGACTTCGCGCCGCGCTGGCCGCCCCCTTCGACCATCACCCCAACGACGGCGTAGATCGTACGGTTCTTCCCTGGGCGTGTCGGGTCCGGCTCGGTGGCCGTGTGGACGATATGCAGCTCGAACGGCCATTGCCGACCGTTGAGGCGATGCTCACTTTCGTAGTGGAAATGCAGTTGAGCCAGGGTGAAGCGGGTGGCTGCGCGCGTGCCCGGCACAAGGACATTGATCGTGGCGGTGCTTTCCTCGAACACGATGATCGGGCCGTGATCACCCTCGCAGATCTCGCCATTGACTGCGGATTCCCAATGAATCGCGATCTCCGCTGACGACAACTGATGTGTCATCGGCCGGGCTTCGCCAAGGTCGATGGGAGACTGAAGCGGCAGATGTTCGTGATGCATCACACTCTGGGGGGCTAAGGGGAACAATGACATCAAACAGCCACGTGATTGTCTCCCTTGTCACTTGCGCTCGCAAGTTGATTCTTGAATTCTTGAGGATTTTCACACCCTCGCCGTTGGCTCCGGTCCGCGAGCGAGCGATGCAGGGCGACCTGCCGGTCATCGGGATGTGGGAGGGCGACGGTGCCGGGAAGGTGATTGACTGGAGAAGACAGCATGTGTTCTATGTGGTTCTGAGGGGCTTCGGTTGACCGATGGATGTTGAATGGGACCCCGAATCGGCTGGGCGCGAATGAGGAGACGCACGGCGTCCCATTCCCCAAGGCGGCCACGGTCTTCGGCGATCCCCTGGCCATCACGGATGCCGATCCCGATCACTCCGAGGACGAGGACCGATTCCTGACCTTTTGGGCATTCGATCGGAGGGAGGCTGCTGGTGGTGTCGCACGCCGATCGCGGTGAGCGCACGAGAATCATCAGTGCCCGGTTGGCCACGCGTCGGGAGAGGAGGCTTGATGAGGAAGGATCAGGACACGGCACCGCCCGAGGATGAACTGCGCCCGGAATACGGCCCCAAAGATCTCAAGCAGGGCGTTCGGGGGAAGTATCTCAAACGCTATCAGGCCGGTACGAACCTCGCCCTGTTGTCTGCTGAGGTCCGCACGGCATTATCGACCGACGAGGCAGTGAATCAGGCCTTGCGCTCGCTGTGGAAGAACGGCCCTCATGGCGAATCGCCTGTGACCGACCTCGTGAGATTGATCGTAATCGTCGTCAGAACAAAGCCGGGTCGATCCGGTTGACCTGGCAATTGGCCCGCTGACGCGTCGGGTCTGGAAACGACGAACGGGGGAAGGCAGGCCATCGGTTCGGCCAAGCAGAAGGGACACTGGTGAAGTCTCCAGTGCCACCCAAATTTTCATGTGAGTATGCGATTGTGTCTACCAGTGCCACCCGCCGCCCGCTTGATTAAGTGCATATTCTCGTGATGCAATCGGCTGCGTCTGCAAATTTTTCTCTGAAAAGTTCGATTTTTTCTAGCTGGTTGTGTGACCAACCAGTTCTATTTTGCAAAGCTGTTAGCTGGTTAACTCTGTTCAATTGACCTAAGGGAATATTTTGCCATAAACTATTTTGAATTAGGACATTTGCATCTTCTATATCACCAATCATATATGGGTGAATTAAATTGGGGGCAATTGCATCGTAGTGGCGTATCTCCCTCCTGAGGCGCGATACTAGATCAGTATCGATAGCTCGGGTGAGTCTTTCGTGAAAAGTTTCGTCCGCGCGAGCCATTCGACGATTTCTTTGGGGGACTTCGGCTTGGATTTCGGCTTGGCTTCGCCGTTCCCGTGCGGTGTCAAACCCATTGAAAATCCAGCCAGCAAATGCTGGTCGGCCTAATTCGTCAAAATCGGTATAATGAGGATTGTTCGATTTAAATCTTGACAAGCCTGTTTGCCAATCTTGAACAAAATTTGGAATCATATGGCCAATCAAGCCAACACAGTAGACGCTAAAGTTATCTGATGTACAAGGAACTATAAAATAATCGGAGGAATAGAAAGTTGCTCGGACCAGTGCGCCGAAAGAAGGAGGAAGGTCAATTATAGCATAGTCAAATTCGTGACCAGCTTTTTCTTCGGCTTCTCTGACAATGTTGCGTAATACAACATATTTGGCTAGGCCAGTTCCAGAAAGTAGATCGGCACCAACGTTAAGCGAATCTGCATAAACATTAAGCCAAAAATCACCAGCTAAGAGTTGTACGTTGCGATGGGTGCCGGGACCTCGATGCAAAAAAAGTTCTTCACCCCCGGTATTTTGAAGAAACCGTTGAAGATAAGCCCGAAGAGTTGTTCCATATGGGGCATTTTGAGTTGGTAGGCGAGAAACGAAGTCTCCTTCTCCTAATACAGCGATAGACAAATTACATTGTGGATCAAAATCAATGAGTAAAACACGTCTCCCATTTCTTGCAAGAGTGTCAGCTATATTCCAGGTTAAAACAGTTTTGCCCACTCCGCCCTTGTTGTTAAACACTGCTATCAGGCGAGCCATAGATCCCCCTGTAGGCGGCTTGTGATTATTGTGGCAGTAATCAGTGCATTTTAGTCGATGCTAAGCTTACATTGCAAGTCTTATTGGTGGACAAAACGTCCTTAGTTTTCCCGGAGGGGTGCCTACACCAATTACCCGGGAAACTGGATGGCGGGTAGCCTGGACCACACCCGCGTGGTCCAGGCTACCCGCACCATGTCTGATCGTCCTTATAACTCATTGAGCCCCGTAGGATCCGCTGTGCGGACCCTACGGAACTGGGAGACATTCCGCTTTCAAATACTTTCGTCCGTTCAAAATCATTGAGTGAATTTATAATAGTAACATTACTACCATATTGACAAGCGAAATTCTGAAGAAACAACACCCACTAACGCAAACCGGCCGCCGGGTTCCGGGGGGAACGAGGCGGCCGGTGGAAGCAAGCTTGGCGGGTAGGCGAATCAGCTCAGGCTCAGGTCAAGTCCGGCAGGATGCCTTCGCCGCAGTAGTCGGGGTTGCCGAAGCGGTCGATGTGGTGGCCGAAGGCGTGGGCGAAGGACATGAGAAGGCGGTTGTGGTTGACGCGGTCGTAATGGACGGCGCGGCCCATGCGGTAGTTGAGGCCGCCGCCGACAAGGACGAAGGGGATGTCGTTGCGGGTGTGGGAGTTGCCGGCGCCAAGCTCGTTGGTCCAGACGATGGTGGTGTTGTCGAGCATGGTCCCCTCGCCGCCGGGCTCGGGGGTCTCGTCGAGGCGCTTGGCGAGGTAGGCGATCTGCTCGGCGAACCAGTGGTTGATCTTGGTGAGCTTGTCCTGGGCCTCGTCGTTGCTGTTCGGCTCGTGGGAGAGCTCGTGGTGACCCTCCTCGACGCCGACCCAGCGCATCTTGGCCTGGCCGACCGAGTTGGTGTACTGCAAGGTGGCCACGCGGTTGAAGTCGGCGGCGAAGCTGTTGACCAAAAGGTCGATCTGGGCCTTCGAGATCTCGGGCATCTGGTCGTTCTCGGCCTCGTCGAGGCCGGGGTCGAGCTCGGGGACGGCGTGGCCGACGTCCTCGATGGGCTTGCTGCTGGAGAGCTGAAGCTCCATGGCGCGGACGAACTCGGCGTGCTCGTCGAGCAGGCGGCGGTCTTCCGCGCTGACGTGCGAGCGGACCTTCTTCAGGTCGTCTTGCAGGTCGTCGAGGATGCTCTTGAGGCTCTCCTGGTCCTTCAGGCGACCGTAGAGCTTGTTGAACATCTGGTAGGGGTCGTCGATCGGGGTGAGGGGCTTGTTCGGCCCGGCGTAGGACATGCGGGTCCAGGTGTCGGCCCGCTCGGGGACCATCACGCCGAACTCAAGCGAGCCGAAGCGGGTGCGGGTGGCCTCGTTCGCCTGGAGGAAGTTGGCGATCTCCTGGTCGATCGACACGCCGCTGGCCCAGCCGGCGGGGGTGTCGGAACCGCCCTGGATGTTGCCCGGGAACAGCTCGGCGCCGGTCAAGAGACAGCCGATGCCGCGCATGTGGCCGTCGCCGTCTCCCTTGATCTTGTTGCAAACCCCCTTGAGCAGCAGGGTTCGATCGCGGAACGGCTCCAGCGGTTCGAGGCTCGGCTTGAAGGAGGTCAGCGGCCCCGCCTCGTCGGCCCAGAAGTTCTTCTGGACGACGCCGTTGGGGCTGAAGACGACGACCAGGCGCTGCTTCCGCCCCCCCTGGTTCGCGAAGCCGAGGCTCGGCAGGTTCAGGATGAACGGCAAGGCGGCGCCGCCGATGCCAAGCTTGCGGACAAAGTCGCGTCGGGTCGTGGTCCGGGCCATACTGGCACGCTCCCTCTCTTCAGATTCGCCGGGCGGGGCGGCAGGAGACTCGCAAAGCCGGTCGCCGGGCTCGGTGATCGTGGTTCGGGAAGACGGTTTCAGGGCTCGTTGGTCGCCCCGAAACACTCGGTCAATCGTCGCCCCGGCCGAACCCTTCTATTGGAACGGACCGGGGCACGCGGGTCAAGGGGATGGTTAAACAAGACTCCAATCGACCGGCCCGGCGTCGAGGCCGGAATTATTCCCCCGTCGAGGCCAGATCGGCGCTCTGGCGGGGGGTCAGGGCCGACTTGGCGACGATGTCGACGAGCAGGGTCTGGATGTTGTAGTCGTGCGTCACGAACGCGTCTCGAAGCTCCGCGATCGTCCCGGGGCCGAAGGCGCGGATCGGTTGCTTGATCTGGTGCTGGAAGAGGCGTTCGACGAAGGCGTCGGCCACCTCGTCACTTCGGGCGAGGAACTCGGCCAGCTCGCGGACCCCTTCAAAGGTGGCGGTCTCGCCGGTTCGGGTCTGGTAAAGGCCGGAGGCGTCAATCGGCTTGCCGTTGTCTTCCTCACGGAATCGGCCGACGGCGTCGTAGTGCTCCAGGGCGAACCCGAGCGGGTTGATCAGCCCGTGACACGACATGCACGATTCGGGGCTGGTTTGCAAAACGGTTCGCTCGCGGGTCGAGAGATCCGGGTGCAGGTCGGGCGCGAGGGGGGAAAAGGCCTCCTGCGGCGGCCGGAGACGAGTCCCCAGCACGTTCCGGGCGAGGAAGACCCCACGGAAGATCGGCGACGACTCGCTCGTGTACGCAAAGTTCGCCATCAGATAGGGATGCGACAGCAAGCCGGCCCGCTCGCCGATGCCGTCGACGACCGGGGCAAAGGGGGCGTCCTCGGGCATGTCGGCGCCGTAGAAGGCGGCCAGGCGACCGTTGAGCATCACCGGCTCGTCGAGCAAGAGGCGGCGGAAGTCGGCCGCGTCGCTGTTCCAGATCACATCTTCGAGGAACAGTTCGAGCGAGGTGCGCAGGTCGGAAATGACCTCGGGGGTGAAGTCCTCGAAATGACTCGGGTCCTTGGCCAGGTCGGGCACGTCGTCGATCTTCATCCACTTGCGGAAGAAGTCGAGCACCTTGGCGCGGGCCCTCGGGTCGTCGAGCATCCGCCGCGCCTGCTCGGCGACCTGGTCTCGGGTTTCGAGGCGGCCCTCGGCGGCGGCCTTCATCAACGCGTCGTCGGGAAGGCTGTCCCAGAGGGCGTACGAGATCCGGGAGGCGACGGCGTACGGGTCCAGCTCCGGGTCGATCTCGTGGTAGAGGAACCGGGGGGACTTCAAGGCCAGCAGCACGACCCGTTTGATGGCCGTTTCGGCGTTCGGCGCGGTGTCGAACTGGCGATCGACGTACAGGTCGCGCTGTTCGGCGTCGAGCGGACGACGGAAGGCGCGCTCGACGAACTTCGCGGCAAAGTCCCGCAGCTTGATTTCGCGCTCGGGGTCGTCGTCCTTGACCTTCGCCAGCTCATTCAGATGCTCGACGACATAGGCGGCCGTCTCGATCGCCGCGTCGGTCGAGGCCTGCGCCCAGGAGGCCGAGATCGTTGTGCCTCGCTCGTAGCCGATGCTCCGGTCGTCGGGAGGGAAGGGGGTGGTGACGACGAAGACCTCGGGGGCCCACTCGGGCGAGAGGTGCCGGGTCGGGATCACTTCCTCAGCCCGTCGAGGAGGGACCCACGACAGGCGGATCGAGGCCGGGATCTCCGGCTCGTCGTCGTCCTTGCGGACCCCTTGATACGCCTTCGAGAACTCCAGGCGAATCCGGTACGGGCGCCCGGCGAGCAGGGGGATCGACGCCCGGCGCTCCCGGTCGTCGCCCGACTGCACCCAGCCGTCGATCAAGGGTGTTTCCTCGTCGTTGACAAAGAGCCGGACGGCATGTTCGGTCCAGACGACGAACTCGTAGGTGCCCGACTCCGGGGGCATCACCGAGCCTTCCCATTGGGCGGAGAACTGGTTGCGCTTGTCAAACTTCTCGGTGTCGCCGTCGGGCACGCCGATGCCGAAGTCGAAGTTCAGCTCGGGGTCAATCCGCTCGATCTTCTTCCGATCGCGGCGGAATCCTCGGTCGGTGTAATACTCGCCCTTCAACCCGCGCTCGTCGGTCCAATCACCTCGGCCCCGGAAGCTGGCGATCAGGTCGGAGACGCTGTTGCGGTACTGGTCGACGGTCAGGCGGGCCAGCTCGATCCGAGCCGGGGCGTTGCGGGCCTGGGCGATCTCGGAGTAGAAGGCGTCGTAGACGTAGCGGGCGACCGCCTCGGCATCCTCTCCCGTCACCTCGTCCTCGAAGCCGGGGGGCATCTCCTTGTCGATGTAGGCCGTCAGCCCTTCGAGCGACTTGGCGCCCTGCAAGGGGTGAGGATAGTCGAGCTGAGAGCCTTCGCCGTTGTCTCCGTGGCACTCGGCGCACTGCTGCTGGTAGACCTGAAGGCCGAGGGCCTGAACCGGGTCGTCCTCGGCGGCTCTGGCGGCCGAACCGATCGACACACCCACCATGCCGACCGCCACCAGCACCCCAAGAACCAGGGCTCGGCCAGCGTCAGGTCGGATCTCGAACAACGTCTTCATCGAAACACACCCTCCAAGGTCGGAGGCTTCGGTGTCGATCGCGGGGCGACACACACCAAGCGGGAGGCGGGAACGGACTCGGCCGAGAACCCCATCCGAATCGGACGACTCGGCAGGGGCACCAACCCATCGAGGACCAAACGGAAGGATACGGAGGAAGGAAGGAAATTGCTGCTCGCAAATCACGAAGGATTTCGACACCTTCTCTTGTAATCGATTGGGGAATGCTGATCAAGGGTGCAAATCTCAAGCCGATCGCAGAGAACAGGTGCCCCAGGGCCGGATTCTCACGATCATGGGCGACCTTGCCGCCTGTTCCGCTCGACGGTTGTCGCGCAGCGTTTCCCGAGCCCGAGCAACCGAAGGCGCCGGGCTCGGGGGTTGATCGACGGATTGATCATGTTAGGGTCGGCGGTGGGTTCCGAGCCTTTCGGGAGTGGGCGGAGTCGATCGTAAACGCTGATTCGATCGTCGCTTGCACCGATCATTTTTGTTGAGTGAATGTTGATGATTGATCGCTTCACGAAGTCAATGGAGCCTCTGGGGCTGTTTCATGTGGCCTTGCCGCTCTGTATTGCGGTGTCGTTGATCGGCATCGTCTGGCCCGAGACGTTTGCCGGCACGGTCTCCGACGTGACGCAGACCTTTTTTGAGAGTGTCGACTGGTTTTTCATGGGGTCGGTCACGGGCTTCCTGATCCTGGCCGCCTGGCTGGCCCTGGGCCGGTACGGCTCGATCAAGCTGGGAGGCCCGGACGACACGCCGGAGTTCTCCACCGGGTCGTGGCTGGCCATGCTCTTTGCGGCGGGGATGGGGGTGGGGCTGTTGTTCTGGGGGGTGGCCGAACCGATGACGCACTTCGCCTCGCCGCCGATCGGTGAGGCGTACTCTCCCGAGTCGGCGCGGCAGGCGATGATCCTGACAATGCTCCACTGGGGCTTCCACGCCTGGGCCGTCTACAGCGTCGGGGCGTTGGTCCTGGCCTATTTCCACTACCGAGTCGGGACGAACTTTCTGGCCGGGGCGCCCATCCGCGCGGCCTTTCAAGGCCGATGGGTCGAGCCGGTCGCCACGATGGCCGATCTGTTCGCCGTTCTGGCCGTCGCGCTCGGGGTGGCCGGATCGCTGGCGATGGGGGTCTTTCAGCTTCAAACAGGGCTGAATCTTGTGCTTGGCACCCCGGCCGAGGCGCTCTGGTTCGCCATGCTCCTGCTTGGCTTGCTGTTCGCGGCCTTCATGACCTCGGCGGCGACCTCGCTCGACAAGGGGATCAAGATCCTCAGTAACACGAACATGGTGTTGGCCATTCTCCTGATGATCTTCGTCCTGCTGGCCGGGCCGACACCGTTTCTCTTGCGAATGATGTTCACAGGACTGGGTGATTACCTGTCGGCCTTGCCCGCGATCTCGTTCCGCCTGTATCCGCATCAGAACCTCGGTGCCTGGGTCGGCTCGTGGACGTTGACGTACTTCATCTGGTGGATCGCCTGGGCCCCCTTCGTCGGGATCTTCATCGCCAGGATCAGCAAGGGGCGGACGATTCAGCAGTTCGTCGCCGGAGTCCTGCTCGCGCCGACGGCCTTTTCGCTCATCTGGTTCTCGGTCTTCGGCGGCATGGGGATGTTCGAGGAGCTGCAAGGAGCCGGCGGCATCGGCTCGATCGTCAAGGAAGACGTGACGACCGCCCTGTTCGCCTTGCTCGACCGCTTGCCCGTTTCAGGAGTCCTCACGGCGGTCGCCTTGCTCCTGCTCTTTATCTTCATTGTGACCAGTGTCGACAGCGCCACCTATGTGCTGGGGATGCTCAGTAGCCAGGGGGCGATGGACCCGCCTCGGTTCCGCAAATTTGCCTGGGGAATCACCTTGGCGGCGCTCGGTGCGGCCCTGGTGATGACCCGGAACATCGAGGTCGTCCGGGCCGGGGCCATCAGCTTTGCCCTTCCCTTGACCCTGATCCTGCTGCTTCAGGCTGCCGCTTTGGTGCGGACGCTCCGATCGAACCATCTGCCGCCCGCGACTCCTGTCCCCTTGCCCTCGACGAAGGAGGCGAACGGATGAGTCGTCCTCAAACGACCCTCAGAGGCCTCCTGATCCTTTCGTTCGCGATGGGCGTCGGCCCTGGTTCCGGCTGTGCCCGGAATGACGACTCGGTGACGATCCTCTGCAAGGATTTCGCCGAGCAGGCGATTCTGGCCGAGATGGCCGCCGAGCTGCTCCGAGAGGCCGACGTGCCCGTCTCCCGCGTGCAGGCCGTTCCCGACAGTTACCAGGCGCAGGCCTTTCTCCGAGAGGGGACGGTCGAGCTGATGGTTGATTACTCCGGCACGGCCCTGAACTTCCTGGGAGAGCTGGATGTCTCAGGAGACTCGTCGATCGTCCAGGCACGGAAACGCTACGCGCCGATCGGTCTCGACTGGCTCGATCCGCTTGGGTTTGACAACGGCTATGCCGTGCTTGTTCCTTCGGTCCGGGCCGCGGCGATGGGATTGCGGAGCATCGACGATCTGGCCGACCGCTCCCGGTTCCCCGAAGGCGTGCGCGTGACTTGCCCTCCCGAATACCTCCGCCGGCCCGGCGACGGCCTCGGGGCGCTGGGCGAAGCCTACGGGTTTTCCCTGGCGGCTCCTCCGCTGGTGTTCGATGACGTGCTCGATCGGATGCGGGCGCTGGAGACCCGGCAGGTGGATGTGGCGATCGGCTTCACGACCGATGGCGTGATTCGGTCGCTCGGCCTCCGCATGCTCGACGATTCGAAAGGGTTCTTTCCCTCGTACGAGGCCGCCTTCGTGGCGCGTCACAAGACGATCGAGCGGTGGCCCGCGCTGCGCGAAGCCCTCGGCCGTCTCTCCGGTCGGCTCGACGAGGCGACCATGAGACGCCTGAATGCCGAGGTCGAGATCAAAGGGAGACGCCCGGCCAGTGTCGCCCGAGAGTTCCTGCTCGAACAGCAACTCATCGCCGATACCGTGCGCATCGGTCAGCTTCCGACCCGCCCTCGATTGGACCTCGCCTTGGCCGAGAACGATGACTTCTACGAGCTGCAGGCCCGCGCGATGGTCGCCATCCGAGAAACCTTTCCCGACCGCTCGGTGACGGAGGATCGGGTCGAGAATCCGGCCGATGCCGTCGCCCGAGGGCAGGCCCGGCTGGCCTTGCTGGGGGCCGAGCGCTTCTTCACGACCCGGAGCAACAGCGACGATCCGCCCGACCGCGAGACGCGCATCGAGGCCGCCGCCGTCGTCGGCACGCGCCTGATTCACGTCGTCCGGCGACGATCGGACCAGGAGGGCGCCACGGCCGATCCCCTCTCGGGCCGTGTCGGTGTGCCTCCGATCGGCAGCGGAGCCGCCCTGGTGGCGCAAAGCCTGCTCGACGACGGCCGCGAGCCCGATGCCTCGGGCGATCCGTCCACCTTGCTCGACGCGGTTCGGAACGATCAGCTCGACGTGGCGATCCTCGTGCTCCCGGTCGGCGACCTGGAGTTTCCCGAGGGATCGAGCGAAGGGCTCGAACTGCGATCGCTCGCCGGCTGGCTCTCGCCGTCGAGGGCCTTGCGGGCCCCCTTTCTCCGCCCAGCCCGGATCGCGGCCGGCAGTTATGTGGGACAGCCCGACCCGATCGAAACCCTTGGCGTTCAGGTCCTGCTGGCCGGTCCCAGCCGCCGGGCGGTGAGCTTGACCGCCAACAGCGGCCCGGCCGCCGCGCTGACCCTCGCCGGCCTGCCGCTCGAACCCGACGAGGTGCAAGCCCTGGCCGCCGCGACCGGAGTGCCCGAGGCCCCCGACCCGACACTCCCGTCCTCCTGGAGCCGCCAGCCGACCGCTCCCGACCCGTCCCTCTCGGTCGCCTCGGCGATTTTGAGCACCGTGCTCAACATTCTGGCGATCGCCTTCTTGATCTGGGTCATCCGGATCGCCACCCAGGTGACGCCTCCCCCGGCTCCGGTGCCTCAGAAATCGTGATTGACCTCGTCTTTGTTCGGCGACCGGCGTGTTCGTCGTTCGCTGAGCCAAGGCGATGCCCGACCCCAGCACCCTGGGCGTTCCGAAGGGCGCCGGGGCCATCCTGTTTAGAGCGTTTTTCGTTTGCCTGTGAAGGGTCAGGGAAATGGGGACTGGCTCCGAGTCTTCGAGGTGCCTCTCCCCCAGTTCCCGGCGAGCCGCTCCGCTCAATCGAAAACCGCTCTAGAAGCGGAAGCCGAGACCGACATTGACGAAGTAGCCCGGATTTTCCTGCAACTGCATGCCGATGATGGTGCCGATCTCCAGGTCCGGCGTGATCAGATAATGGAGTCCCGTGTCGAGGAAGTTGCTGGAGATGTTCTGCTCCTTGTTGGCCGAGTAGAGGCCGAAGAATTCGAGGTGAGTGAAGAAGCGATTCTCGGCGAAGGGGAACTTGATCACGGCCGACGGGATCCACAACTCGTAGCCGTCCCCCTCCTCGCCGTCGGGGGCAAAGCGAACCGCCCAGTCAAAGGTCCAGTCGTTGGGAAGCTCCCAACCGGAGATCAGGCCGGCGCGGATCTGGGTCGCGGTCGTCGGTCCCCCGGTCGGGGTGTGACCCTGGAGCAAGAGGGCGCTCCTCGGCCGCAGGCCCTCCTGCGCCGTCAATTGGATCTTGGTCCCGTAATAAATCTGGGTCTCGGCGTTCACACCGAACCGCGCGGCGATATTCCCCTCCTCGAACTCCTCGGGGTTGCCGGTTTCGTAGTTCCATCCGACGCGCAGCTCGATCCGACGGCTAATCCCGAAGCGGAAGAGCGACTCGGGAAAGCTATGCTTGACCCCCTCACTCGGGAAATTCAAATAGGAGTACGCCACCTCCATGATGCCGACGCCCCGGCCGGTGACCAGCGGAGCCCCCGTCAGGGAGTTGCGGTCGGTTTCGATGAAATCGAGGTTTTCCTCTTCAATCGACTCGGCCTCGCCCCCCTCGCCGGGCTCCGGGCCGAGGTCGAAGAAGCCGAACAGCGACTCGGGCCAGGAGGGTTCGATTCTGGGCGCGAACTCCTGCGCCGGCGACGGCCTCACGAGGATCACGATCAGGGTGGCGGCGCTCAATAAACGGACCGCCGCAATGATCGGGATGCCCGGCAGCCGACGGGCGATCCTGCTCCACCGGGAGGCGGGTGCCATCGCTGGGCTCCTCCAGATCGGGGAAAGGGGGGGATCCCTGGGGAACGCCCGGCATCACGTCTCGATGTCTCCTCAACGATGGGGATGAACGTGCGGCCGGTCCCAACGATTACGACGGTCGTATCGGCCGTGCTCCAGGTCGGCTTGAGCGAATCTCATCATTCGGAGTCGATCGTCCGGTCCTCGGACCTTGGGCAACCGTCCGGTCCGAGTGAGGAGGTCTGCGCCGTCGGTCTACGCCTTTGGTGAGGTCGATGGGCACATTCGAGGAACTTCGAAAGATTGCAGTTTTCCGACTTTCGCCGGTCGATCGAGCGCCTTAGACTCGGTGGGGCAACGTGTCTTGCTCGGGAGCAATCCACCAACATTCGTGACGTTGGCTCCCGAGGGTCAACTCAGCAAAATCTCCGACCTGAGCACGAACGGCCTCGGCCGATTCGTGGCCCGTGGCTTGCGATCACCTCAACACCAACGCCACGAGATCAGGCGGACTCGGCCATCACCGCGAGCTACCCCTGGAGAATTGGAATCGATGAGACGAATCACAATCGCCTCGATCGTGGTCATCATGCTCGGCACCGTTCTGGGTGCTGGTGCACGCTCAACCCTCGCCCAGGAATCGAAGAAGCCCAACATCGTCATCATCTGGGGCGACGATATCGGCCGCTCCAACATCAGTGCCTACACCCAGGGCTTGATGGGCTATCGCACCCCGAACATTGACCGGATCGCCCGTGAGGGGATGCTCTTCACCGACTACTACGGCGAGCAGAGCTGCACGGCCGGCCGCGCCTCGTTCCTTACCGGACAGCACGGCATGCGCACCGGCCTGACCAAGGTCGGCCTGCCCGGCGCCGAGTTGGGCTTGCAGGCCGAAGACCCGACGATCGCCGAGCTGCTCAAGGCTCAGGGCTACGTCACCGGCCAGTTCGGCAAGAACCACCTTGGCGACCGCAACGTCTACCTGCCCACGGTCCACGGCTTCGATGAGTTCTACGGGAACCTCTACCACCTCAACGCCGAGGAGGAGCCCGAGCATCCCGACTACCCGAAGGACCCCGCCTTCCGCGCGAAGTATGGCCCTCGGGGCGTGCTCGACACCAAGGCGACCGATGTCGACGACCCGACCGTCGATCCTCGCTTCGGCCGCGTCGGCAAGCAGGTCATCGAAGACACCGGCCCGTTGACCAAGAAGCGGATGGAGACGATCGACGACGACATCGCCGCCCGAGCCATTGACTTCATCGAGCGCAAGGCCGAGGGGGACGAGCCGTTCTTCGTCTGGGTCAACTTCACGCACATGCACTTCCGAACCCACCCGAAGCCCGAGAGCATGGGCCAGGCCGGACGCTGGATGAGCGAGTACGCCGACGTGATGATCGACCACGACAAGAACGTTGGCCAGGTGCTCGACGCCCTCGACCGCCTGGGCCTCGCCGAAGACACCTTCGTCATGTACAGCACCGACAACGGCCCGCACATGAACACCTGGCCCGATGCGGCCATGACTCCCTTCCGCAACGAGAAGAACTCCAACTGGGAAGGGGCCTACCGCGTGCCCGCCATGGTCCGCTGGCCCGGGAAGATCGAGGCCGGAACCGTCTCCAACGAGATCGTCTCCCACCTCGACTGGCTCCCCACGATCCTGGCCATGGCCGGCGATCCGGACGTTAAGGAGAAGCTCCTTGAGGGCTACACCGTCGACGACATGACGTACAAGGTCCACCTCGACGGCTTCAACCTGGTCCCTTACCTCACCGGGGCCGAGGAGAAGGGACCCCGCGAGTCCTTCATCTATTGCAACGACGACCAGCAGGTCACCGCGCTGCGGTTCGATAACTGGAAGATGATCTTCCTGGAGCAGCGCGCACCGGGCACCCTCCAGGTCTGGGCAGAGCCCTTCGTCAGCCTCCGGGTTCCCAAGATCTTCAACCTGCGGACCGACCCCTACGAGCGGGCCGACATCACCTCGAACACCTATTACGACTGGCTGATCGACCGCGTCTTCCTGCTCGTGCCGGCGCAGGACTACGTGGGCAACTTCTTGAAGACCTTCATCGAGTACCCGCCCCGCCAGAAGGCCGCCAGCTTCAATCTCGACGAGGTGATGCAGAAGCTTCAGGAGGGGGGACAGAGCAACTAACGCCCGCTTCGCTTGAATGGCGCGTGTCAGGAAATGGGGACTGGCTCCGAGTCCCCGAGGTGCCTGTCCCCATTTCCGGCAGAGGCGATCCGAGTAAACGAAGTCCGCTCTCAGGCCTTGCTCAGAAACGGTTAAGCGTCCCGCAGCGTGATCGAGGAGGACGGCCTGGCGTTCCCATCGACCCGGAACCGCCACAACACCCTCCTCAATGCGACGGGAGGAAACGTCAGACCGCCACGCAATCCACGCTCGTCCTCGCGTTCTCGAGGGCCGGAAAGGCCCGAGGGAACTCCCGCCCCACGGTCTGAACAGCCGGCGTCCCTGACGCTCGACCCCCGTTCCTCATCTCTGGAAGGGTCGCGTGTCAGGGGCCTCCTCAACGCCCATGGGCCGATAGGCCGAAATGGTCCCCTCGGTCAATTCCTTCGGATCGAGCACCCAGCGCTGAACGACCTGGCGGCGCTCGTCGCTCGCAAGCGTTCGGCCCGCATTCTGGTGCAACAGTGCGATCCGCAGGGTTCCCTCTCGCCGCTGCACGGCCGAGACGATCGCCACGTGACGTTCCATCTTGGCCGTCGTCGTGCGGACGGCCCCGCTTCGCTTGCGTTCTTTATGCACAAACACCGCATCCCGGAAGACCAGGACGTCTCCCGGCTGGAGACGTTCCGACGGCTGCACGGTTCGCCCCCAGGGCTGCTCCCAATCGCTTGCCCCCAGCGTCGCCCCGGCCTCCCGCAGCACCTCGGCCACCAGGTCGGAACAGGTTCCATCCCCCACGCGCTCCCCCAGCCTGGCCTCGGCCTCGCTCACAATCCGGGTGGCCAGGTCCGGCGGCTCCGGTTCCGAAACAGCCAGCACGATCAGAAAGAGACAGCCAACCATCGGGAACCTCGTGAGGTTGGAAGATCCGAAGATCGCCATTCGCGAGTGCGTTCGCGTCAATCGTTTCGTGAGCGTCGTGGCCAGGGGTCGCAACGGGAATCAGGACGCTCGGTCGTCTTGTGGTGGGGTGTTCGGGGGTGTGGCCTCGTCGGCGGCCTTTCGGGAACGGCGGTCGGGGGAGAGGATGTTGTCCTGCTCATCACCGACGACATCCTGAGCGACGTGCAGCGCCTGGTCGATCGGGTCGGGCTGGGCATCCTCTGAGGCGCTTGACGATTCGGCCACCGCGGAGTCAAGTTCCAGGTTCGACCGGGCGCGGTCGGGGGGAACGGTGGCGGCCCGAGGATGAGGCAGGCTGTCTCCGTTGGGCAGCACGCCGTCGCCTTCGGACGAGGCCAGGGCGACGTTGATCCGATCAGAGAGGCTGAGGCTGACCGAGGTCGGCGTCGGGGTGATCCCGGCCCGTTGCAGGGCCACCTTGGCCTTCAGGCGAGCATCGCTCAGGATCTTTGCCCCGTCGATTCCTCGGGTCGGCAACCAGAAGAACGAGCGCAGGCGAACGCCATCGCGCTCCAGGGCCTCAACCAGGGTCCGGGGGCGCGGGTCGTCGAGAATCCCATCGTGCTCGCTCAAGCTCGCGGCGATCGCCCGCTGCGCCTCGACGGCCGAGGCGTCGTAACCGATCACCACGTCGAAGCTCTGAAGGACCGCGTCGGACGCAGTCCGGTTAATGATTACATTCTTGAACACCGTTGCGTTTGGAATCCGGACCTGATGCCCTTCCAGCGTCACCAGAATTGTGGCCCGAGTCGTCAACGCCCGGACGACTCCCGAGTGCCCGGCCACTTCCACGAAGTCTCCCACGCGGAACGGTTGCCGAACCCCGAGCAAGAGTGACGCGATGAAGTTCTCGGCGAAATCGCGGAAGGCGAAGCTCAACGCCAGCGCCACGGCCCCCGCCAGCCCGACGACCGAGAGCACCGCCCGCGCCACCCCCATCACCTCCAGCGCCGCGTAGACCCCGATCATCACAATCCCGACCGCGGCCACCGAGGCCACAACCGATCGCAGCAACAAACTCTCAAACAACGGTGCCAGCAACCGTTCCGATGATTCCGAGAACAGCTTCGCCACCAGAATCGACCCGATCAGCACCGCCACGGCCGTCAGAAACGCCAGCCAGGTTTGAGATACGAGGTTCCAGAACCTCCCCAGCCGCTTCACCAGCAGCTGACCGGCCGTCAGCACCTGGGAATCGGTTCGGGTCTGGTTCAGAACAAGTGTGACCCCCTCGACCCGCCGAACGAAATCGCGGACGCGGTCCTGTACGTCGCTGTCTTCCACGTGGCCGGTCAGCGTGACCACCCCTTGATCAACGCTGACCTCAACGCTGCGAACCCCCGGATAGCGCGGCAAGAGGCTGCGCAGCTTTTCCTCGATCTGCTCGTCCGTCACCACCTGCTCGATGGCGATCGGCCCCTCCGCCTCGGCCACGGTGCCTTCGTCGGCGTCGGGGGCGGTCGGGGGCGCCTCGGCCTCTTGCCCCACGAGCGGCGCGAGTAGCTCCTCTTGGGCCGGGGCACTGCCGATCGGTACGACGAGCGCGAGCAACACCCACGGGGCAATCCCCCTCGGGAGACCTGTCAAGGCGCTGCGGAGGGGTGAGGAGGTGGCCACGATCAAGCCTTCCTTCAGACCGTTGTCGGCCGGGCCGGGGCGTTGGGATCGCCGTTGCTTGCGAGGTGGGGAGTGCTCCCCGTAGGATATTGAGGACAATCGTAGCAGATTCAAACGATCTCGACAGCCGATCCGAACCCCTCGCCCCATGCCCGCCACGGTCTCCGCACGATTCCCCGCCGGCTCGCCCGATGATCCCCTCACGAGGGCCTCCGCGTGAGCTTTGCCAACGCCGCGATGCTCCTGGGAATGCTCGGAGTGGCGATCCCGATCCTCATTCACTTGTGGAACCGTCGCCGCGTGCCGACTATCGCCTGGGGAGCGATGCAGTTCCTCGACCTCAGCCCCCGATCCCGGACCCGAATGCGCCTGGCCGAGTGGCTCTTGCTCGCCACCCGCATGCTCATTCTCGCCCTCGTCGCCCTGGCCGCGGCTCGGCCGATCTGGTCACGAGGCATCAGCCCCATCCTCGGCGGCGAAGCGCCGAAGGACGTGGTGATCGTCTTCGATGCGTCGAGCGGCATGGCCCGCCAGGGGGGCGGCTCGTCTCCCCTGGCCAGGGCAAACACGCGGCTCGATGCACTCGTCGAGCAACTCGGGCCGAGCGACGCCGTGGCCGTCGTCCGGGCCGGCGATCGGGCCAGGGTCCTGCTCGACCCGCCGAGCGTCGATCGCGCGCGCATCCGGGCCGCGCTCGAGACCTTGCCGCCTCCTGGAGGTTCGGCCGATCTGCCCGCGGCGCTCGGAGAAGCCTTCCGCATCCTCGAACAAACCGGCCGCCACCCGATCGCCGAGATCCTCGTCTTGACCGACGGCGACCGCAACCCCTGGCGACTCGACGAGCCGGGACGCTGGCGGTTGCTCCGCGCCCTCCACGACCGCTTGCCGAATCCTCCTGTAATTATTGCCGAATCCTTTGATGTTCCGGTCGATCCCATGGCCGCCGATGGCGAGGTGATCGACGTTCGCGCCTCCCGTCGTCTGATTGCGCCGGGAGGGACGATCCGGATCCGTGCCACGGTACGGAACCTGGGACCGGGACCGCTGGAACGATCGGCCGAGTTGGTGATCGATGGGGCTTCGGTCCCGGGATCGACGCGGGTCGTCGGCCCCTTGGCGGCGGGAGGGTCGATCGTGGTCGAATTTCGAGCCGTCCTCGACACGATCGGCTCGCATGCGATCGGCGTTCGCCTCGTTTCGGGAGGAACCGACGATCCGTTGCCGATCAACGACGCCTCGGCCCTCGTTGTGGAGGTGGCCGAGGCCCTGCCCGTGCGGCTCGTGGACGGCGATCCAGGGGATCGGCCGATGACCGGCGCGACCGATTTTCTCCGGGTCGCCCTCATGCCCCTCGGAGACGAGGCACCACAGTTCCAGGCCTCGGTCCTCCGGCCCGAAGATCTCAACGCCGAGGCCCTTGAAGGTCAGCGATTGCTTGTGCTTGCGAATGTTGAAACCCTTGACCCCGAGGTCTCCGCTGCCGTGGCGTCGTGGGTCGAGCAGGGGGAGGGCGTCCTGGTCGTTCCCGGCGATCGGACCGACGCGGAGATCTGGAATCAGACAGCCTTCCGCGAAGGGGCCGGCTGGCTCCCCGCTCGGATCGGGCCGCTTCAAGGTCGCTTCGCCGATCGCTCGCCGATCGCTCGACCGTTGCCGACGAGCTTCGCCTCCCCCGTCTTCGCCGCAATCGCCCGGGACGGCGCGCCGTCTGCCCTGGGATCGGCCGCGCTCTTCGCCGTGTTCGAGCTGGAACCGTCGGATCGGGAACCGGCTGCCGAAGTCCTGGCCCGGCTCGATTCGGGAGCCCCGTGGATCATCGAGCGCCCCATCGGATCGGGCCGCGCCGCCATCCTCGCCGGTTCGCTCGACGCCAAGGGTGGCACCTTGCCGGCCAACCCCGATTTTGTTCCGTTGATTCATGAGCTGATGTTTCGACTGGCCGATCCTGAGTCTGATGCCTCTGCCTCCCCCCCCGGCGCTCCGTTGATCGTCCCCATCGACCCGCCCCCACCCGACGACCGCACCGCGATCGCCGTGCGGACCCCCTCCGCCCGCGATGTTGAGGCCCAGATCGAGCGCACCGACGAGGGGGTGATCGCCCGCCTTGCCGACACCGACGAACCCGGCCTCTATCGCTTCGACCTGCCCGACCACAGCCTTTACCGCCTTGTCGCCGCCGAGCAGGCCGAGCCGACCCGATCGCCCCTCTCGTCCACCGACCGAGCGACCCTCACCGAGGGCTGGACCCTCACCTTTGCCGACGACGATCGGACCGAACCCTCCCCCGCGAACAGCCGGAATCGAGCCCCAAGGCCCCTCTGGCGAGGGCTGGTTCTTGCCGCCTTGGCCGGCCTTTGCCTCGAAGTCTGGCTGACCCGGCGCCTGGCTCGCCGTCGAGGTCCGCTGGTGGTCTCCGGGTCGGAGTGATCGGCGACGGAGCGCCGATCGCCTCGAAGCGCATTGCGTCGGCCCCCGAGACGGGTGACAATCCGGATCGAGGGAAGGTGCCCGGTCCGGCTTGCCCCGAGGAAAGCCGAGCCTTGGCCCTTCAAACGCTCCCCCACCCCGATCGACCGCCACGGAGAGACGACCCATGCCCCGACGCTTCTGGATGATCGCCCTGACTCTGGGCGCCGCCATTGCCTCAACGGCCGTTGCGCAAGACGAGACGACGAACATCCTCCTGATCGGCAAGGACCGCGATCACCCACCGAAAACCCATGAATACATGGCCGAGTGTGCCTTGCTCGCCAAGTGCCTGGAGCAGACCCCCGGCGTGAAGGCCACCGTCTCCGATGGCTGGCCGACTGATGCCGACGCGTTCAAGGACGTTGACGCGATTGCCTTTTACACCGCCAACGCCGGCGACATCTTCCTCAACCCCGCCCACCGCGAGCAGGCCGAGCAACTGCTGAGCGACGGCGTCGGCCTGGTTGCCCTGCACTGGTCGACCGCCGCCAACATGGAAAACGGCCCAAGGTGGATGGAGATCATGGGCGGTTGGTTCAACCCGTCCTTCTCGGAGATCCCGGTCGTCGAGTCTTCCATTCGCCCCGTCGCCCCCGACCACCCCATCGCCCGCGGCTGGGACGAAACGCCCATGACCGATGAGTACTACATCAAGCTCAAGTACCTCGATGCCGCCAAGCCCGTCGTCATGACCGAGGTCAACGGCACCGACTACCCCGTCGGCTGGGTCTACGAACGTCCCGACGGCGGCCGATCGTTCGGCTATGTCTGCGGACACTTCCACGATTGCTTCCGCATCCCCGCCTTCCGCCGATCGGTCGTCAACGGCATTCTTTGGACTGCCGGGGTCGAGGTCCCCGAAGGTGGTGCTCCGGTCGACGTGACCGACCAGGACCTCGTTCTGCCGCCCGACCCTCGGGTCTCTGAGCAGTGATCGTCACGGCAAAACGCCCTCGGTTCGGCACGGGTTCGATGGCGGATCCGTGCCGCTGGGCTTTTCCCACACCTTCGAGATGGTTGATCGAAGCCAACCGACAAACCGGGTGGCTCGGGCACTGGCGAGGAAGGGACGATGACCGATTTCGAGACCGTCTCACGAGAGATTCACGGCATCATCGACCGCCGGCGAGAACTCTATACGTTCCTCGGCTCGGTCTTCGCCGCGCTCGGCATCTTCCTGCAAAACGCGCTTCAGGGCGGACTGCCCGAGAGCCTCGGCCGGGTCCAGGACCATTTGTTCGCCTTCTATGCGGTCCTGGTGCTGGTGCCGTCCCTGGTCCTTTCACTCCGAATGGGACGCCTGCACGGCGGCTTGACCCTCAACGGAATGCTCTACGCCCGGTTGATGCAGGGCCGGGGCTTTGCCGGCCCGACCGACCCGGAAGCAGCGGGCCGTCGCAATTTCTTCGGCGTCTCATATCTGCAGTTCTTGCTGGCCGACGTGATTGCCGGATTCTCGGCGGCGGTGCTCGCCTTGGCGCTGCATGCCCCGCCTGTCGTGGCGGCGGTTGTGGGGCTGACCACGCTGGGCGCCTGGCTCCTGATTGACGGCCGATTCCACCGCCAGGCCGTCTCCTATGCCCGCGCCCGGATCGCCGAAGACTCCTTCGAGGAAATCAACCGCGAGCAGTGGGAGGCTCACGTCCACGCAACCCTGAAAGGGTGCAACCAGGACCTGATCGGCACCGTCTCATTCGTCGGCCTCATGATGTTCTCAACCTTCGAGGTCCTCTCCTCCTTCGGCCAGATCGCCGAGGACGCCGCCGTGGACATCCCGCCCGAACTGGCCGGGGCCTTCGGACCTGCCCTCTTCACGGCGCTCTTGCTGCTGACCTGCCTCATCGGTCTGCTCGTCTACGTGCGGGTCCGGCTCGCGATCGGCCACAACTCCTTGCACCTCTACCCGAACGACGATCCGTTCCGCCCGTTCAAGCTGACCGATTCGCTGCTCGGTTACATCCTGCTCGCCTTCCTCTTCGCCGTGGCGCTGCACCTATTCCTGACCGTCTCACTCGACGGTCGGTCAGGGTCCGAGGTCTGGGTGCTTCTCGCGGATCTCATTGCCTTCACCCTCGCGATCATCGCCGCCCAGGTGGCTCTCGTCGTCGCGGGACGGCGCGTCAAGCAGGCCCGGACAACGGCCCTCATCGCAGGAACCCCGGGCGAAGGCGGGGACATCGCCTGACGTCTTCGTGACGACCCTCTCAGACGATTTTCGAGGGAGAGTCGTTGCGATTCCGACCCCTCCGGGGCCAAGATGAGGGAGAGGTCGGCCGGCGGCACGAGCCCAAAGCATTCGAACACCGCCGGTCCATCCCGGGACATCGGTCGCGTTCAGGGCCGAACCGGAGCGGTCACGAGGCGCCGGGCTTGTGTGCGATCATGGCTCTCTCAAGGGTTGGCTCACCTCCCCGGAAGCGATTCCGGAACCGTTGAGCCGTCCCGACCTTTTGCATTGCGGAGCATCAACTCTCATGGGACCTCGATCAGGAAATTCGACTCGTCGTGATTGGATCAAAACGTCCGTGGCCGTTGCTGGAAGCGCAGTGGCGATGCCCTGGATCGTGCCGGCCTCGGCCCTCGGCCGACAGGAGGGCAGGAAGGCCGCCTCTGAGCGGATCACCTGTGGTGTGATCGGCTTCGGCCCGCGCTGCACGTACGTGATGAAAGCCATGCTGCCGATGGCCGATCCGCACTTCGTCGCCATCTGCGACGTCCAGAAATCCCGGCGCGAGGCCGGGAAGGCCCTCGTGGATGACCAGTACGGTAATACCGATTGTCAAATTACACGAGAACATAATGATCTGTTCGAACGCGATGACATCGACGCTCTGGTCATCGCCACCGGCGACCGCTGGCACGGCCCGGCCTCGATCCTGGCCGCGAAGGCGGGTAAGGACGTTTACTGCGAAAAACCCTGTGCCCTGACCATCGAGATCGCGCAAAAGCTCGACGACACCTTCCGCGAAACCGGACGCGTCTTCCAGGCCGGCACCCAGCGCCGGAGCGTCGCCAACTTCCAGGCCGCCGTTGCCCTGGCCCAGAGCGGCAAGCTCGGCAAGCTCAAGGAACTGCATGCGTCGGTCTACACCCCGACGCTCGACAACACCTGGCTCCCTGGCGAGCCCACCCCGCCCATCGACGTGGTCGACTGGGACCGCTGGCTCGGCCCCGCTCCCTGGCGCCCTTACAACGAAAAATATGTGCAAGGACGCTGGCGAGGCCAGTGGGATTTCGACTCCGGCGCCCGCTTGCTCGACTGGGCCGCCCACACGCTCGACCTCTGCCAGCAGGCCAAGGGGGCGGATGACACGATGCCCGTCTCGTACGAGCCGGGTGAGAAATCCATCATCGCCCGCTACGCCGACGGTGTCCCCATCATCCTCGACTTCCTCGAAACCCCCTTCGGCGAGCGCGAGGGTTGGATCACTGAGCTGGGCACCTGTCCCGTACGATTCGTCGGCGAGGACGGCTGGGTCGAAACCGGAGACAACGGCGGCATTGTCGTCGAGCCCGAATCCCTCCGCGCCGAGCTACCCGACGTCTCCGCCGCCCCCCAGGTCGGGCTCGATGTCGGCGCCCACGCGCAAGACTTCTTTGACGCCGTCCGATCCCGCTGCACCACCAATGCCAACTCCCGGATTATGCGTCATTCGCACATCGCCTGCCACGCCGCCGCCCTCTCGTGGGTCCTTGGCCGCACCCTCACGCTCGATCCGAAGCGCGAGGAATTCCTCAACGACGCCGAGGCCAATAGCCTCCGCTCCCGTCCCGAACGGCAGCCGTATGTGATCTGATGCCGAGGTGTTCGTATCATCGGCCCCGGAGCGATCCACTCGCTCCGGGGTCCTCGCTCCATCAACCCCGTCTTCAACACGTGCCGCGTTGTCTCATGGCCGATCCGCTCAGGGAGTCCTTTCTCATGTCCTTGCGAATGGTGCTGGCCGCGTTCTCGACGGCCCTGATCCTCTCGATCGCTCCCACAACAGCCCCGGCCCAGCCCGCGGCACCCCTGGCACTCGGCGAGGCCGCTCCCGAGTTCCGCCTCCCCAGCGTGGACGGGAAAACCTACACCCTCGACGACTTCGATGATGCCGACATCCTGGTCGTCTACTTCACCTGCAACCACTGCCCCACCGCCCAGGCGTACGAAGACCGCGTCGCACGATTCGTCGAGACCTACAAGGACAAAGGGGTGGCCCTCGTCGCCATCTCGCCGAACGACCCGAAGGCCGTTCGACTCGATGAGCTGGGCTATACCGATCTGGGCGACTCGTTTGAGGACATGAAAATCCGGGCCAAAGATCACAATTTCAATTATCCTTACCTCTACGACGGCGACACGCAGGAAGTCTCCCGCGCCTTCGGCGTGCTGGCCACTCCCCATGTCTATATCTTCGACCGCGACCGCAGGCTCCGCTATCAAGGCCGCTTCGACGACGCCGAGGTGAAGGAAGTGACCTCGCACGACACGATCAACGCCGTCGAGGCGCTGCTCGCCGGCGAGGAAGTGCCCGTCCCCATGACCCGCGTCTTCGGCTGCTCGACCAAGTGGGCCGACAAGCGCGAGGACGCCCGCAAGTCGCTCGAACGCTGGAACGCCGAGCCGGTTTCCCTCGAAACCATCGACCTCGACGGTGTGGCCGCACTGGCGAAGAACGACTCCGATGACCTGTTGCTCGTCAACCTCTGGGCCACCTGGTGCGGCCCTTGCGTGGCTGAGCTACCGGCGTTCGTCGAGATGAATCGCATGTACCGGGGCCGCGACTTCAAGCTCATCACCATCAGCCTCGACGACCTCGATGCCCAATCCAAAGCGCTCGAAGTCTTGACCCAGCAACACGTCTCCGCCACCAACTATTTGCTCGACGCCGACAACCGCGACGCCTTCGCCGAGGCCCTCGACCCCCAGTGGCCCGGCCCCGTACCCTACACCCTGCTCATCGCCCCCGGCGGCAAGGTGCTTTACCGCCACACGGGCGAGATTGACCCGCTGGAGGTCAAGCGGGCCATCGTCAATGTCCTGGGCCGCACCTACTGATTGCGTCGGTTGCCGGTCACGGCCTCACGCAGTGGGGCGGGGCAGTGGTCCCAGGTGGCTTGATACGTCGCTTCGAGCGGAGCAGGGATGTAGGTGCCGGGGGTGAGGAACAGGGGCATCTCCGGCAACAGGTCGCCCACGCCGACCGGCTC
Organism: Tautonia rosea; assembly: GCF_012958305.1. Classification (NCBI taxonomy): domain Bacteria; kingdom Pseudomonadati; phylum Planctomycetota; class Planctomycetia; order Isosphaerales; family Isosphaeraceae; genus Tautonia; species Tautonia rosea. The sequence goes on along the minus strand of NZ_JABBYO010000008.1, from coordinate 242,600 downwards.
GACGTAGGCGACCTTCGTGTCTCCCGATGCGTAGGAGACGACCGTCAGGGTCTTCCCCGGCGGCGGTTCGAATGGCTCCTCAAGGAAGGCGTCCCAGATCGCCGGGTGGATGCCGAGCGGGTCGCGGTCGCTCGGCGGGAACAGGTCGACGACGAGCAGGTGGATCCCCCCCCGCACCAGCTCTACCGCCTTTTCTGTGAACGACCGTAGGGCCGCCCGGCTTCCCTTGTTGCCCGGTGAGACGATCTCGATGACGGCCACGACCTCACCCAGCGGGTGGTGGATCGCGATCCGGTTGGCCTTTGCTGCATAGACGTCTTCTTCCGCCTGACGGATCGCCCACGCCCTCGGCGGCCGCTCCGCCACGGCCAGGCCCCCAGGGGCCTGGCGAGAACCGCCGTGCTGGAGCGTGAGCACGTCCGGCACCAGCCCAATCGCCCGCTGCTCCGCCAGGGCGGAGTAACCCCCAGGCAACAGCCCGGCGTTCAAAGCGTTAGCAAGCGAGGCAATCCACTGGTGATGGAAGTGGTGGAACAGCCCGGCATTGACTCGCGTCCAGTCGTGAATCGGCATGATCGAGACCCTCGTCGGCACAGGCTTCCCTTCGCTCCGGGAGCCCACGCCAATCCATGTTACGGCGCGTCGGCCGTGGCGTCGTCACCCTCGGGATCGGGCGAGCCTGAGGCGAAAGGGTCGTCGGGCAGATGAAAAGCGTCGGTCAGATCGGCACTCGCGGTGTCATGACATGCAAAATCCAGAGCACTTGCAGTCACGCAACGATCATCCAATCAGAGCGCGGATCGGCCTTCCGTCGGTCAAGAGGTGAGGCCGGCCGAGCGGGTCGTGCAGGATCGTCTCGTGGGGGATGCCCATCAATTCATAAATCGTGGCGGTGATGTCCTGCGGCGTGACGGGATCGAGGGCGGGATAGGCGGCGAACTGGTCGCTCGCGCCGAAAATGGCCCCGGCGGGCAGGCCACCGCCGGCGAACAGGGCGGTGTAGCAGTGCGGCCAGTGGTCGCGGCCGTTGGCGTCGGCCCCGGCATCGGAGGTGATCTGCCCCACGCGAGGGGTCCGGCCGAACTCTCCCATGGCGACAACCAGCGTCTCGTCGAGCAATCGCCGATCGTGCAAGTCTTCAATCAAGGCCGAGAAGGCCCGATCGAACATCGGCAAGATCGACCGCTTCAAGAGCGGGAAGTGTTGCCGGTGCGTGTCCCACGTCTGATCGTACCGCGCCCCGGTGCAGAGGGTCACGGTCCGCACCCCCGACTCGATCAATCGCCGGGCGAGCAGGGCACACTGGCCCAGGTGTGGCAGGCCGCCGAACTGCCTCGCCTCCTTTTCGCGAGGATTGTCGGGGTCGAGGCCGTAGCGCTCACGCACCGATTCCGGTTCCTCCGACAGATCAAACGCTCGGCGCGCCGCTCGGCTCGAAACAAGCTCATACGCCTTGCGGTAATGCGTGTCCATGCCTTCAACCACCGGCCAGGCATGGTCGATCGAGCGATCGACCGCATCGAGCAACGACCGCCGGGCATCCAACCGGTCGAGCGGCACCTCGACCGGCAAGGTCAAGCCCGGCACCTGATAGCCCGGCAGGCTCGGGTCTCCCGAGACAAACGGCTGGCACTCCGCCCCCAGAAACCCCGCATCCTGACCAGGGAGGAACTGGCCGAGGTTGCTCATCCAGTCGGGCACATGCACGAAGTCGGGCAGGGGGCGCCCCGTGGGTCGAAGCTTCGCTAGAACCGCGCCAAAGGGAGGGAAATTCTCGGGCCGAGGCCCGACGATCAAGCTCCCTCCCGCGATCGGCGGCTTCCCCGTCAAGGCAAAATAGGCCCCGGCGTTGTGGTCGACGATCGAGTGATGGACCGACCGGACAAGGGTCAAATGATGAGCAACCCTGCTCGTCATCGGCAGGTGCTCGCAGACCTGCAACCCCGGCAACGTGGTGTCGATCGGCTGGAACTCACCTCTTACGTTCTCCGGCGCCTCGGGCTTCATATCCCAGAGGTCCTGATGCGCCGGACCGCCTTCGAGGAAAAAAACGATCAGCGATTTCGCCTTCGCCTTGCTCGGATCGGCCGCTCGGATCAACTCCGGCAACGTCAGGCCCACGAGCGACCCCGCCCCGATGCGAAGCAGATCACGTCGGGTCGGTCCCTGGCACAGGCGGCGGGCTCGTGAGGTGAGCCGAAGCATCGTCCCCCTCCGTTCGATCGAGGTTCGGGGCGAAGGGTCGGGCACGCGAGAAGTGGTGTCGGGTTCAAGGCCTTCTGATGTTACGGCGGATTCATCGCCATCGCAAGACGCGGCGATGCCAGGAGCCCTCGGCACCGAGAGATCGCTCAGGCGCGCGGCGGCGTCACCTTTGCCTCGGAGGGCGCCGCGATGTGCTCGCTCGACATCCAGCGGCGGGCCTTGTCGCGGTGCTCCGTTGTGATGAAGGCGGAGATGGCCGTCAAGGCCCCGGTCAGCACCGTCACGTCGTCCATCAGGCCGACAACGGGAATGGCGTCGACAATCGCATCAATCGGCAGCACGAAGTACGCCAACGCCGCGGCGGCCACCCCCTTCACCCACTTTGGCGTGCCCGGGTCGAGCATGCAGAAGTAGGCCGCGGCAACATCCTCGGCCATCGGCAGTTTCGAGAGGAACGAGCGGGCCTTGGCCGCGAAGCCTTCGCGGACGTACTGCTCGTTCTTCTCCTGGTCGCTGCCTACGTAGACCTCCGGCACGATCGGCTCGGCCGGAGGAGCCACCCCCGTCTCGGCCTCGGCCTTCCGGAACCATCGGGAAATGCGTTCATTCATGGAAATCGGCTTCGAGGAGGAGCAATGGGTTTGAGAGTCAACAGAGACGTGGATGGTTTTCCCTCGTTCCTGAATCGCACGGCGAATCGATCGGACCGTGTCAGCCGACCGATTGAACATCAGGTTCAGAACATGAACGCTGGTCAGGGCGGGGTAAGGGGGAACGGTCCCCGAGGCCGCTTCCCCCCAGGTCGCCGAGCGACGATCGACGCCTGGCCATCCGACGGGCGATCGAGGGCAACACCAGACACATCCCTACCACGCTCGTCAGGAGCCAGCCGAGGCAGATCATCACGTACCACTCGGCCGAGAGGCCGGAGACGCGGGGCAAGGCCAGGGCCAGACCGAGCAGGATGACCCCCGCCCCCACCTGAATGAGTCCCGACACGGCATTCGCCTGATACCAGACCACCTCGTCTCCGAGGGTTTCCGGGCTCCGCAGCCCGTACAGGTGGTTCGGCCGCACCCGTCGCCGCCAGAGCGGCAGTCCCAGTGCCACCATCAGCGCGCCGACGACCCCGAAGAGCACCTGGCCGACAAGAACGGGGGACATCTGGTGGTTCCAACACGCGAGGAACACGCCTTCCCGCCCCGATCACGTCCGGGATGATTCCGCCTTGGCAGGGCGGGAAGCGCAAGAGAGTTCCGAGGCAAGACCCGATCAGGCCCGCTCACTCCGGACGAAGTTCAGGGCGCTCTGCGCCCGGCTGAGCAGGTCGTCCACCTGCTCGGTCGATTCCAGCCCGACGACGATCGCATCCACAATCCCCAGCCCGAAGACGAACCGCAGCGAGGCATCGCGCCGCTCCGGTTCCTTGAACTGGCCGTTGCCGCAAATCTTCATGCCGATCACGCCCTTCCCGGCGTTGTGCATGATGCGAAGCTGGTCGGTCACTTCGCTCGGGTCGGCGCTGTCCATCGCCACCGCTTCCGGATTGACGCGGGCCAGATCGACCTCAACCCAGGGGGTCTGCGCGGCCACCCGCAGCGGGTCCATGCCGTGGCAGCTCACGCCGTGGGCACGTACCAGGCCGGCTTCCTTGGCCTCGCTGATGTATTCCATCGCGCCGGCCTTCTTGTCGGTCCAGTCGGCCGTCTGCATGCAGTGAAGCAGCAGCGTATCGACATAATCGACACCCAGCTCCATGCGGAAGCGTTCCAGGTGGCTCTTGGCCTCTCGGAAGTCGTTCGCGTGGGTCTTGGTCTGAATGACGTACTGGTCTCGGGGGATCCCCTTGAGCGCCTCGCGCAAATAATGGTGGCTGCCGTACTGGTCGGCCACGTCGAAGAACCGGATGCCCGAGTCAAAGGCGTGCCGAATCAACCGCGCGCACTCCTTCACCCCCAGCTTCGTCTGGTTGCTCGACTGGTTCACGCCGTTGCTGCCGGTCCCCATGCCGATCAGGGAGACCTCGATGCCGGTGTTGCCCAGTGTAACGGTGTCGGTCGGACCGTCGGGCAGGCGGTTCAGCGGTCGGGCCGCACCCGAAGCGTGGCTCGTGTTCGCCAGCGCGACGGCGGCCCCGGCTGCGGCGGTCCCGGCGAGGAACCCTCGGCGGTGGATCGGCGACATCATGGCCCTGGCCTCCGGAAACAACGAACAAGACACTCCGAACATCAGGGAAGGGACTCATCCGATCCCCCCCCTCGGTCGGCAAGGCACGACTCCCCACCCGACCGGAGGAACACCCCCGACGGCACGATCCAACCGTGCTTGGGTGGATCATTCCCGTCGGCCGAGGTTCCCAGGGTGTATTCTATCGACCCGTTCCGCCGGTTCGCCAGAGCCGACACGCCGTCCGTTGTCTGCCGAAACCGTGGCCGATGGGCCTGCGCTCCGGATACAGTGGACAGCACGCCCCGGCCCGATCGCCGCGTTACCCCTCAATTCGCTCCCGATGCCGCGTGTTTGAGAGTCACGAGATGTTTACAGGATTGGTCGAAGTGCTCGGTCGCATGGATCGCGTGGTTGAGGAAGACAACGGCCGCCGCTTCGTCATTCGATGGCCCGGCCTGAGCCCCGAAGCGCCGATGACCCTCGGCGAGAGTGTTGCCGTCAACGGCTGCTGCCTGACGGTCGTCCAGCACGACGGTGAGGTCTTCGAGGTCCAGGCCGGGCCCGAAACCCTTGTGAGGACCAACCTCGGCAGCCGCCGCAACGGCGACCCGGTGAACCTTGAGCGCTCGCTCCGCGTCGGCGACCGCCTCGGCGGCCACTTCGTCCAGGGGCACATTGATACGACCGCCGAACTCGTCGAACGCCGTCCCGAAGGCGAGTGGGACTTCCTCCGCTTCCGGCTCAGCCCGAAATGGACCCCCCTGATGGTCGAAAAAGGGTCGATCGCCGTCGACGGCGTCAGCCTGACCCTCGTCACCGTCGGCGACGATGACTTCTCCGTCATGCTCATCCCGCACACCCTCGCCGTAACGACACTGGGAACCCTCTCCCCCGGCGATCGGGTGAACATCGAGACGGATATGCTGGCAAAGCATGTAAAGAAGCTTTTGGGGAAGGAATGAAGGGGAGAAGAACGATCGCGCGCAGAGACGCGGAGACGCAGAGGAGAGGAGAAGAGAGAAGAACGAGAAGCGGAGAGATCGGAGAGCGGTCAGAGGGCAGGGGAGAGAGCGAAGGGGAGCAGGGAATGAGAGCGAATGAGAGTTCGGGCATGATCGTGGATGTGGCATCCGCGATTGATCCAGGGCTGGGGCCGGGGTTGCTGGAGTCCGTGTCTGAGGCGACGATGGTGGATGAACTGAAACGCAGAGGGCTGGCCGTCGAAACACAGCAAGGGATTCCGGTGATCGATGACGACGAGAAATTCGATCTTGACTTCCGCGCCGATCTGATCGTCGACCGCCTGGTCCTTATTGAATTGAAGTCCATCGAGGAGGTTGCCCCCGTCCATCGCATGCAACTGCTTACCGACCTCCGCCTCACCGGCCTCCGTCTCGGACTCCTTCTCAATTTCAATGTCGCCTTGAACAAAGACGGCATCACCCGCGTCGTGAACGGCCTCCACGAACCTCTCTCTTCTCCCTCTTTCCTCCTCTTATCGCGTCTCTGCGTCTCTGCGCGAGGTCCCTCCCCATGTCCACCCCCCGCCAAACCCTCACCTACCTCCGCCACCTTTTCGGCCACCGCGGCATCGCCCCCAACCGTCGGTACGGCCAAAATTTCCTGATCGACCTGAACACCCACGACCTGATCGCCCGCTCTGCCGACCTCGCTCCCGAGGATGTCATCCTTGAGGTCGGTCCCGGTGCCGGTGCCCTGACCACCCTGATGGCCCCCAAGGTCTCCGCCGTCGTCACGGTCGAGATCGACCCCGCCATGGCCCAGCTCACCCGCGAGGCCGTCTCGGGCCTGCCCAATGTCCGCGTCTTGCAAATGGATGCTCTCTCGAAAAAATCGGTGATCAATCCCGAAGTCCTCGACAACGTCCAGGCCGGTCTCGCCGTTGCTCCCGATCGCCGCCTGAAGCTCGTGGCCAACCTGCCGTACAACGTGGCGACCCCCATCATCAGCAACCTCCTTGTTCATCCCGAGCTCTGCCCGGCCCTGATGGTCGTCACCATTCAGCGCGAGCTGGCCGATCGCATGCTCGCCGAACCGAATACCGAGATGTACGGCTCCCTCTCCGTCATGGTCCAGGCTCTGGCCCATGTCGAGATCGTCCGCATCCTCTCCCCCAAGGTCTTCTGGCCCCAGCCGAAGGTCGAGTCGGCCATCATCAAGATCGTCCCCGATGCCGAGAAACGCGCCGCCATCCCCGACCTCCCCTGGTTCCACGAGGTCGTCCGCCGCGTCTTCACCCTGCGACGCAAAAACCTCCGAGGCGTCCTCTACAGCCTCTGGAAACCCCACTGGTCCGGCAAACCCGAGGTCGACACCCTGCTCGAATCCATCGACCTGACCGGCGACGTCCGTGCCGAAGCTATGAACGTCACCGAATTCATCGATCTTGCCGAGGCCCTCCGCGCCCGGATCGGCCGCAATGCCTCCGAACTGCCCGACCCCTCCGACACCGATTCCCCCTCCTACGACTTCCACCACCGCCCCGACGATGACGACGGCGATGGCGATGGTGACGGCGGCGGCGACGACGGTGGTGGGGGCGACGGGTGATCGTCGATCGGAAACCACCATCCCCAACCTTCCCTACAGTCATTCAACGTTCGGCGATCAGATGGAAACCAACCGCTTACCCCGACCACCAGTGTGCGGATCGAGGAGGAACTGGGCGTGACGCTCGACCTCGGCAATGGTCGGCGGCTGTTCCTGGCCGTGGGCGATGACGCGTGGATCTGGATCACCGCCGGGGCCGTCACGCTCGGCTTGCTCCTGGCCCTCTCGCGGTACGAGCGCCGCCTCGTCCCCCGCCACACCGGATGGATCCTGCTTGCCCTGAGAATCGCCGCCGCCCTGGCCCTGGTGGTTGCCCTGCTCGAACCCATCGCCGCGCGCTCATGGACCGAACGCATCGAGGGCCGCCTGATCGTCGGTGTGGACGTGTCGGCAAGTATGGACACCACCGATGCTCGCCGCCCTCCCGACCAGGCCGACCTCCTCCGCAACGCCCCCGGCCTTGCTCCCCCGGCCGACGACGCCACGCTCCCCCCCACGCGCCTCGCCACCGCGTCTCGCATCCTCCGGGGCGACGCCCTCGCCGAACTCGATCGCTCGTTCGCCGTCGAGGCCTACCGATTCGCCCGCTCGACCACTCCCGCCGAACGCGACGCCCTGGCCCGATCGATCGACTCGGGCGAACCCCTCACCGACGCCCCCGACGACCGCCTCGCCACCGATTGGTCCACCGTCCTCGAACGCGCTCTTGCCAACGACACCTCCACACCCGTCCTCGGTGTCGTCCTCCTGACCGACGGCCTCCGCAACGCCCCTCCCCGGGAGGTGCGTCCTCGATCCGACGCCCTCGCCGATCGCCTCGCCCGCGCCGGCGTCCCCGTCTTCCCCGTCCTCATCGGCTCGACCATCCCCCCCCGAGACGCCGCGATCACTGCCATCCAGGCCCCCGAATCCACCTTCTCCGGCGATTCGCTTTCCATCAACGTCGAAGTGAAAGCCGATGGGTTCGGCCCCGGGGCCGACATTCCCGTTCTCCTCGACGTACCCGGCCTCGGCACCCTCCGCCAGGTCGTCCCTGCCAGTCCCGACGGTTCCCGACCCGTCGCCTCCTTTCGCGTGACGCTCGAAGACCCAGGAGCCGTTGAACTCGTCGCCACCGTCGAGCCCCCCGAACCCCCAGACGAACGCCCCGAGAACAACCGGCGCTCCGCCACCGTTGTCGTCACCGACGAACCCGCCCGCGTCCTCCTCGTCGATGCCGAGGCCCGCTGGGAGTTCCGCTACCTCCGCGCTGCCCTCGACCGCGACCGCCGCGTCGAGGTCGTTCCCATTCTCCTTGCCCCGCCTCCCCCCTCGGGAGCCTCCGAACCAACCTTCGCCAGCGCCTTGCCGCCCGCCCCCCCCGAAGATTCCGGCGATCCCGACCCCCTCACCGATTTTGAGGTGATCCTCCTCGGCGATCTCCCCCCCTCATTGACGTCCGATGTTTTCTGGAAGCGCTTGCATGCCTATGTCTCCGACCACGGCGGCACGCTCATCCTGACCTCCGGCCCTCGCTCCTGGCCCTCGGCCTGGCAAACCAACGACCTGGCCCGCGCGCTCCTTCCGGTGCTCAACCCCCGCCTCCTGCCCATCGACCCGCTCGCCCTCGACCCCGACCGCGCCACCTTGCCCCCCGGCATCCCCGTCGTCCCCGCCGACGAGGCCGCCGCCTCCCCCACCGACTGGCCGATGCTCCAGTTCGCCGCCGATCCTGCCGCCAGCCGAGCCGCCTGGCAGGGGCTTGCCCCCCTCACCTGGGTCCTCGCCGGTCAGGCCAAGCCCGGAGCCGTTCCCTTACTCGTGCCCGATCGTCCCGACGATACGTCATCGACCGATGCCGTGATGGCTGCGCATCCGTACGGCCTGGGCAAGGTCCTCTGGATCGGCACCGACGGCACCTGGCGCTGGCGGCTCCGCGTCGGAGACGCCTACCACCACCGCTTCTGGGGCCAGGTGATTCGCTGGGCCGCCGCGGCCAACCCCCCCACCGGCAACCGCCTCGTCCGCTTCGGCCCCGACCGACCCACCGTCCCCTCCGACACCCCGTTCCCCCTCTTCGCCCGCTTCTCCAGCGATGTCCCCAACCTCGGCCCCGACCTCATCGCCGCCGCTCGCATCTTCCACGCCCCTCCTGCCAACCCCGACGCCCCTCCTGCCAACCCCAACCCCAACTCCTCCCCCCCGTCCGACCCGATCGCCCTCGTCCCCCTTCACCCCTCTCCCGACCGCCCCGGCACCTTCGAGGCCCTCTCCCCCGCCTTACCCCCCGGCCGCTACCGCGCCCTGCTCGACGCCCCCTCCCTCTCCCCGTTCTTCACCTCATCCGGCCTTCCTACCCCCGAGACTACCTTTACCGTCTCCCCCGAACCCACCACCGAACTGCTCGACCTCGCCTCCGATCCCACCCTCCTCTCCTCCCTCTCCTCCACCACCGGCGGCCAGCTCCTCCCCGACTTCTCCGCCGGCCAGCTCCCCTCTCTCCTCCGCTCCCAGACCCTCTCCCGCACCCTCACCGCCGAAACCCCCCTCTGGGACACCCCCCTCGGCCTCATCGCCTTCTTCTCGCTCCTCACCGCCGAATGGCTCCTCCGCAAGCGAGCAGGATTGCCCTGACGGTCGCGGTGCCGCAGGTCGAGCGAGGCGAACCCCCACTTCTTGCCCTTCGTCTTGAGCACTCGCTCCCCGCACCCGTTAACCTCCACGACAATTCCGAGGACCTGGGACGGTACGACAAATCTCGATCGATCGGCTCGACCTTCAGACAATAGTTACAAACTAACATAAACCAATTGTTCGTTTCAGTGATGCGTTTACGCGAAACAGCACGCGGAATCCCACGGTTCAGTCGTGCGTTGACAGGCATTCATGGACTGCGATACGATGCATCACTCCTGGCCCCTCGGTTGCGTTCGGGAGTGCGATCATGTCTCACTCGTAATGTTTCTGCAATTGAGTCGATGCCGATTTGCCTGTCGGTTTCGCCTGTGGGGCGATGGGCCTGCCTCGTTCTCCTCTTCGATACGGAGGATTCTCGACGATGAGACATGCGTGTCTGGTGGTGTGTTCCTGGCTTGGTGCGTTGTCCCTGTCGGTGACGGCACAGGACAGCCCCTCCCGTGAACTTTATCGCGCTCCCGTCTTCAACGGTGGCGATCCGATCGTCCGAGAAATCTCCGAGGATGGGCTCTACGTGGCTCACACGGCCAGGCAGGTCATCCGCAATAATCAGGGCGATGTCCAGCTCTCCGGCCAAACACTCGACGAGAAAATTCCCGGCACCACCTGGAGCGCAGCGACCATCCAGGCGGTTCAGCGAACCCGCGACGGCTCCTTCGCGGTGGTTGTGAGCCAGTTACTGAACGATCGAAAGAATGAAAGCCCCTTCAACAAGGAGCTGCCGGCGTTCGAATCCCTTCTCTACGATGCTCCCCCCGAGGTCGTGGTCCGTTTTCCGGCCGAGGTGCGCGGGACCATTCCCGCGATCACCACCTCGTTCTTCGGAGCGCCTCACACCTTGCGACTGATGGCCGGGAACCGTTCCAAGCATCGGCTCGGCGACATCGATCTGCAAGCCCCCAAGGCCCCCGAGCAATCCCTTCCAATCCGAAATACCCTGGATCACTGGACCGATCCATTCAACCGCATCGTTCTCGGCAACGGCACGTCATACCTCGATGGGAGTCTCCGCCTGGTGAACCTCACCGGACGAGGACCGGAATCGGTCCCGCTCGACTTCATCAACAAGGTCCCGAGCCGCTTCTCCAAAGGACCGGGGAGAATTTCTCCGGGCCTGGACGACCAGTCCTTGCTGGTCCATTATCAGGAAGGCCTGATCCTTTGGAGCCTGGCAGGGCAACAACGCGCGACCTTTCCCTACGATCCCGCGGTGATCCCGCCCAACCGAACCTACTCCGTGGCCCTGCTCTCGGGCGATCGCGCGCTCCTGATGGAACGAGACGGCGACCTGTTCCTCATCGACCTCAACGCCGGAGCCCTCCTCGCCCGCCATCACGTCGATGCCATCCTGACCGAGCCCGGCATCCAGTACGTGGCCGGTTCCGGTACGTACGTCTGCATGAGGACCGCGAACAAGCAGGAATACCGCGCCATGTGCCTCAAGATCGATGGCGACACGATCCAGGGACCCTGGTGGGTTCCCGATCCCGAAACCGGCCGGCCGCTCACCCCGGTCACGAACCTCAACGCTGCCCGCCGCGCCCCCACGCTCGCCGTCGAGACGGCCGGTCAATTGACCAGCAGGATGACCCCCGAGGAACGCCAACGCTCGCTCCCCCGTATCCTCCTCGTCGACCTCGATCACCTCACCCGCGCTGCCCCCGCCGAAGCCGAGGACCCAGCCGTTCCCTTCCCGCGTGGCCGATCGTCCCAGTAAGGCGCATCGCATTCGCGAGAACCTATCAAGAACGGGAGAACACATAAAGAAGACCGAGCCGACACCGACGGTGGCTTCGCCTCTTTCATGGGTTCTCCCGCCGCAATTCCGGCCCCCCGCCCCGCTTCCTCAAAGATGAGAGTCCTCACCCTCATCAACCGGCCAGTGAGGATGCCTGGCCGATTTGCCCCGTCGGCCGGTTTGTGTGACTGCCGGGCCGAGTTTTCTCGATGATAAAAGGGCAGGGGAGTCCCCCGATCGGGCCTCCCCACGCGCCGAGGGAATCCGTGCCTCCACTCGCTGGGGCACCCCTCAACTCGGCCGGGCATCTTTGGCAATCGGGTCGGAACAAGACCATCGGGAGAGTTCGGGGCACCCCCTGCGCCATCGCGCGAAACGAACCCACGCTCGGGTTTCGGGCCGCGCATCGAGGCGACCGGTCGGCGATTCGAGACGCCCGGAATCCTCCTGTTGATCTCGAACAGAGGAATTCCCGAAACGATCGGGGCGTCTGTGACGGAACTCCTTGCGAGCATTCGCATTGCTGCCTCATCTCCCCGGCGCACCGGAGCGCACCGAGCCTGCACACCGAGGCGCACTCCTACCGCGTCCAGTCTTCATCGGTGGGTTCACGGTGTTTCGGCGGGTGCCCCGGGTTCCGCGCAGCGGACCCCGGGCGGAGCCGCATGGGCCTACCGCCCCCCGGCCCGGGGTCCGCTGCGCGGAACCCGGCGTGCCTCTCCCCCTGGGAGGGGGGCCTCGACGAAACGAAGCCGAAATCGCGCGGTCGAAATTCCCGAAACGAAACGCTCGGCGATGAGCGTAACACCTTTTGCCGTCGGCACTATCACATGATTCGCTGCGGCGCACCGCAGCGCACCAGGCCCGCGCACCCAGGCGCGCCGGGCCAGTGCCTCGCGGCGTCCGGGGTGTCGCTCGGGACCGGGTGTGTCGAGAGGGGTCGGGTGCTGTCGAGTCCGCGAAGACGCACCTCCCCCGGTGCCAGTGCGTCTTCGCGGACTCGACGGCACCCGACGTTCGGACTGGCAAACGATCCCGAGCAGGGCTTGGCATTCACGCGGGGAACGCCTTGCGAATCGAAGCCAAACCGGCAGGGTCATTTCCCGAAACGAACGGGTGGCGATCGACGGAACCCCTTGTCGCAAAAACGATATCGTGCAATTCGCGCCAGCGCACTGGGGCGCACCCGCCCGGCGCACCGAGGCGCACCGGGCCGGGGCGAGGACCGGGGGGAAAGGGAGGATCAGGAGGCCGGCTTGGGCTCGTCCTGGTTCGCTTCGAGCTGAGCCTGGGAGGGAGTGGAACTGGGGACGCCCCCCTCGGGGACCTCGCCGCCGGCGGTCCAGACGAGGGCGTTGAGGACGATCGTGCGGAAGTTGTCGTCCCCCCAGTTCCAGTGGACGTGGCCGCCGGTAAAGCCGAAGCCTCGGCCGCCGTCGGGACGCTCGAAGGCCCAGGCGACATGCTGGGGCGCTCCGGCGGCCACCGCGCGGCGGACCTCGGGGTTGCCACTGCGGTCGCCGTCGGGGCGGGAGAGGGAGGACTCCGGCGGCACGGCGGTGAGGATCGGCGTCACCCCATCCATCCCCGGGCGGAACCGCATGTGGTAATACCACTCGTCGTTGATGCCGAAGGGCGCGACGCCTCGGGTGATCGGGTGGTCGGGAAGCTCGGCGAAGGTCGGGGTCCAGTGCGGGTTGACCGACCAGTGCAGCTCGAAGTAGCCGCCAATCCAGTCCAGGAAGTCGTCCCCTCCGGGCGACCCGGCCGGTACCTCAACCGCAAAATGCAGGCAGGCCAGGCCAACCCCCTTCTTCATGAGGTCGTCGAGGAAGTCGCGATGGGGCAGGGCCGGATGACCCTCCGCGCCGTCGGAGTAAATCACGATGGCGTCGGCCCCCTCGAAGACGGCGTTGTCCTCGGGCCAGCCGTTGGTGACGACCTTCGTTTCGTAGCCGGGCATCCCGGCTTCGAGGGCCTCGGCCAGCAAGAGACACCCCGCGCGGTGTTCATGGGCCCCGTAACCGTGGCTCTGCTTGCCGGCGACGAAGACAACCGTCTTCGTCTGCTCGTCGTCGGCGAGGGTGTTCGGAACGACCGGTGACGCCAGCAGGGCGGTAAGCGTGGCGATCAGGCAACTGAGGGAGCGTGTCATGATCGGGAGAGCCTCGCAACCAATCCAAAAGGAACGGACGACCCTCGGCCTCCCCGGTTGCCGATCGGAACTCGGTTCAAGGGGGGCCTCCTTTGGGCTTACGATACCGCGGTCGGCCGAGGCATGCCACGGACTCACCCGAACCCGCCAAAAGGAGCCACGGGAGACGCGGCAATCAGCCCGTCATCACGTATACTGAGTGACATGAGCCCCGAACTAATCGCCCTCATCCGCTGCCGATCGTGTCGAGCCGCCCTGGAGCCGATTCCGGACCCGGAGCGAGCGGCAACCTTGCGCTGCGTCGGTTGTGACGCCTCGTATCCGATCGTCTCCGGCGTGCCCAGGCTCGCCGAACACCCCTACGTCGCCAGCTTCGGCCGCCAGTGGAACCGCTACGACGTGGTCCGCGACGAGGAAGACGAGGCCGTTTTCCAGGTCAAGACCGGGGTCGATCCGAAAAGTCTCGCCGGCAAGCTCGTGCTCGACGCCGGGTGCGGCGGCGGCCGATACGCCCGCCTGCTCGCCCGGATGGGGGCGACCGTGCTCGGCGTCGACCTGAGCGACGCCGTCGACCAGGCCGCAAAGGCCACCGCCGAGTTCCCCAACGCGGCAATCGTTCAGGCCGACCTGCTCGACCTGCCGCTGGCCGAGTCGGCCTTCGACCTCGTCTTCTCGATCGGCGTCCTGCACCACAGCCCCGACCCGCGTCGGGCCTTTGCCGAGATCGCCCGCCGCGTCAAGCCCGGCGGCCGCCTGGCCGTCTGGCTCTACCGCAAGAACACCCCACCGCAGGAGTGGATCAACAGCGGCCTGCGCATTTTCACCTCCCGGATGCCCGCCGGTGCCCTTGAGCCGATCAGTGCGGGACTCGGCGTGCTCGGCAGCATTCCCGTTTTGAAACAAACACTCAACAAGGTCTTCAACTTCTCCAACCACTCCGACTGGACCCTCCGCGTCTGCGACAACTTCGACTGGTACGCCCCCACCTACCAGTCGCACCACACTGTGGCCGAGCTTCGCTCCTGGTTTGCGGCCGAAGGCTTCGGCGACCTCACCGAGCTGCGCCCCTTGAAGGCAGGGCGCGTGTACGATTGGGCGTATGACCACAACCTCATCATCGGCAGCGGCGTGAACGTGGCTGGCACCCGTCTGGGCGGCTGAGCTTCGGTTGCCTGGCTGCCGGAAGTCGGGACCGATCGAAAACTTTCATCAAACCTTTACGAGAGCCTCGCAGATCAATCGCAGAATCGCCGTACGATGATGTGCGGTACCCAATGGATTTCGATGCCGATTCATGGGACGGGAGCCGTCGAGGATTCGCCGACGCATTCAGACGATCGGAACACGTCCGCCGCTCATCACCTCGGTCGATGACGTTTGCATGCGTTTGGTTGTCTTGGTTCGGGCGATGGTCGCTCGAAGACGTACGATTCCTACAGCAACTCAGCACTGTGCTCGCTCTGGCATCAGGATATGACCCCCATGGTTCTCCGTTCGCGACGCCGATCTTCGTCTGCCTTTACCCTGATCGAGCTGCTGGTGGTCATCGCGATCATCGGCGTCCTGATTGCCCTCCTGCTGCCCGCGGTCCAGTCGGCGCGGGAGGCCGCCCGCCGGATGCAGTGCACCAACAACCTGAAGCAGATCGGCCTCGGATTGCACAATTATGAAAGCACGGTCGGCAGCTTCCCGATCGGCAACGCCCTGACGGTGCTTCCCAGCCAGGGGACGACCCTCGACGACAATGGCTGGAGCGTGCCGGCCCGCCTCTTTCCCTTCATGGAGCAGGCCGCCGCGTACAACGTGGCGAACTTCACCATCAAGTACAGCAACCGGCAAAACAGCACGGTCATTGCCATGAAGGTCAATTTCCTGCTCTGCCCGAGCGAGGTCAACACCGAGCCGGAAGACCCGCGCTACCACCTCGGCAGCTACGGCTTCAGCCAGGGGAGCTGGTACATCTGGAACCCGCAGGGCCCTAAGCCCACGGGCATGTTCGGCATCAACTTCGCGCGGAAGCTGGCCGACATCAAGGATGGCACCTCGAACACGGTCGTGGCCTCGGAAGGGAAGACCTTTCAGCCGAACCTGAGGAGCTGCTCGGGAATTACCGGTACGCCGAACATTGCACCTTCGCCTCAGGAAATGCGTCAGATCATCGCCAACGGGTTCAATCAGTGCCGCTCCGACCGCGGTCCGGGCAAGACGCGCTGGTCGAACTTCAACAGCTACTACAGCGGCCTGACTTTCGCCTTGCCGCCGAACCCGAAGTCTACCGCCGGCCCGAACAACGTCGACTTTGACCTGATCTCCGTCGACGAGAACGACGCCTGGCCGACCTTCGCCGCCGTCTCGGCCCGGAGCTGGCACCCGGGAGGGGTCAACGCCCTCTTCGCCGACGGCTCGGTCCGGTTCATCAAGGAGACGATCGACCCCTTCGCCTGGCGGGCCCTCGGAACCGTCAACGGCGGCGAGGTCATCTCGGCAGATCAGTATTGATCAGCGCGATTCCGATCGACCGCTCTCTCGTACCGCGACGGAATCGATCCGTCGCGGTACTCAAAAACACAGAGAAATAAAAACAATTTCCAATGATCAATCCATTTGTGTTTTCGTGCCTGCTTCTTCTCGGTCCCGTCGGCGACGGACCGATCCATCCGTTTGACTACCCGCAGCCGAGCGACTTTCCCGGCGAGCTGTTCGCCGTGATCGAGATTCCGGCCGGGTCGATGATCAAGTATGAGATCGACCCCGAGTACGGCTTGCCCGTGGTCGACCGCTTCCAGTCGATGCCCGTGGCCTATCCGGCCAATTACGGCTGCTTCAGCCAGACCCTCGCGGGAGACGACGACCCGCTCGACGTGCTCGTCTTCACCCGCAGTCCGGTCGTGCCGGGAGCCTTGATCCGGGTCCGACCGATCGGCGTTCTCCGCAGCGTCGACGGCGGCGAGCAGGACGACAAGATCGTCGCCGTGCCGACTTCGAAGATCGACCCGACCTACGACGAGATCGAGACGATCGACGACCTCCCGGCCCTCGAACGCCAGCGGCTCGAAGCCTTCTTCCGCGTCTACAAGGAGCTGCCTGCCGGACGCAAGATCGTCGAGTTGAACGGCTTTGGCAACCTGGACGAGGCACTCGGCATCATTCGAGAGGCCGGCGAGCGCTACCGGTCGAAGGCCCCGAGCACCGTCGGAGCCTTGCGGTAAGCCGGCCGTGACGGGTGCGGGTCGAGGTCAGTCGCCGGGGTGGTAGCCGGTCAGGGTGGTCTCGATCCGATAAAGGCTTACGCCTGCGGTGATGTAAAGAGTTGAGCGGTCGGGGCCGCCGAACTCGACGTTGGTGGGGTTGGCCGGAGTCGGGATGAAATCGATCGGCGTACCATCAGGCTTGTAGATGTAAACACCTCCAAGTCTTCCAGCCCCGGCGGTGGCGACGATCAGGCCGTCGGTGGTGATGGTCATGCCGTCGATGCCGCGCCCCTCGCCGAAGTCCTTGATCTTGCGGGGGTTCGAGACGTTTCCGGTTTCGGGGTCCAGGTCCAGGCGGATCAAGGCCCGGCGCTCGGGGCCGTTGTCGGAGACGTAGAGATAGCGGTCATCGGGGCTGACAACGACGCCGTTGGGCTTGCTGGCGGTTGTCTCCAGGCGGGTGACGGTGCCATCGGGATCGATCCGGTAGACCGATTCGAGGTCCAGCTCGCGCGGCTCATCGCCGACGTATCGGGGGTCGGACACATAGACACGCCCCTTGATGTCGACGGCCACGTCATTGGGGCTGTTGAACCGCTTCCCGTCGTAGCTGTCGGCCAGGGTGCGGATGGTGCCGTCGGCCTCGGTGATCGAGACGCGGCGGTTGCCCCCCGTGTTCGCCCCCTCGGCGGCGACGAGGCGGCCGTCGGGCGTGAAGATCAGGCCGTTCGACCGGCCGCTCGGGTCGCGATAGGCGGTCGTTTCGCCCGTTTCGGGGTCGAACCGCATCATCCGGTTGCCGATGTCCGAGAACAGGATCGACCCGTCTGCGGCCATCGCCCCCCCCTCGGTGAACTCCCCCTCCGACCAGAGGGTTTCCAGGGTCGCCCCCGGCTTCACCACTCCCGAGGGAACAGCCACCGTGGCGGTCGGCATCATGAGAACGGCAAGTGTCGCGGCAAACATGTCAGGTGCTCCTCGGAGCGTGAAGGGAGAAATATCGAAGAGAAGGCAATTTCAGCCACGGATGGAACACGGATGAAACACAGATCAGAGAATGCGTGAGTTTTGGGAGAGTCGGCGGCATCCTTCTTCACGATCCGAGCAGGAACATCAGGGCAATGGCCGGAACACGCCGTTGCGAGCCTTCAAGCCCACTCTCCCTCCCCTCGCCTTTTCATCTGTGTTCCATCTGTGTTTCATCCGTGGCTCAAACCCTCCCGAGTCACTGGCCCGTGTCATCGTCGCCGCGCAGGCTCCGGACGACCGAGGCTTGCCAGTCGGCCAGAGCCTCGCTCATCGTGGCAACGCGGTCGGGGTGGTCGTCGGCAAGATCCTGGGATTCGGTCGGGTCGGCCTCAAGGTCGTAGAGGAAGACGCTGATCGCGCCGTCTTGCCTGGGAATCCGGTGCAGCTTCCATCGGCCGTCGATCCAGGCGGCGTGGCCGGGAAGTTCCTGGTCTGATTCGAAGGTGGCGATCAGTTGATCGGCCGGTTCGGTCGGCACCGGGGGCAGTTCCTCGGGCAAGGGCTCGCCCGCCTGCTGGGCGGCGAGGTGGGCAGCCATGATCTCGGCGCTCGGGGTGCGTCGGCCTGGGCTGGGAGGGTCCCAGAAGCCCATCGGCCGGGGTCGCGATTCCATCTCCCCGGCGATCAACGGGGCCAGGCTCACCCCGTCGATCGGCCGATCGCGCTCAGGGTAGGAGACGCCGGCCAGCTCGATCACGGTGGGCAGGATGTCGACCGTCCCACTTGGCAAATCGCTGATGCGTCCCTCGGGGATCGCCTCGGGCCATTCCAGGATCGTCGGCACGCGGAGGCCCCCTTCCCAGAGCTGGCCCTTGCGGCCTCGCAGTCCGCCGGTCGAGCCGGGCCCGTTGTTTTGGGGGCCGTTGTCGCTGGTGTACCAGACGAGGGTTTGATCGGCGATCCCGCGCTCGCGGAGGCTCGCCCGCAGGCGGGCCATCGCGGCGTCGATGCCGGTGATCTCGCCGTAGTAGTTCTTGAGCCGTTCGGTCAGTTCGAGGTCGTCGTACGGCCCCCTCGTCTCGGGGGTCGCCTCATGGGGGGTGTGCGGCGAGCCGAACCAGACGACCGCCAGGAAGGGGCGATCGGCGGCGGTCGCCTCGTCGATGAAGTCGAGCGCGGCCTCGACCGTCACCATCGAGCTCTCCCCTTCGAGCGGGACCGCCGTCCCTCCTCGGCTGAGGATCGGGTCATTCTCGAAGAAGTTCGGGGCCGACAGCCACGTCTCGAACCCGCTCGATCCGGGGTTGTTGGCCCCCTCGGGCCGGACCGAGCCGAGGTGCCACTTGCCGAAGTGCCCGGTGGCGTAGCCGGCGTCTTGTAGCAGCTCGGCCACGGTGATCTCCTCGGGCCTCAGCTCGAATCCCCAGGAAAAGCAGCCGAATCGGACCGGATGCCGGCCCGTCAAGACGCTCCCTCTCGTCGGCGAGCAGACCGGCGCGGCCGTGTTGAACCGATCGAGCCGCAGGCCGACGGCGGCCATCGCATCGAGGTTTGGCGTGTGCGGGATCGGGTCGCCGTTGTAACCGACATCGCCGAACCCCTGATCATCCGCCATGCACAGGATGATATTCGGCCGTTTGGGCAGCTCGGCCGCCGGGGCCAGCGTCGCGACACCCAGGAGCAGGAGCAAGAGCAGGGGGGGGACTCGCAATCGGATCATCGGTGCCTCTCCTCGGCCGTCCGGTCGTCTCGTTCGATGGATTCGTGCCCCACTTTCCCGGACCTCGCCCCCGAAGGCAAGCCTCCCGCCGTCTGGGCTGTCCTGGTGACAGGTGTGATTTCGGAGCATGGAGGACGCAGTTGTTCCCGGCAGGCAGGAGGATTGCAACGGCTTATCGATGGGCTTTTTTAGAGGAGACCTCCCATCCTAATATGATGCGTCGCTCCTGGTCCTGCTTACCTTGACCCTCGCGCCGCGCCGACCCTTGAGGCCCTTCACCCCCAACCAGGATCCCGTCCGCCTCGATCCCGAAATGCGGGGACTTGACGAGCCTTCGGGACGATGGACATAACAGACGGCGAGAGACATCCGAGGTTGACTTCGATGTGTCTTTTGAGTCCTCATTTGCAAATCTCACCGGGAAGACGGCGATGCGATCCAATGGCTCCTCCCTGCGCGGTCTTGCCCGGATGGGTGGGGGTGGGCGGCCGATACGCCGCTGTCGGCCTGACGTGGCGCCATTGGAGAAACGGTCGCTGATGGCTTCCCTGACGACCATCGATTTCGAGGGCCTGGCCTACAATACGGCCGATGCGGTGGTCGACGATCAATTCCGGGCGCTCGGCGCGGACTTCAACCGCACCGCGGAGGTCTTGAGGCTGCCCGAGACCCTGAGTCCGCTCTATCCTCCTCGCTCCGGCTCCCAGGTCATCCAGGGGGGAGCCGCTGCGATCCAGATCGATGCCGTGGGGTTGACCTGGTCGCGGGTCGGTGGCTACGTAACGGGCAATGAAAACGTCACGATGACTGCATATAACTCCGATGGGGCCGTCCTGGGGCGCTCCACAACCGGCGGGGCCAATTACGTCGGCGTGGGCACGCCGAATCACCAGCTCGAAGTCGCGGCGCCGGGGATTGCCTGGGTGCAGATCATGCCGAGCGGTGCGTTCGTCCTCGACGACTTCTATTTCGAGACAGAGCCGTTCGAGATCAGCTATCTGAGCACCAACACGTTCATCGCGACGGACGAGATCATCCTCCATGCCAAGGTGGAAGGGGCCCGGGCCGGCACGCAGGTGCTGTGGAGTGTCCAGGGCATGGACGCCGCCGCCAACGTCGGGGGGTTCCCGACGAACGTGGTGACCACGGCCGATGCGGACGGAGTCGCCAGGTTTGGGTTCACGCCGGCGACGAACCAGAGCTTGGTGAACGACCGCCGCACGAATTGGACCAGGGGGAGCCGCAGGGCCAACCCCCCCATGAGCTTCGAAGTGACCGCTAAGCTCACCATCGACGGCTCGGATTTCGCCGAAACCAGCCTCTCGGACGCCAATCTCGGTGCGCTGACGCAGGACGAGACCGACCGACTCCGTCAGGAGTATTTCGATTACAACATCCCCGTCCCGAGACGAAGTGAGGTGGTGGCTTCGCTCGGACCTGGGTTCAATCGCGGGAATTACGGCGTTCAGCTCTCCGTGGGCCTGGACACGCGCTATCGCGCGATCCTCGCGGCTTACCGGGGCCGCCCGGTCACGGTCAACATCAACGGCCAATCCTACAGGACGGCGATCCCGGCGAGCGCCCCCGTCACGATCAGCAGCGGCTACCGCAACCCTCAGCGGAACAGGGCGATCGGGAGCCGATACCCGGATAGCAAGCACACGCGAGGCCGGGCGCTCGACCTCGTCCCCAGCCTGGTCCAGGTCGTCGTCCTGGTCAACGGCTCCCCGATGAGGGTGACGCTGCCCCTGCACCAGGTCCTGTACCCCGCCCTGTATGCAGCGGCCTCCTCGCAGGGGACGGCGATCGCCGAGCAGGGGGCGAGGCCGGTCCCTGTTGGGGACCCGCGTGAGAACCATATCCACGTCCAGTGGTAACAGCGTTCGTCCGGGAGGTCCTCTTTTGGCCACACGATTGGTGATTCTGGCGGCATCGCTCCTCGTCTTCGTCGTCCCGACTGCGCGCGCTGACTTCATGGCGCGTCTCGAGGTCGTCCAGTCCGGCTCGATCTACACGTATACGCTCTCCAACGACGAGCCCTCGACGAGCCCGAACTTCATCAGCCTGTTCCACCTGAGCGTCGACGCCCCCATCTCCATCCTTGAGACGCCCGATGGGTGGGACTTCATCACGGATTATGCAACCTATGTCGACTGGTTCAACTCAGATGCCGAGTCGCCCTACCCGGATGACATCGGGCCGGGAGAATCCCTGACCTTCGTGCTCATGAGCGTGGCGACGACGGCGGAGGAGCTCCCCTTTACGGCGAGCTCCTGGGATCATGTCGCCGATTCAGGAGGACCAAGTCACAGCGGGCTAATTCTTGCGCCATCCGCCCGGGTCGTTCCTGAACCGGGCAGTCTCCTGCTGGCCGGCATCGGGTTGATGGGGCTGGGTGTCCTCGCCGCTGAGCGGTGTCGGCGGGGTGGCCGGGGTCGTGTCGACCACGGGTGAGGGAGGCGACGGCCACTTCGTGTGAGCCCCCTTTCTGCCAAAGTGCCGCAGCAGGCCGAGCGAGCTGTCGAAGCGGCTGGCTGCAGCGACGGGGAACCTTCGGTAGAATGGAGGTGAGGGAGTGTACTCCGACCCGATTGTTGTCGAACCGAACCAGGCCAATGACGATCTTGACCCCGGAACTCCTTCGAGCCATTCGCGAGGCGGGCGAGGAGCCGGCGCGGCTGGAAGACCCCGATTCACACGAGCGGTATGTGCTGATTTCGGCCGATCAGTACGACCAACTGTGTTCCCTGGCCGAGGCCGGCGAGCGTTCCGCCTGGCTCGACCGATCGGAGGAGGCGGCCAGGGCCTGGATGCGCGAGAATCCGGATTGAGGATCGCGGTCGGCAATCGTCCTTGCGAACCCGATCGGCCCGGCTCATCGGCCCAAACGAGGGGAGCGATGAGCCGGGCGAAAAAGTGGGGGAATCAGTCCTTCACCCGGGAGAGGACAAAGGAGTGGGTGCCGGAGGGCTTGCCGTCCATGTAGCCGGTCCACTCGCCGGTGATGGAGTCGGCGTCGTGCAGGAGGATGCGGCCGTCGTGCATGTGCATGTCGGTGGCGGGGTCGAAGTTGGTGCCGCCGTCGAAGGCGAAGACGAGGGCCTCGGGGGAGGAGGCCTTTTGGTCGAGCACGAGCCGGGGCTGGTTGCCGGCGGCGCAGTAGTGGGTGGCGCGGAGCTGGTCGCCGTCGAGGTGGTAGACCGTGAGCATCTCGAAGCTGGTGCCGGGTCCGTAGGTCTCGACGATGGCGCTGCCGTTGGCGGTCAGGCGGTAGGTGATGACGTAGACGTTCTCGCCCTCGCGCTGCTCCCAGGTGCCGACGAGCGACTTGAGCCGCTCGAACGCGGCCGGGGCATCCAATTTGCTGGGCTCATCGGCCACGGCGAAGCCAGAGGCGGAGGCGAGCACGAGGATCGCAGAGGCAATCGGCAAGAATCGTCGGACAACCATGGGCAATCGCTCCCAAAAGGGGCCAAAGGCGGGAGGGGAAGAACGAGCGTCCCGTAACCATCCTGGGGGCCGATCGGTTCCACCTCGGCCGAGGACGCTGCGTACATTTGTATCCTATCGGACGAGCGGGGGGAACAGAATGATCCAAAACGACCTCAACTCGTCAATCGGGATCGGGGCAAGCGGTCCGTCGAAGGGGGGTCGGGAATGCCTCGAAGGGCAGATCGCTCGGACGTAGACTTGATTTCAGCGGGACGGTCAACCACGGCCCCCGAGTGCAACGGAAGGATACCAACGGATGAGCTGGCTCGCGATTCACTGGAACGATGATCAGCAGGAGGCGGCAACGACCGTGCTGCAACGCGCCGAGGGCTTGCTCGCGAAGTTCCCGGTGAAGGCGGCCGCAGACGTGGCCGATGAGCTGGAGCGGATCGGGTTCGAAACGGTCGAACGCGTGGAGGAATTACGAGCCCTGATCGAAGGCCCCGACTCCGATCCGCCTGTGGCGCTCCTGCTGTTCGAGGACCGGGCGATCGGCGGAGGGGGAGAGGTTGATGCCTTGATTCGGGACTGCCTGGCCCGGAACATCGCCCTGGCCCTGAACCCGGCCACGGCCGAGGCCGTGTTCGAGGCGCTGCGGGCCAAACGGCGGGCCGTGATGATCTTCAACCCGATCTCCGGTTCCGGCAACGCCGAGAAAGAGCACGCGAGGATTCTCGAGCTGCTCGAACCGTCGATGATGCTCGACGTGAAGGAGACGACGCCCGAGGTCGATGCCGGCTCGCTGGCCCGAGAGGCGCTGAAGGCGGGGGTCGATCTGGTGATCGCCGCCGGGGGAGACGGAACCGTCTCCGAGGTGGCCGAGGTGCTGACCGGAACCGATATTCCCCTGGCGATCATTCCGCGAGGGACCGCCAATGCCCTGGCGGTTGCCTTGTTCGGGCCGCAACTGTATCTGGACCCGATCGGCAGGAGCTGCGAGGCGATCCTTGACGGCGTGACGCGGACGATCGACACCGTGAAATGCGGCGATCATCAAATGCTCCTGCTCGCGGGAATCGGGGTCGAGTCGGGGATGGTCGAGCGGGCCGAGCGCGACCTGAAGGCACGCTTTGGAGTGCTGGCGTATCTGGTCGGCGGTTGGGAGCAAATCAAGGCACAAGAAGAATTTGACGTGGAGCTGGAGTGCGACGGCAAGCGGCATCGGTTCCGGAGCGGGAGCGTGGTGGTGGCCAACGCGGCCCCTCCCAGCTCGGTCTTCGCCCAGGGGAGCGGCACGCCGATCTATGACGACGGAATGCTCGACGTCACCACGCTTGTGGATGTGAAAACCCCCTGGGAAGCCGTGCAAACGATCATGCAACTGTTCCAGGCGGGCTTGACCCAACAGGCTCCCGAGGAGCGGGTCATCACCATGCGGGCCGCCAAGGTGCGGGTCGAAACGAATCCGCCGCAGACGGTCGCCATTGACGGTGAACTGGTGGGGCAGACCCCCGTCGAGTTCGAGGTGGTGCCGGCCTCGCTCAAGGTCATCGTCCCGAAGCATGACGATCGGCGGCAGCCGGAGTGAGGTGAGCAAGCGAACCGCCGAGGTCCGCTGGTCGGTTGCCGGGTCGGCGGGGCATTGCGATGATCGGAAGGCAAGGCGGATCGTTCCGAGCGCGACGACGAATTTCTAGATCAACGGGTGAGGATAACGATGATCACACGAATCACGATCGGAACCGCAATGGCTACCCTGGTGCTGGGAGGGCTCGCCGGCCTGGCGGCGCTCGGCGGCGGACAGATCGGCCTCGCGCAGGAGGCACCAAACCTCCGACTCTCGCAGGAACGCTCACCACGGGGCGAGGCCGCCCGTCAAATCGCCGAACTATTGCGCAGCGGCGTCGATGTGGATCCGCAAACGATCATCGACACGATGCCTTCGCTGGAAGAACTGGCCAATCGTCGATCCGAGATCGCCGAGGAGTTGATGGAATTCTCGTTGGTGAAATTCCTGGAGCCACCCTCCCCCACGGCTCAGCGAGGTACCTTTCACGCGGCGATTGAAGATTACATGATGTGGTCCGGTCATCGACTCGACGCGACGCTCGATCTGGCCGATTCGGACGATGACCGCCGCACGGCGATCGCCCGGGAAGTGGCGAAAATTCGACGCGTCGAGGAGATTTATCGCGAATTGACCGAGACGCAAGGGGTCGGAGTCACGCCTCAAAATTTACTCGCGCTCGAATTCAACCGCCTGCAACTGGAAACACGGCTCGCTCACGAGCTCCTTGCCTCGGGACACTGAGCGGCACCACGAGCGGCCTTCCGTCCGGGCCGAGGGCTCCCTCGGCCTGCGACGGCTCAGAAGGCGGAAGGAACGACACGGCGGCCCTCAACCTCGGTGTCGGGAATCCCTTCCGGTCGAGCGTCGCGCTCGCCGAGCTGGGGAGCATCAAAGGGAATCGTCTCGTAAGGAATCTGGGAAAGCAGATGTGAAATACAGTTGATCCGTGCGGCCTTCTTATCGTCGGAGGGAACGATCCACCAGGGGGCGGCGGGGTGATCGGTCCGGCGGAGCATCTCCTCGTACGCCTCGGTGTAGCGCCACCAGCGCTGATACGATGCGATGTCCATCGGACTGAGCTTCCACTGGCGGACCGGGTCGCCGATGCGCCGCTTGAAGCGTTTGCGTTGCTCGTCCTGGCTGACGGTGAGGAAGTATTTCAGCAGGATGATGCCGTCTCTCACGAGGTATTGCTCGAACATCGGTACCTCGTGCAGAAATCGCTCGATTTGTTCGTCGGTGGCGAAGCCCATCACCCGCTCGACCCCGGCACGGTTGTACCAGCTTCGGTCGAAGATCACGACCTCGCCTCCCGAGGGAAGATGCTGCATGTAGCGCTGAGCGAAAACCTGCGTTTTCTCGCGATCCGACGGCGCCGGCAAGGCCACCACGCGGAAGACCCGAGGACTGACACGCTCGACGATCCTGCGAATCGTTCCCCCTTTGCCGGCGGCGTCTCGGCCTTCAAATACGAGGATGATTCGGGCTCCCGTCGATTTGACCCAGCGTTGCAGATGGGAAAGTTCGACCTGAAGCCGCTCCAGCTCCCGTTCATAGCGGGCGTTGCGATCGGCCTTCGACTCGGCGGCCGAAGCCGTGCCGTCCTTCTTCGGTTTCCCCTTGGACACACTTGGCTCCCGGATCAGGTCTCGTGATGGCGTAACGCGTTTCCGAACGATCCGCGTCGAACCATCCATTGATTTCCGACCGCGCCGCGAATGCAAGATCGCAGTCTTCGAAATTTCAGTGTGTTCCTCCAGAAAAAAAATAACGGCCAACGCCTCGCAGGGAGGCGTTGACCGTTTGGATGACGATGAACCAGCAATGGAATTTTCACATGGCTTAGTTCTTGTTGTTCTTGCTGTTCTTCGACGAGTTGCCCGACTGGGTGTTGTCCGGGGCCGACTCTCGGGGGCTGGTGCCGGAGCCGAGGATGGTGGTCGGCTCAACCGAAATGGCGGTGGTCGACAGGAACGAGCTGTCCAGATCGACCCGGGTGCTGATCTGGCCGGACGTGTTGGCCTTGGCCGTCACGACCCAGCGCAGTTCCTCGCCCGGAGCGATGGTCTCAACCGCGCCAAAGCGGACCTTCTGACCGTCGGTGTTGGCGTCGGTCGGGCCCTGAGCATCGACATATTCCAGGCCTTCGGGCAGGGTGACGGTGATCTCAACGTCGTCATCATGGCCGGTCCCCTGGTTGACGACCGTCACGACGTACTCGACATTCTCCCCCTGCGGGACCTGGTCATTGCGATCGACCAGAGCAAGCAGCAGGGCCGGCAGCGTCAGGATCTCGGCCTGAGCGACGGTCTGGGCCGCGGCTCGCTGGCGAACCTCTTCCGGCTGATTATCGGCTGCGCAAAGCGACGAGGCGACGGCAACGTGGCGGAGGGTCATGGCCTCGGCGTCACCACTCTGGTCATCACCACTCCGATCGCGATCGCCATAGCCCTGCGGGACTTGCGATAGGTTCACGCTGAAGCTCACAGCGGTTTCCTCACCCGGTTCGAGCCGGCCGATTTCCCATCGAAGCATGTTGTCGTCCTGGTCGGGCGCAACGCTGTTCAGGCTGGTCCGGCTGGTGCGGACAAGCCGGGTGCGCTCGTCGAGGGTGACCTCAAGGCTCGTGTCGATGGCCGGGCCGTCTCCTTCGTTGCGGACGGTGACGCGATAGGTGCTCGGCTGGTTCGTGTACTGAACCTCCGGACCTTCGATGCGCGCGGTCAGGTCGGCAGCGACGATCCGGGTGGACGAGCGCTGCGACTGGGCTTCCAGGTCGTTGTCTGTCCTGGCGACGGCCCGGCTACTGAACTGGCCGAGCTGCTTGGCCCGAATGTCGGCATTGAATTCCCTGGTTTCACCGGCTCTCAGGTCGCCGACCTCATGACGCAGGGTCCGCTCACCGTTGGCCAGAACCAGGCCTTCGGGCAGCTCGTCGGTCACGACCACGCCGCGCACATCAGCCGAACCGGGGTTGCTGACCGTGTACCGGAAGCGCAACGGTTGGCAAATATCCGCAACCTCGGGAACCGCCTTGGTCACTTCGAGGTCCGGTTTGACAAACCGGGTCACCAGGCAGACCGTCGGCGTGTAGGAGACGCGGAAGCAAACCCCGGCCGTCCCTTCCGCCTCGGCGACGGCCTTGACCCGGATCGTCTGCGTTTCTCCCGGCTTCAGCTCACCGATGCTGACGGTGCTGTCGTCATTGCCTTGCGTCTGGTCCTGCTGGCCTTTCTGGTTCTGCTGGTCCTGCTGGCCCTGCTGCTGTTTCTGGGTGCCTTCGATGGAGACGTCGCCCGTCTTCTCGTGCGAGATGCGAACATCTTCAAGCGTCAGACTGTCGGTCAGGTTCCGGACGGTCAGCTCATATTCGAAGGGCTGCCCCACGCGGACTTCGCCGGGGGCGTTTGCCCTGATCATCAATAGGCTGCTCGACTGCGCTCCGGTTGGATAATACAGGTCGACATTGCTCGATGTCTGTCCATCCTGAGAGCGCTCTTGTGCCTGAGCGTGCGTGGTTGGGCCAAATGCGGTCGCCGCAAGCAGGGCGGCCAGCCAGGGTGTCAGATGTCGAGTTCGAAATTTCATCAAAGGTTTCTCCTTCAAGTAGGAACGTGAAGCGGATGCAGGATGGGCCTGATCCAGGTACGGAAGCCCCGGCCTTGGCCGGCTCGGGGCGCGGGAGCCCCAAGACCGCTCGATCGCGACGGCTGAGCGGGTCGGGGGAATTCCAATTGGCTCAAACCCCGGGACGGTCATGAGCGCCCCGGCGTTTGAGGTTGCCTCAGGTCAGGAGCCGATGCCCGGAGCCTCGGGTTCGGCGATGACCGGAACGTCGGTTTCAGGCTCGCGACCGAGGTTGGTCGCGTCCTGATCGGTCTCGGTCTCAGTCTCGGGGATCGACGTCTGCCCCGGTTCTGCCGGATTGATTGTCGGTCCGCCACCTGGGGGAACCGATTCGTCCGCGGCTTGGTCGCCACAGCCGGCGAGGACGCCACTCAAGCTCAGGCACAGGGCCAGGCTCAGGGGTGAGAGGCCCCCGGCTCGAATGGGACGAGGCATGGTTTCAGGTACTCCTTCCCAAAGGGTGTTCCCGGTTCGCTGGCAATGCCTTGGCTTCGTCTGAAGGACCACAGCACGCACCCGATTGCCGGGGTGATCGTTCATTCGTTGCTGCGAACGCGATGCCGATGACAGCCATCCTTTCGTATTCCCCGCGATTTTTTTCGGATTGACGGCCTGAGCCACCCTTTGACAGAGGAAAGGAACCCTTGCTGGTCATCCTCCGACCACCCTGGGCGGAAACGAGACACCAGGAGATGCCTGATTCAAAAACACTCGAATTGATGTTCAATGAACATGAATCCATCATCGTTTGACACTGGGTGATCAGAATTTCAGAAACAATCAGAAGATGTGCCCATTACGAGTGATGGCTCGGGCGGCACGGTCCGCTCACTGGTCGCAACCCGATCCAGCGGCTACGATCGGCGTCGAGGCTCGGGTGCTCCTCGAAGTGCGGTGATCCGGGTCGCCAGGCGAGGGATTGCGAAGGGAAAGGGTGTTATGGTCATGCACGATCAGATCGTCTGCCTGAGCATTGCCGGGAGCGACCCGAGCGGCGGAGCAGGCATTCAGGCCGATTTGAAGACCTTCGCCGCGCTGGGCGTTTATGGCGCCGCGGCCATTACCGCCCTGACGGCTCAGAACACGACCGGCGTGCAGGGGGTCGACTTGATTGATCCGGCCTTCGTGGCCCAGCAGGCCGAGTCGGTCTTCGATGATCTGCCGGTGGCGGCCGTAAAGACGGGGATGCTCGGAACGGTGGCCATCATCGACGCCGTGGCCGATGTGATCGAGATGGCCCGCGACCGCTTCCCCACGCTTCTCGTGGTGGTCGATCCCGTCATGGTCGCGCGCGGGGGCGATCCCTTGCTCGACCCCCAGGCGGTTATGCGACTGCGCGATCGGCTCCTTCCGCTGGCGAACCTGGTGACGCCGAACCGCCACGAGGCAAGTCTCCTGACCGGCTCCGGCCCGATCGAAACGGCCGAGGACCTCAGGCGGGTGGCCACTTCTCTGTTCGAGCTGGTCGATCGCCGGCCGGTGCTGGTCAAGGGGGGCCAGGTCCTCCGCGGGGCGCTCGACCTCCTGATCGACGCCAATGGATCGGAGTTCCCTTTGACCATCGCCGGGGCACCGATCACCACCCGATCCACGCACGGCTCCGGCTGCACCCTGGCGGCGGCGATCACGGCCTTGTTGGCCCGGGGGCACTCGCTCCGAGACGCCTGCTCGGCGGCCAAGCAGTTCGTCTTCGGCGCGATCGAGCACGCGCCGCGGCTGGGCCGGGGGCACGGCCCGCTCAACCACCTCTGGCTCAGTCGGATCGAGGAGCAGGCCGGCGGTCGGACGTCGTACGAGGGGGGATGATCTGCGGGCACGGGATCGGACTCTCAAAAGAAAGGGAAGGCAACTCCCACTGGTCTGGCAGGGAGTGCGGCGTTAAACTCGGCACGATGCCGCAATGCTTTCGCGGAGCCAATCGGAATCCCTGTCCAGACAGAAGGAGTCAGACGTGCGCCGTTCTTTGACGGTCCTGTTGTCGATGGGCCTGCTGCTGCTCGGCCCGGTCGCGGTCCGGTCGGTCATGGCCCAGGATGAGGAGCCGGCCTCTCCCCCTGCCGCGTCGGAGGCCCCGGAAGCCCAGGAGACTGCCGCCGAGACGCCGGCTGAGGCCCCAGCCGCCCCCGTGGCGACCAGTCCCGGCGAATTGCCCCCCGAGGTCGCCGCGAAGCGCGATGCCGCTCTGAAGGCAGTCGCCGAGCTGATCGTCGCTGCCGAGCAGGCCGGACTGGTTCAGACGAACCTCGACCCGCCGCCGATTCTCGACATCCTGGTGCTCGGTAAGGCGACCGACAAGACCGACCTCGAAGCCGCCCAGGGGAAGCCTGAGACTCAGGTCGGTCTGGTCAACCCCGAGGCCTTCGCCGCCTACTTCACCGGCTTCGCCGAGCCCCCCGAAGGCCTGACGGCCCAGGCGAACATCCGCATTCGCCAGCCGAGCGAAGGGCTCAAGGAATTCTTCGATCAGCGTGCCGAGGCCCTTCGCCCGTACCTCGATGCCGCTCGCAGCGCCGCCTCGGCCCCGGCCGAGACCCCGGCTGAGCCCACCGAGGAACCCGCGCCGGTCGAACCTGCCCCCGCCGAGCCGGCCCCGGCCGAACCTACCCCGGCCGAGGAACCGAAGCCCGAGGAGCCGGCTCCTGCCGAGGAACCGAAGCCCGAACCGGCTCCTGCCGAGGAACCGAAGCCCGACGAACCTGCCCCGGCCGACCCCGCCCCGGCCGACGAGCCCAAGCCCGAGGAACCTGCCCCGGCCGACCCCGCCCCGGCGGAGGAACCGAAGGTTGAGGAACCCGCTCCGGCGGAGGAACCGAAGGTTGAGGAACCCGCCCCGGCCGACGAGCCCGCTCCGGCCGAGGAGCCGAAGGCCGACGAGCCGAACTGATCGCATCGGATCGTGGCTCATCGCCTCGAAACACGCCTGGCTGGGGCACGGCACGCCACTCCAGCCGGCGTGGTTTCGCGTCCAACTCCCAAAGCCCCCGAGCCGAAAGGGGGTCAACAGAGGGATTCTGGAGTACCATCGCCGCGTTCCGAGCGTGTGCGATCCAAGACGAGACCGAGGGCTCGACGGCGAGTCCGGTCGCCTGGTTCTTGCGGCCTGCCCACGGATCTGGGGTTCGAGCCGAGGGGAGCATG
The DNA here is from genome assembly GCF_012958305.1 of Tautonia rosea. Taxonomy (NCBI): domain Bacteria; kingdom Pseudomonadati; phylum Planctomycetota; class Planctomycetia; order Isosphaerales; family Isosphaeraceae; genus Tautonia; species Tautonia rosea. The sequence continues at coordinate 211,439 of NZ_JABBYO010000008.1, read as the reverse complement.
GCGTATGGTTGCTGATGGGCCGCGATGGCTGCGAGGATGGCCGCCCGTTGGTGATTGCATTGATTGCACGCACCCGGTCGCCTAAAATTTCTGAGAGACGTCCGGATTGGACACCCCCTCTTCTTTTCTCTCTGAGAGTCCTTCTCATGCGAACGCTCGTGCACCCGTCTCGATGGCGTCGCGGCTTTACCCTGATTGAGCTGCTGGTGGTCATTGCGATCATCGGCGTGCTGGTGGCGTTGATCATGCCGGCCGTGCAGTCGGCGCGAGAGGCGGCCAACCGGACCCAGTGCAAGAACAACCTGAAACAGATCGGCCTGGCGGCCCAGGGCTATCACGACGCGTTCGGCAGTTTCCCCTCGGGCTGGTTCTGCAACGAGGCGAACGACCCGAACTGCGTGCCGAGAGGGGCCAGTCCGTACATGTGGAACGGCCTGATCGGCCTGTTCCCGTTCCTTGAGGCCCGCAACCTGTACGACGACATCAACTTCGACGTCTCCCCCTACGCCTTCGACAACCGGACGGCGATCCGCAACTCGCTGTCGGTCTTCGTCTGCCCGTCGCACCGTCAGGCCTTGCCGATCGACGTGACCCAGATCGACCCCGACGGTCAGACCGCGACCTTGCAGATCGGCCCGTCCGACTATCGCGGCAACATGGCTGCCGGCATGACCGACTGCAACGACGTGACGAACCCGGATTGCTTCCATTACGACAATGGCGTGACCTTCCGCAACTCTCGGATCAACATCTCCGGAATCAGCGATGGGACCTCGCAGACCCTGCTCATCGGCGAGAGCCTCATCGGCACCTGGCCCGACGCGACGAACTGCTGCGTCCGGACCACCGCCGACCGCCGCTTCAACGCGCCGAACAGCATCTCCGGCCGCCGCATCCCCTACTGGGAAAGCCAGCATCCCGGCATGGTGAACTTCTGCAAGGCCGACGGCAGCGTCAGCTCGCTTCGCGAAACGGTTCGGCCGGACGTGCTCATCGCCCTGATGACCCGAGCCGGCGGCGAAACCCTCTCGGCCGAAGATTACGAATAATCTCGAGGCCGCCGGGCGGCCTCGCCCGGCTTGCCCGCCTTGCCACGAAGGGCTGGACGACGGAGTGCTCGACGGCGACGATAAGCCGATCGCCCCTGGTCTTCGGGGGCGTCGTCTTCGCGTCTTCCGGGAGCCCTCGCCATGAGATTCCTGCCTGCCGTCGCCGTCTCCTTGATCCTGCTCGCCTCGACTCCCCTCGCGGGGCTTACTCAGGCCCAGACCCAGACCCAGACCCGGAACCAGAACCCGGCGTATGTCCAGATTGAGGACGAGCCGGGATTGCCTCGGGTCTTGCTCCTCGGCGACTCGATCTCGATCGGCTACACGCTCGACGTCCGCGAGGCCCTGACCGGCGTGGCCAACGTCCACCGCCCCGGCGAGAACTGCGGCCCGACGATCCGAGGACTCGAACGGCTCGACGCCTGGCTCGGCGAGAAGCCCTGGGACGTGATCCACGTCAACTTCGGCCTGCATGACTTGAAGTTCGTCGATGAGGACGGCAAGAACACCTCGCCCGATCTCGGCCGCCATCAGGTTGCGATCGACGACTACCGGAACAACCTCGACACCATCTTCACCCGCCTGAAGGAGACCGGCGCGACGGTCATCTTCGCCACGACCACCCCGGTGCCTCCCGGCGAGCCTCAGCGCGAGGCCGGCGACGAGCTGCAATACAACGAGGTCGCCCGAGAGGTCGCCGAGCGGCACGGCATCGCCGTCAACGATCTGCACGCCTTCATCGACCCGAAGTTCGAGGACGTCGCCATCCGGCCCGGCAATGTCCACTTCACCGACGAGGGTTCCGACCTGCTCGGCAACCGCGTGGCCGACGTGATCGAGGAGGCCTTGAAGGCCCGCCAGCCCTGAGCCGGGCCAGTCAGCGCTCATCCCTCGACGGGCGAGGCGCTTGTGGACCACCTCGCCTTCGAGCCTGCCCTGGGTGATCGCAACCGATTGGGAGAACCCCGCATGCCGACACAACGAACCGTGACGATCATTGCGATCTTGGGACTGCTTGCCTTCATTCTGGGGCAGGCCGCTACGTTGCACGTCCACCCCTTCGAACGCCGAGCCGAGGCCCGCACCGTGACTGTTCAGGACCTTCCCACCGCCGAAACCCTGCCGAAGGATGACGGCGAGGCCCGCATCCTCGACGCGATTGCCCAGGCCCGCGAAGGCCAGCGCTTTGCCAACGTCTCGGACGACGACGGCCGATTGCTCCGGCAGCTCACCGAGGCCATCAACGCCCAGCATGTCGTCGAGCTCGGGACCTCGACCGGCGAGTCGGGCCTCTGGTTCTCGCTCGCCCTGCGCAAGACGGGCGGCCGGCTGCACACCTTCGACATCGACCCCGACCGCCTCGCCGTGGCCCGCGAGAACTTTCGCAAGGCAGGCGTGGCGGATCTGATCACCATTCACGAGGGAGATGCTCACGTCGAGGCCCCAAAGCTGACCGAACCGATCGACCTGCTGTTCCTCGACGCCGAGAAGGAAGGCTATGACGCCTACCTCCGCGAGTTGCTCCCTCGGGTTCGTCCCGGCGGCCTGATTCTCGCCCACAACATGCGACGCCCGACCCCCAACCCCCGCTACCTGGAGGCGATCACCTCCGACCCGAACCTCGACACCTCGTTTCTCCTGATGGACGGTGCCGGGATGGGTCTGACCCTGAAGAAGCGGTAAGCCGCCGTCGCTCGCCACGCCAGGGGCTCCCGCCTCTTGGAGTCAGCCTCCTGCAAATTCACCCTAGAGCGCCCCGGTTGTCAGGTCACCCGGAAACCCCCGAAGTATTTCTGAGGTGGTGCCATGAGGCTCGGGAACCGGCGAAGGAGGCAATGGACTGGCGAGGAGGGTCGGGTTGTTCCGAAGAAGAGGGAGAGGTGGCCCGGAAGGGTTGAGTCGGTTCGTGGTGGATCGGAGCGACGCGGGAGAAGGAGCGGCCAAGGGATGGGGAGGTCCGACCGGATCGAGATCGGACGGACGGCCAGGATGGCAGTCGGGGCCGTGGCGTTGCTGGTCGGCGCGGGGTCGGGCTGCGGGTCGATCCGGGTGACCGATACGCCGAGGTCGGCGACCGAGCAGCTCTTGCTCACGGAGGCCTGGGACCAGGCGATCGGGGCGATTGACTTCTCGCAGTTCGCAGCCACGCCGGTCAAGCTGGATGACGCCCTGCTCGGCGGTCCGGATAAGAACTGGATGGTCTACCGGCTCCGCGAAGCGATGGCCCGGCAGGGGGTGATCTTGGTCGATGACCCGGAGAAGGCCGAGGTGGTCGTCGAGGCGGCGGCGGGGGTCTACGGGACGAATTCGAACTCGATGATCCTGGGCATCCCTGCGAACAATGTGATGGGAGCCTTGCCGTTCGTGCCGCCGATGGCGATGGGAGAGGCGGCCCTGGCGACCCGGACCGATCAGTTCGGGGTGACCCGCCTGGCCCTCTTCGCCCGAGACACCGCCACCGGGCATTTCGTCTGGGAGTCAGGCACGATCGAGGCCGATTCGTACCTCCGCAATGCCACGGTGGGGGGGCTCGTCTTCCGGTCCGGTTCGATCGAGTTGCCCTCCGATCGCCGGAGGAAGCACATGATCCACCGGCTGATGGGCAAAGGTGGGCCGACGGCCAGAGCGGGCGGCCACGTTCACGAGTGATCGCCCGCAGGCCAGGTATTAGAGTGAAAAGGTAATCACGCTCTGATTCGCCATTTTGTCTTGGCTCAGGGCTGGTTCGGGGAATGGCGCTCGACGAGGTCGAGGGCGGCCTCCATCAGGATCTCGCCGGTCATCTCGCCGAGGGAGACGCGGGAGACGTAGTTGTAGCGCGGGAAGCTGTTGAAATCGACCCGGGCAAGGATGTAGCCGAAGGCGTCGTTGGTCAGGCCGAACACCAGGTTATGATCGCCTCGCATCTTGCGTTTCAGATAAAAGCCGACGTTGGGCATGGCCTCGCCGGGGATGGTGAGGATCTGGGCGTTGCCGAGGTTCACCAGGTTGACCTGGGTGGTGACGGAGCGGTCGGCCTCGTTTCGGGGGTAGTTCAGAGGGGAGTACAGGACGACGTTCCAGAGGTCGTCGGACTCGACCGGGAAGGTGACGTCCTCGGCGAGGCATTCGAGGATCGGGTCGGCCTGCTCGGGGGCGTCGGCGAGGATGCGGAGGGCCTCGTCGGCCATCAGGTGGCCGATCCGGATGCACTCGTCCCAGGTCTGGATGCCGGGCCATCGGGCCGCGAGGGGGTCGCCCTTGGCGTCCATGTCGCGGTTGTCGGCCGTGACCATCCCCCCCTGGGCGCCGTTCATGAACAGGGCCAGGCCGCCGACGGTCGCCTCGACCCGATCGCAGAAGGGGCCGATCAGGTCGGGGCTGAGGATACCCAGGCCATTGCCGAGGACCTCGGGGTGGACGGCGTAATTCACCAGGGTCCCGATCGCGGCTCCGTTGGAATCTACGGCCTGGAGAACGCTCATGCGTCGGTCGTAGAGGGCGGGGGCGTAATAATTGAAGGCGATGCGTTCGGCGGCCTCGCCGGTGGCGACGCGGAGCCGGGCGGGCTGGAGCTGGTCGATCGCGTCGTTGACGGCCTCGGCGGCCTGGTTGCAGACGAAGTCGAGGTAATCGAGGTTGGCGGTGTGCCCCCCCTGGCCGTCGGGAAAGGCGTAGCAATCCGGGGCGCTATGGGTGTGGGTGACGCCGATCAGGATGTTCTCGGGCGGGATGCGATCGACCTTCGCCCGGACCCGGTCGCAGAGGACCGAGGGGAAGCCGAGCAGGTCGAGCGAGACGATTGCCAGCGAGGTCTCCCCCTTGCGGAAGACGAGGGCTCGGGCGGTGATCTCGCCGCGCTTCTCGGTGGCCGGCTCGGGGAGGCCCATGCCTCCGGAGACGGGGAGCAAGGGGTCGGGGGTGATGACCCGCATGGCGGCGCCGGCCTGAAGCTCGTCGGCTCGGGCGTTGGGGTTGGTGGCCAGGAGCATGGCCAGACCGAGCCAGGCCGAGGCGATCGAAATGCCCAGGGGATGCATCGGGGTTCGGGGTCGCAGCCGAATCATGGTCGAGAGGCTCCGAAAGGTGGAGGGGTTGATCCGCTCAGGAGAGAGGGGCCGCGGGGCTTCCTCAAGGGGGTCTTCGGGATCGCATCGAGACTGACCGAGGTCCTTGGGGAGGCGGAATGGCCCCCGACCCGGTTGCAATCGGGATTGGTGATGGGGCCGATGGTACCGGGGAGCGATCATGCAGCCAAGGGTTCCGTGACGAGTCAAAGGGAGGGGCCAAGGGGGATCGGGAAGGACGGGCCGGTGGAGGGCTTGCCGATTGGGGGCTGATCCTCGCACAATGGCCCGCATGAACAGAAGCGATCTGCCCTTTAGCTCCGGCCCTTCTTCGGACCTGAACGACGCTCAGACGGACCTCGTGACCGATCCTCGGGGCCTGGTGCTGGTGGCCGACGGCATCGGCGGCCTCGACCTGTGCGCGGGGAGCCTGGGGAGACTGGTTCCTCGGTGCGGGCTGCCGCTGGAGGTCCGCACGGTGCGGTGGGGGCACGGGGTCGGGCGATGGCTGGCGGACCTGACCCGATCGGCCAACGTGGCCCATCACGCGAACCGGATGGCCGAGCAGGTCCGGGTGTTCCTCGCTCGGCACCCCGAAGACCCGGTCTTCCTGGTGGGCAAGTCGGGGGGGGCTGGGGTGGTCCTTCAGGCGCTCGAGGGGCTGCCGGAGGGGAGCGTCGAGCGGGTGGTTCTGCTGGCCCCGGCCGTCTCGCCGGGCTACGACCTGACGGGGGCCTTGCGGGGCGTGCGTCGTGAGATGATCGTGTTCATTTCCCCACTCGATTTCGCTCTGCTCGGAGCGGGAACCTGGGCATTTGGGACGATTGACCGGGTCCGAGGCGTGGGAGCGGGGCTGGTCGGGTTCCAGAGGCCGGGCTCGGAAGCTCAGGCTGATCGGATCAGCTTATACGCCAAGGTTCATCAGATCCGATGGCGGCCGTCGATGGCGAAGGTGGGCTATCTGGGGGGGCACCTTGCGGTGGACATGCCGCCGTTTTTGAAGCGATACGTGGTGCCGATGCTGCAGGCCGGCCCGGTCGATCTGGAGGCGATCGTCGCGGGCCGGGGCGCGTCTTGAGGGATTGCTGCCCGGCTCACCAGCCGCCGAAGCGCCAGCTGCCGGGGGCGACCGAGTTCATGATCGAGAGTCCGGTGGGGGCGAGGGCGTTGAAGGTTTGCGGGGGCATCCACATGGGGCCGGTGTAGAGCGGTCCGGCGGGGATGCCGCTGACGGTGTAGGGATAGCCGTAGCCATACGGATACCCGCCGTAGAACCCTGGCCAACCGTAGGCCCCGACCGGCCCGGCCAGGCCGAGGCCCGGCACGACGCCGACGTTGCCGAAGCTGCTGACGGCCCCCAGGCCGCCGACGTTCCCGACGCCGCCGAATCCCCCGAAGCCGCCGCCGATGCCACCGCCGGACACGCCTCCGGCGGTGAAGGTGAAGGGCTGGACCCCTCGGAGCGACTGGAACGAGGCGTTGATGCCGCCGAGCCGGACGTAGCGGCGATCGGCCGAGACGACCGGCGTGGCGTTGAGGAAGACCCCGTCGGCAAACGGCGTGATGACCGGCTGGAAGCCGATCGCCCCCTGGCCCTTCGCCTCGGGAGCGGGGGCGAGCAGCAGGAAGGCCGTGAGCAGTCCGGTCGCGCCGAGCGTGGCAATGATGCGTCTCATGGTGTTCCGCCTCCTGAGAATGAGGGGCTTCGCCTCCTCGGGGAATCGCTCCGCGGGCCGACCCGCTTTTTGGTTCGACCCGGCCGAGGGTGGCGGCTCGGGGTTCGACCTTGAGAGAGTCGCAATGAGCAGGGTGCTGGTTCTATCTTATGGCGCAATGATGCAGGTTGGATACCGACTGATTCGACGGCGATGTTGAGAAATTGACGCAAATCGCACCTCCCGGCGCGATTGGCCGGAAGACGGCGCAAGTTGGGAAAAGATCGTGGCTTGGGGCGAGATGACGGATTGGAAAAGAGCAGGAACGGGCGGACACTGGGCGAACCTCGCGAAGGCGGGCGGCCAGGGAGCGCGAGGGTGAGGGGAACTCAGGAGCGTTGGGGGTCGTGATCACCCGGGAGCGGGGCGGGATCGAGGGGCGAATCGGGAGAGTGACGGTTGGCTGAGCCGGTCGAAGGAGTGGACCGGTGCGGCTCGGTGCGCCTGGGATCGGGAGAGGCGTCGTTGGGGTGGTTGGGTTGTAAGTCGTTTCGTTTCAGGGGATTGAGGCGGTCGGTCGAAGGTTCGGCGGTCGTCGGGGGCGGTTCGTTTCGGGAATCGATCGTGGGGGAGGGCTGAGGGCGTTGCGGGTCGTCGGCGCGGGAGGAGCAGGGGGGCGGCGTGTTTGGAGTGGGGGCCCGGTTCGGGAAGCCGGAGCCGGTGGAGGGGGTGCCGGGGAATCGTTTGCGAGAGACGTGGGGGTGGGCCTGGTGCCACTGGCGGTCCTGGTCCTTGCTCCGTTCGACGCGGAGGCGCATGACCTGATTGATGCCCCGAATCATCTCGGAGAAAGCCTCGCGGCGGTAGCGCTGGCGGAGCTGGCCGTCCTTGCTGGTGTCGATGAGGGCGAGCTGGGCGACGGCGTCGGCTTCCTGGCGGTCGAGGTCGTGCCAGCGGTCGTCGCGGAGGGTTTCGAGGCGGTCGAGTTCCCGGGCGATCCGGGCGCGGAGGTCGAGGCGCGCGGGGACGGGGTCGGTCGGCTGACCGGGCAGGGGGGCACCGGGGGCTCCGGAGCAGACGCGGACGAGGTGCCAGACGGCGCGGAGGTCGGGGTCGGCGTCGGGGCCGGGCGTCTGCGGATGGTTGCCGAGCAGGAGCAAGGCGCGGCTCATGTCGTCGCGGTCCCAGGCGATCCCCTGTTCCAGCTTCGCGTCGAGCCGGACCCAGTGGCGGATGAGCCAATCGCAGCCGAAGGAGGTTTCCTCCAGGTCGATCACGGTGTTCCTCGGGTCTTTGGAGAGGTTCTGCGCCAGGCGTCGGACGGTGTGTTGCTGTTTCTTTTCCCATCGGGAGAGGGCGTCGCGCGAGGCGGTGCGCAGGGCGGCCTCCTCGACCTTCCGGCAGCGTTCGAGGCGGGCGTAGGCGAGGGCCGAGGATCGGATGAGGGCCTCCTCGGCCTCGGTGTCGGCGCCGAGCTGCTTCGTCCAGCGATCGGCGAAGTCTTGCATGAGCGCGGCCTCGGCGGCGCTGTCGGGCAGTGCGGCGGTCAGGCCGTGGCGTCGGGCGTTGTGGCGGCTGCGGCGCTTGCCCTGCTCGGTTTGAGGGCCGGGGGAGCGGTGGGGGTGGGCCGGATCGTGGTCGGGGAAGGCGGGGTTTCGGTGGCTCATGGTGGTCGGGCCTTGATGGTGCGGAGCGGATCGGTGCGCCTGGCGTTCGTCCTCATCGGCGCGGAGGCTGGGTGCTCCCTCGTCTCGGCCCTGTGCGGCTCCGTCGCCGCGCGTTCGTGTGAGTTTGGAGGGCCTCGTCCTCATTACCATCGAGAAAACGGGGGGCTTCAGTCACATAATCTGGTAGATCGGTCGGATTGCCGCGCATTCAAGGGCCGGGATCTCCGATTCCAGGGCCGATGTGAGGGGCATGGGAGCTGCCCGTCCGGATTGCCTCCCGGACCCGATCGAGCGGCGTCGCCACCGGCGCGGATTGTTTGCGTTCGGCCTTCGTCCGTGATTGTCCGTCGAAGCCCAAGAATTTTCTTGCAAGCTCTCACGATTGCCAACATATTGGGATTCGACGTTCGGGATGAGACGTGCGTTCATTTGTTTTGGATCACGAATTTTCGATCGCCGGGTTGTCTCAAGGGCGACGAATCGTGCGTCGAAACGAAGGTTCGGCGGCGGCGCGTGGCACCAAGAGGAGGTTTTTCTCATGACCTTGATCCGCGGCGTGATGATGGCGGGCAAGTTCCGCACCTTCCGTGACCTGAATGGGATGTCGGACGAGAGCCAGCGGAACACGCTCATCGTGGAGATGGCCGGCCGCACCAATCAGCCGGTGGAACACTACCAGGCGATGGACGACGCAACGCTCGCGGGTGTGGGCGCCGTCTTGGTGTTCGTCCGCGAGGCCGGGATCCGTAACGACTCGGCAATCCGAGTGATGAGTGACGACGACCTTCGCAATACCCTGATCGTCGAGCTCGCCGCCGCCACCGGTCTTCCTGGCCCTATGCTCCAGAGTATGAACAACCTCGACCTCGTTTGTGTCGGGTTGGGTCGTAACTCGTGGACAACCGAGGGGGGCGCAGCGGAACACACGATCCTGCCGGCGCGATACCTGATGACGGTGACGCGCGGAGAGGTGCGCCTGACGAACATCGATAGCGGGGAGTCTCATTCGACCAAAGTGCCGGCCGACACGATCACTCCGGAACAACAGAAGAAACTGATCGATGAGATTGCGGCGAAACTGAAGGAGTATTTCGTCAAGAACGAGGCCGACATCCGTGCTGGCAAGATCAAGGCGGAGGAGATTTGCGGGGCGACCTTCGCACTTGTCGGTACCGCCGTCGGATCCCTCGTCTTTCCTCCCCTTGCCCCGGTTCTCGGCGCAATCGCGTCCCAACAGGGCCGTTTCTATGGGGCCATGATCGACGACCTGGTCACAACGATCAAAGGGGGGAGTCAAGAATCCCTGACTCAGTTCGTTGGAGTCTTCTCGACCATCGCCTTCGTGCAGTATGCCGGCGCGCTCAGTGTGGTTTCGATAGCCGGGGCTGACGGGTGGTCAATCCTGAAGGGTATTGGAAACACGCTTGGTGATACCCTCGCAGATTCGGTGAATGCTTCGGTTCGAGCAATCGGATCCACCGTTGATGATGTCTCGGCAGTGGGGGAGGATGTGGTCAACTGGTTCGTCAACGTCTTGAAGGCCAACAGGCTGCAACTCCAACCGGTTCCAGGGTAAGGTGCTGCCTCCCATCGCATTCGAACGGCGGGTGGCTGGAGTCCGAAGGCGGACCTCGGGTTGTTGCGAGCCAAGGGTGGCTGGGGTCCGTCTTCGGACCCCGGCCACCCGCCGCCGGTTCTCGTGACGAATGGTGATCTCACTGTTGCCATAATGGAACGAATTTCTGAACGACCTGTAACCTTTCTCGCTGTTTTGCAGGATTGATCAGTGGGGAGTCGGCCCGATCATTGGGCGACCACCTGCCAAGCTGGACTTCGGACGGGCGAATCGAGGGAGGACTCGCCTGATCGGAGGATGATCAGTCCTCAACGAGGAGGTTTGTGAATGGATGGTGCCAAGCTGCGGCGAGTGTTGATGCTGCTCGCGACGATTCTGGTTCCCCTGGGATTCACTGCGCCGGTTGATGCTCAGAGTGAGATTCCCTTCGTTGTGACCGGGGTGGGGACGATCTACGATCCGCTGCCCCCTTCCCCGCAGGACCCGTTCCTTGAATTCGACGCCATTGGCACGGCGACCGGATTGGGGGTCTACCAGACGACGAGGAGTACGCTGGAGGTGCTCTTCGACGAGGCTGTTCCGGGGGAGGATGCGATCCCGTTCGAGAACGCCGACGATCCGCCGATCATCCTGTTTCAATCCGACAAGGGAACACAGGCGTTCCACTACGATGCGACGTCACCGGGGCTCGGTGTGACGCTCTTCCAAGTCGGGGAGGACAGGTATCTTGCCTTCTTCCTGGCGGAGTTTACGCCGGTCCCGGAGGCGTCCACGAAGCGCTTCAAGCGAATTCGAGGCGGCTCATTCCTCATGTATGCCTGGACGGAGGAATTCTCTCCGGGTGACACTGAGGTGCAGTACATCTGGACGGGGGAGGGTCCCCTTGTGGTCGGCGGCAACTGAGCTGGGGTGGTGGAGTGGCATGCCCACGTCTTCATGGGAAGGTTCATGCGTTGGGTAATTCACGGGTGGCCCCGGTTGCTCGCAAACCGGGGCGGCGCAGCCGCGAGAGATTGCGGGACGCCGCCTCATCACCTCTCGTCGCTCCGCGACCCCGGTTGGCGAGCAACCGGGGCCACCCGCGCGCGATGCAGCCGAAAACGATAAACTACGTTCGAGACTATCAGCAAATATTGAGAATGCAATTATGATCAGACAGCTTTCATCCATAGCGGTGATGTCGGTTCTGATGTGCTCCGGTGCTTCGGGGGCCGAGTACGACGCGGTCGGCGTGGTGAGGTTCTCGAATTTGCAAGGGTTCCTCTCCGACCTCGAAGACGTGCCATTGATCGCCAAGCAGTTCAGCGAATTCAATGGAGTCGCATTGCAAACCGGTTCGATCCGTCCGACTTCGGTCCCCGAGACCGTCTTCGAAGACAATGAAATTGAGATTATCCAATTCGAAGGGGTACAGGGCCCCAATCCTTACTTCGGCAATCGGGAGCTCCAGATCATCATTGGCCGCGGCGGCCAGATTCATTGCACGTGGGTTGCAGAGTTTACGATCGTCATCGACAAGGCTACGGCCCTGGCTGTCTTCTCCGGAGATGGCCAGTTCACGGTTGTAGGCGGCACTGGCCGATACGAGAACGCAACCGGTAGCCTGCAGACGTGCTTCGAATCCGAACCCACCCCCCTGACGGCGGATTCGGCCATCGCAACTTACACGCAAGTTGGAACGATCAATCCATAATCGCCATTTTTACGGCGATGTGCGGTGGCGGGTGAGACGGGCGAGAGGCCGTGGCAGAGTACCGCTGGCGGCTTGTCCGCCAGTACTCTGGTCCGGTCGGGTGCCACTGGCGGGCAAGCCGACAGTGGCACCCGACGTGTCCATGCGTTGGGTAATCCGCCTCGCCTCGCGCTGCAGCGGCCCCGGCGGGGTGGCTGGTTATCCTGACCCCAGCCACCCCGCCGCCCATCTGCAGGGTTGGTGACGTGACGTACCTCGTGTTCCCCGAGAGCACGATGCAGTTGAACATCTTCGCCTAGCCTTACTCGAGGAGTTATGTGCATGACTCGCAGAATAGGATCGAACTCTTTTATGATTTTAGCTGCAAGCTTCATTGCGACCACGCTCGTCGCTCCGGCATGGGCTCAACCGCCGAAGCCGATCCATTACAGCGGGACGGGGGTCTTCAGCCCCACAAACATTGGGACACCGAAGGGAGGCAACGCCGGCATCATCATCGGCGATGGTTCCGGGATCAGTGAGTACACGGCATCGGGGGATGATTTTGCGATTGGCGGTGAACTCGTCGGGTCTGGGCGGAACGATCATGTGGGGGCGAACACCAGCATTACGACCGGCATCCTGAACCCGCGCACCTCGGTGATCCGCTGGCCGACGAAGGGGATCTTCCACGTCCTCAGCTCGGATGACGGAGATCTCCATTTGGAGTACGTTGGCGCATACACCTTTGACGTAAGCAAATTTATGGCGGGTGAACCTAGCTTCGGCGCGACCGCCCTGTGGAAGATTGTCGGCGGAACGGATCGATTTGTCGGGGCCAAGGGAGTTCTCTGGATGGAAGTCGAAGTTCCCGTTGTTCTGGAAGCACTCCCTCCTCCCGGGGTCTCTCCCGATATCCCATTTACGTACGAATTTGATGGATTCATTCATATTCAAGGTGAGTGGTAAGTCGTAGAGGATGCCGTCCGTTTCGTCGTCCGAACACGCGGAGGCGATGGGCGGCAGGCTGGCCCGTGAAGCTTATGGCGGCGGGGTGACTGGGGACGTGTCGACGCCAGTGCTTCCAGGCGGTGCAGATGCAGACAGGAGTCAGGATGACCTCATCCACCCCACTGGGTGGTGTCGATCCCAGGGGGCTCGATTCGTCCCGACGAAGCCAGGGAGCAGGGTGATCCTTGACATCCCATGCGGCGCCGCGGAGTTTTATTCGCCGATATTTCCGATGCTTCGCCGGCGATGCGGGACTCGGGGGCATGCTGCTTGATTCTGAAAGGAAATCGATATGTTTCGGATTGTTTCGCTGGTTCTACTGGCGTCGATCAGCGCTGCGCCTCGTGCGTCCGCAGAGCTGATCGAGTTCACCGTACGCGTCTCGGCGGACTTCGAGTTTCAGGTCGTTGAGGGCGGGCCGCTGGCTCAGGCGTTGATTGATGCGGGCATCACTCCGCCGTCTGGCTTTGTCCCGTTCCGCGCTCTCGGAGACATCACGTTTACTCTCGACGATACGGGCGCGCCGACGGGTGGAGCGATCCCGTTCACGAGCGTCCGCGGGACGTTCGAGGGGGTGTCTCCGAGCCCGGCGTTGTTCCTCCCTTTCACCCTCAGTCCCGAGGTCGAGTTCTATGGAAGTCCGCTGAGCGAGCTGACGAATATCGTCCGTCAGGACGGGCAGATCGTGTCTGGCGACGTGGAGAACCTGACCATGGATTTTACTCTGGTCCCCCAGGCTCCCAATCCTCTTGCCGGGGTGAATTTCTTCACGGATGGAGGCCTCAGCTTCAGCGCGAAAGGGGTGTCTGTCCCGTTTGGTCCGGGGACCTTCCTGTCGCTCACGGGGGATGATCGGTTCAATGTATATATGGGTCCCGACCCCGATCCGGACACAATCGACCCGAGTCAACTGGCGGTGATCGGCCGGAACCGGACACTCACGGTCGTGCCCGAGCCGGCCTCGCTCGCCTTGATGGCTGGCGGCCTTGGCATGGTTGGTTTCGCGGTTGCGGTGGGTCGGCGGACCCGCGGCCGGCTGAAGTCGCTGCGCCCTGTTCCACTCGACTCCGACCATGACGCCTTTCCCTGAACTGTCGGGGCGAGGTTCTGATTTTCCCTCATCGGCGACGCAGGTGAGGCTCTTGAAGGTGCTGAGGTCGAGGCCGATAATGGAGACCACGGTTGGGGGACTCCTTGGCGCGTGGCATGGGGATCTGTGAACCACTTCACGGTTACCCCCGGGCGGCCGAACGGCTGACATGCATTACTTGATGCCGCGGGATATCTGGCGTTTAGACGGGAATCTGAGACTTCCGAACGACTGAGGTGCGCAATCATGCGCTCGCGCATCCCGGCCCTATCCCGCAGGCGAACGGTGCTGGATGTCTCCGTCGATAACGAGTCGACGGGGATCGGGCTCTACTCGCGATCCTTGCCGGATGAGCATCCGCGACTGGGGCGCGGCGGCGCGGTCGAGCAAGAGCTTGCGATGTGGTTGGAGCTGGACCAGGACGGTCCGTACCGCATCCGTTTCCGACTTGGGGCCCCGACGGCACAGGAGGATGAAGAGTGGGTCGGTCGAGCGTCCAGGCCGCTGGACCTGACGTCTGGTGTGCTGGGCTGCGACGCGTTGGCCATCTCGGTGCCGCCGGGCCGTTATCTCGCCGAAGTGCGGTGCTATCTGCCGTCCAGCATGGCGTGTTTCTTGCTGCGGAAATCAACGCCCAAGAAGGAGGGGCTGCCCGGTTACTGGCGGCGGACGCGGCCCGATGAGGACTTCCCGGATTGGCTGCAGGCGGGCGTCCCGCCGCATCTCGACGGGATCGCGGAGGAGCACGGCTGCATCGATTTCCTGGTCAGCCTCACGCCAGTGAGGGGAGGCTCCGAGGGGACTCGGGTACGAGCCGACGGCACAAGCCCTTGGGAATATCGTCGCCCGGCGCGATGCCCGATGGGAATCCCTGCAGGGGACGTGTGGGACCCCGGTTCGACGCTCGACCCGAGCTGAGTCGAGGAAGTCCCACCGGTCTTGGATCGGGTTACAAACCGTGCTTGGGCTGGGCATGAGGGGTGTGCGGCGGGGTCAGCTGCTGAGTCTGGGTGGAAGGTGGGGAGGGAACTCGGATGCTGTTTGCCCACTCTGGCAGAATTGATGCAGCGGGAGCCACGACCTTTGGCCTGCTCATGCTGGCCGTGGCCGCAATCATCTCGACCGCAATCGTCGGAATTCGATTCCGATGTGGGGACCGGCCGTACTGGGTCGGGGTTGTTGCGGGATCACCCTTCGCCATTCTGGCGGTGTGGTGCTTCGGGTTCGCGGCGGCTTGCCAGTGGGGGGCGGAGCCGGGGTCAGCGTGGTGGGGCGTGATGATTGGTGTGCCACTTAGCATGTGGGCGTTTGGGGCGGTCTTGCGGAGGGGGGGCATCGGTGGATCGCATTCCGGATCTCGGGAGCCGGGGGGATCGGGCCGTGTTCACCCCAGGGGACGCGATTCGTTCGGAGGGAGACAGGGAGCACGATTACGCTCGCCATCCCGTCACACCGCCGCAGACCGTGCGCAGCCTGAGTTTTGATTGGCGCGGAGGGCAGGGCTGCGTAGGATGAGGTGAGAGGCCGCGCGCTTATGGGTAGGCGATCGCGGCAAGGCTAAGGTGGCCCCTCGATGCGGAATCTGCGCATCGGTGGGGCTTTTTTTGTTGGGAGCGTCCGGGGGTTGATCGTTCCGGTCTACAAGGAGAGGGATTCCCGGGCGAATCGGCTCAAGGAGGTGGGGTCGACCGGATGCGGCGCAGTTGACGCCCATCCGGGCCTCTGGATTCGAAGGAGGTGTACCATGCGTTGGACCCATACTCACATCGCTCGGCGATCCTGGATCATTGGCGTTCTCGGTCTCGCCAGCGGCCTGGGGGTGTTCCTGATGGGGACACGGCCAGTGGAGGCAGGGCCGAGGAAGATCATTGTGGATGCCGTGAGGGGCAACGACGTGTTCGGGAGGGGAACGCGAGGACGACCGTACAAGACGATCACCGTGGGGCTCAATGCGGCTCGGCCCGGCGATACCGTGTTCGTGCAGCTTGGTTTGTACGACGCGAGCAACGGTGAGAAGTTCCCGATCCGGATGAAGCCAGGCGTGGCGCTCAAAGGGCAGAAGTGGCCTCCTGGCCGGGGGAGGTTCCCCTTCCGGGAGGGGATCGTTGGACCCGATGGCGGCCTGCACACGGAGCCGATGATCCAGGGAGGTGATTATGTGGACGTGCCCTTTGGTGACGGACTGACGACCGAGCGGTTCGTCACTATCATGGGGGCGGATGAGGCAACAATTGCAAACTTCGTGATTTTTGTGGGAGGAGTGGAGGTTCCGGCACACACCGGGACCGGAATCCTTTGCGACGCGACCTCGCCGAAGATCCTCTCGAACACGTTCCGGGCGTTCCGGCCGGTGATGGAGCACGAGGGGATCATGATCCTCGGCAGCGGGGCTCCTGAGATCCGGCAAAACCTGTTCAAGGGGAACATGGACTGGGGGATCACCACCCACGGGGAGAGCGCGCCGCAGATTACTGACAACCGATTCGCGACGAATGACGGCGGAATCGACACGACACGACACTCGACCGCGTTGATCCGCGACAACGTGTTCACATGCCGAGGCACGGGAATCAGCGCGAGAGAGCAGTCGACGCCGGCGATCGAATCGAACACGATTCGCGGCCACGAGAGTTACGGGATTTTTTGCGGTCAGGAGGCTGCGCCGGTCATCCGGAACAACGTCATTGAGCGCAATGGGACCGGCATTGATCCGATTGCCGGGCCGCTCGGCGGGGTGGTGATTTTTCTCGACGCACAGCCTGACCTTGGCGGCGGCGACGGCGTGCCGGGAGGGAACGTTCTGCGCGAGAATAATGCCAGGGATGTCGTGAATTTCTCTCCCAACACGATCTGGGCGTTGGGGAACACCTGGACCCACTCGGCAGCGACGCCCCACCTCATCGACGACCTTGATGTGTTCGACGATGATGAGAATCCGACGTCCGGGCCGGTGATCTTTGCGATTGATTGAGGGGGGTAGGCCTTTTGAGCAACCCATCAACGGGCGTTGTGGGTGGGTCGGTGGAATGTTCTCCCGAGTCAACCCACACGCCCAGCTTTGGGGAGTGAGGGGGGGCGGAACGGCCTCGGGAACCTGGTGGAGACGATTTGCACGACCCGCGAATCAACGGGCTGCGCGAACGGTGAACGAGACGCCCGCGATCCCATTCTTCGAGGACCCCACCGGGTCCGACTCGGATTTGGTACATCGCGGAGCGGTGCGATGGCGTCGAGGAACGCTTTGGGGTTTGCGGGGATGTCCTTGTGCAGGAGTGTTTTCCTGTTAGAGTCGAGGGTGCAGAGGATGATCGTCCTTGCATGCAGGTCGACGCGGCAGTAGGTTCGATGGTCGTCCTGGGCGGCTCTCATCATGGTGCTCCTTGGGGATGCGACCGATTCCGTTGGCACGCGATGCGGTGCTCGGAATCGGTCGCTGACAGCGAGAAGGCCGGAATGAGTCTCCCGCGGTTGCAGCGGACACCGGCCGCCGCGATCGGTTTCCGGCGACATCCAGGCCATCGGTCGGCGGCCGGGTGCGCCGACCCTTCATGTGAGGCGACGGGGCGGCCGTCCGGAGCACGAAGTGTGCATCAGCGCGAACTTATCGAATGGTTGGCCAACGTGCTCAAGAATCTCGTCGTCGCGATCATCCAAGGTGATCGAAGTGCGGTGGGGTTCGTGCTGATCAGCGTCCCGGTCATCTTGATCGGTCTCTGGGCGTGCTCCCGACACAGACATTGGTTCGCCGGTATGAGGCGAGGAGTCTCTTTGCAAGTCGAGGAGGCTCCCCAGGAGCAGTGGTCTCCCCCATCTCCTGAGGAAGTGGCCCGCATCGTGGGTGGCAAGCCGCTCGTCACGTCGCGAGGGGAAGTCCCTCGCGCCTCACCTCACGTGGAAGCGAACCCGGCCCGCCGCGACGGTTTCGAGTAACATGGGGCTTACCCTCGGTGGTGGGGCCGCGGAGCTTGGGCGTGAGGCGGTAGGGGGTGCAATCACTGGCCTCGGGTGGCGAAAATCTTGTTGCGTACCGGTCTGTTCGGCGAGCACGCTTGCGTGGTCCGTCGAGCGGGGAGGGGATCATGAGAGGCTTTGCACGCGCCTGGCGAGTGCGCTGCACGAGATGCGGTCGGACCCGGGATTCGGCCGAGGTCGGCATCATCCGCATCGGTGCGCGGTCGCGGGGTAAGACGACCGTCGGGTGGTGCTCCGCCTGCCGCCGATTCCGATTCATCGCGATCGAGCACGAGCCCCCCCAAGCCGGCAAGCCCGCGGCTCAGTCCGGAGATGACCTCTATGACGGCGAGCTCGACACCTTACCTCGCGCGGCCGCGGACCCAGCTGCCGCGTGGGCTTTTCTGCGATCATCAAGCCTTCGCTCGGCGGTCCGGTCTACTGAGCCTGGGTGTGAGGCGGCTTGTGGGGGCCACATCCGTGAGTATGGACGCTAGCCTCGGGGTCGTTGTCCCGACCTCCCATCTCAACAACGCGCTTGACGCGATTCGCTCGCTGGCATCCGAGATGCCTCGCGAGGATGGAGACATCGCTCTCTTCTGGATCCGGATCCCAAAGGATGAGGAGCGATCGAGGTATTTCTCTCATCGATCGCGGTACTGGCAGGCCGAGATCGTCGTTGAGCAAGGCGCCGAGTTCTCCGAGATTACGTTCTCTTGCCCCACGAATGACGATGGCATGGAACTCGTCGTGGACGACTCGCCGATCTTGGCGAAAATCTCTCAGGCGCTCTCTTCACATCGCTTGGTAGGAGGCTATCTTTGCTCGGATGGCGAACGACTGTTGCTCACCAAACGGTTGAAGCCCAGCAAGGCCCGTGTTGATTGGGATTCGATCCCCTACGGTGCGGAGGGAGTCGAGCAACTCGCGGCCTTGTGTACGAAGGGGAAGCATCAATGAAAGAGGCGGGATGTTGGGCCGGGCGGACAAGACGCACTGGTGGCCTTCCCCCCGATGTCACCAGTCGATCGAAGGCACTTGCGAGCGAGCCGCCGGTGGCATCCGATTGAACCGGCCGCCTTACCTCGCACTACAGCGGAACCGGCCCACCGTGACGCTTTCGAGTAACATGGGGTGTGTGCTCGGCGGGGTGGTCTGCGGAGCATGGGCGTGAGGCGGCAAGGGAGTCTCGGTTCAGCGATGAGCATCGACGTAAGTCGTGTCTATATCTTCCCGATTGAGCGGCTTGCCGATGCATTTGCTGCGGCCGCCGAGATCGCACCTCGACCGCGAGAGCCCCGGGATTTCA
Source organism: Tautonia rosea (assembly GCF_012958305.1). Lineage (NCBI taxonomy): Bacteria > Pseudomonadati > Planctomycetota > Planctomycetia > Isosphaerales > Isosphaeraceae > Tautonia > Tautonia rosea. Next base: position 192,413 of record NZ_JABBYO010000008.1, on the reverse strand, counting down.
CGATCGCCCTGCCCAACGGGACCTCGATCCGCTTCCCATTCGCCCCGAGAGGCAATCCGCCCTATGCGTTGGAGTTGGACGATTTCAACTCCTTCGAGTACCGATTCCGAGCCTCGGGAGACGACATCGAGGAGTATGTTCGCGAGAATCCCGAGCCACCGTTCGTCCTCAAGCGGCTCAAGGGAGGCGGCCTCCGGGGGATCTTCGAACTGATCTTGCTCGTGTCGGTGGAGCCGCCTTACGCCTCGTTTTCGTTCAACACGCGATGCACGTCCGACTGCGATGTCCTTGGTCTCCGCTCGGTCTGCGAGGTCCTCGACTTCATAGGCCGCTGCGCCGAGGGGCTCGTGACGTACGAGATGGTGATGGGCGATCGCAAGATCGTTGAGCCCTTTGACGAAGATTTGCCGCCGGAAGTTGGTGTCGGAGACGAATCGGAGCTGGCCAGCATCGTCGCCTATGTGCGTCGTCTGGAAGGCGCATAACCGCGCTCAAGGCCTTTGTTGTCATGAGCGCACTTTAGGACGGGCCTTGGCAGAGGGAAGGGGTCCTGACCGGGGTCGGGGTAGGGCGCGGCGCGACGGATCGGACCGGGAGGTAGTCGGCGCGGGGAGGGTCGGGTGGATGAGTCGCGATGCATAGGGGCATCGGCTCGCAAACCGCGCTCGGGGGTCGGCACGCGGGCGGCGATCGGCGTCGTTGGCTCGTGGTGGGGGCTCGGGGGGAGATGGTCCCGACGAGCCCGGCCTGGTCCATCCCCCGGCCTCCGTATTGCCGAGGACCGTGCTAACCCTGCCAGGGCGATCCCAGCGCCAATTCATCACCGAAGAGGAACTGGGAGATCGCTCGCAAGATCTTCGACTCGTTGCTTGGCCGCCTGGGTCGGGCTTCGAATTGCACCTCCCTCAGTCCTTCCAGGTATTGTTGCGGGGATGGGTCTGGCATCCCGGTGCGGTCGGGGATGAAGTAAAGTTCGTGCCAGGAGAACTTCGGCTTGTACCCGAAGAAGAATAAGCCCAAGAGTTCTCGAGTGAACACGCGTGGTCCCCACGGCTCGAAGAACATCAACCTGTGCTCGTTGAAGAATTGTTTCCAGACGTCGTCGCACATTTGCGATCGTCCATGTCGATTGATGACCTGCTGTTGGGCTTTGCTTGAATATTTTGAGAACAGTTTCTTCCAGTCCACTTGTTCCTCGGAGGTCAAGCCGAGCCTGAAGATCTGACCTGAGGTGATCCCCCCGAGGATCAATGCGTCATTGAGGATGGGTGTCCAGTTTTTTTCGCTCAGGATACTCCCCCCCAGGGTGACCGGGGAGGCGAGCCGCGCGGCGGTCTTCTGCTTCAGTTCATCCCGCTCCTGTTGCAGTTCCGGGGTGTTCGCCGAGCGTTCGAGAAACCTCGGATTCAAGACCCCAGCACCATCCTTCGGGAACCTGGCCCGTACGGCCCGCGTCTGCTGCTCGTTCTGAACGATTTTCTCCGTCACCCGGTCCTGGATCCCGTTCGCCCCGGTCACCCCGAAGTTCTTGATGAGTGCGATGTTCATGCGGATTCCTGTTCCGCCCAGGATCGTCATCTTCAGCTTGTTGGTGGCGGTGGCGGCGTAGAGGTTCCACGCGGCCTCGATGTACTCCTCCATCTTCTCGTCATCGTTCCAGCTCCCCGGATTCCAATTGCCGACCCAGGCGTTGTCGTCTCGATACTGCTGCTTGAGATCGTCCAACTGAGCCTTGAAGTTCTCCTCGGAAAGCATGTGCTCGCTCCGGTTGTTGGGCGTCTCATCCGAGGTTCGCCGATGCACTGCGGATCCATCGCGGTTGCAAGCCGAGGGGTGAGAGGAGGCCTCGACTCGGAGACGGGGTCGTCCGCAGTTGGGTTCGCGGATTGGCTCAAACGGGTGGCGACCGGGCCTGGGCAGGCGGTTCGTTGGGGTTGGCCATCCTGGCCGAGACGCCGATCGGTGGTCACCGTCTGGTGAACGACACTCACGTCCCGTGAAGGCGGCTGAACGCCATCCTGTTCGGTATGCTAACCCCGTCTCCGAGTCGAATCCAGACCCGGCTCGCCGGGACCAGCCTGTCAGGACGGGACCAGGAGACGCGGACGGCTGAATTTTTCCTGCAAGGGAGTCCGCCGAGTGGCCAGGATAGCGCGTGGAGCAAGTTGGATCACGCGTTCACATGCGAGTATGAATCGTCTTCAGGAGAGGGGGGCGTCGGTCATGAGGAATCGACCTCGAAGGAAGTTCAAGCCCAAATGTCATCCTCTCATGCCTTACGCGGTGGAAACTTCTCGATGGAGCATTGATTGGCAGGAACGGATCAGGGACCATTCCCAATTCGAGGGAGAAGGGCCCGGAACGCTGATGTTCGTCATGGAATGAATGCAAAGGAGATTACAGATGTCAGCACATCGAATCTTTGCGATGCCGTTTGCGGGGGTGTATCCCCGGTATGTTGAGAAGGCCATGCGCAAGGGACGCACGAAGGAGGAGGTCGACCAGATCATCTGCTGGCTGACCGGCTATGACGAGGCGGGGCTCCTCCAACAGCTTGAACAGAAGACGGATTTCGAAACGTTCTTTGCTCAGGCGCCGGCGATGAATCCCAATCGTGCGCTCATCAAAGGGGTGATCTGCGGCGTCCGCGTTGAAGAGGTGGAGGATCCGTTGATGCAGGCGATTCGCCAACTGGATAAGCTCGTGGATGAGCTGGCCAAGGGAAAGGCGATGGAGAAGATCCTTCGCGCGTGAGGATTGCGGTGAGCGGAGCGAGGAGGGCGCGGCGCGTTGCGAAAGGGGGGGAGGCTCCGAATGAGTGAACCGACAGGTGACGATTCGAGGAGGAGCAAACGATGCCGATTCATGTGCAAGCGTTGTCCCGCAGAGGGTTTCTGGCGGGCAGCGCGGCGGCGGTGGCCGGATTGGCGGTGGGGAGAGGGGCCATTGGGGCGGAGTGGGACGCGAATCGGTTTGCGTTGCTGTCGGATACGCACATCCCGAGTCGGCCGGAGATCGAGGCCCGAGGGGTGAACATGACCCGTAACCTGCAGCGGGTGGTGGGCCAGTTGCTCGCGCTGGAGCGGAAACCGGCGGGGGTGATCCTCAACGGCGATTGCGCTTACCTGAAGGGGTTGCCCGAGGATTACGCGAATCTGGCCCGGTGCGTCGAGCCGATGGCCGGAGGTGGGCTGGACCTGCACATGACGATGGGGAACCACGATGATCGAGGCCCCCTGTACGATGCCCTGGTCATGCAGCGCCCGGACACGGTGGTGGTCGAGTCGAAGCATGTGAGCATCATCGAATCGCAGCACGCCAATCTGTTCTTGCTCGACACGCTGACCGAGGTGGACGTGGTGACGGGGGAGCTGGGGCAGGAGCAGCTGGCGTGGTTGGCCGAGGAACTGGATCGGCGGAGCGAGAAACCGGCGATCCTCTTTGCGCACCATAACCCGCAGTTTACGCCGCCGGAGGAAGGAACACGGTGGTCGGGCATTCAGGATACGGCGGCCTTTTTTGAGCTGATCGCGGCGAGGCCGCAGGTCAAGGCGTATGTGTACGGGCATACGCATCGGTGGTCGATCGGGCGGAGGGACGGGCTGTACCTCATCAACCTGCCGCCGGTGGCGTATCTGTTCGAGGACGGGTTGCCGAACGGTTGGGTTGATGCGCACCTGAGGGCCGGAGGGATGACGCTGGAGTTGCGGGCGATCGACCCGAACCACCCGCAGCACGGTCAGCGGGTGGCCCTGGAGTGGGCGTGAGGGGCGAGGGAGCGGGATCGCGTTGTTGAATTTTCGAGAGGGTCAAGACGGCGGGGTGCCGCGCCGATAACTCTAGAGCCCGGCGGCGATGGTTGACGTCGCGACGAGGCGGCATAAAAGCCCGCCCGCCGGGAAAGTCTTGGGGAAGGTGGTCGCGATTGTCTGGTCAATCCGGAGCAGTCGTGACACAATATGCAGCCCGCAGGCGACCGCATGCGGGCCGTGATCTGCATTCGGGTCTCGGCCCGTGTGCGTTCGCAATCGGTTGCGAACGCCCCCAAGAACTGACACCTGGGATGCTCCACCGCGCGGCGGCCCCCGACTCTCGGTCTGGGGACCACTCCCATTGGCCCGCCCAACGAACATCATGCGGGGGGAGGGGGTCGCTTCGCGCATTGAGTTGCTGGAACACCGTCGGGATCGCGGGGGGATGCTGAGCGCCGAGACTTGATCTCGCCCATCAGTTTCGATGGCTCCCCCCCCGCGGGTCCCCGGTGGATTGTTCATGGCAACCCTGTGCCGAGGCTTTCTTCGTCGCGACCGATGCGGAAGGAGCAATCGTTTGGCATCGCGGAGCGGCCGGGGTGGCAGGGGATGACGTGATCTTCCGACCGTTGCAAACCCCAGTCGAATATGGTCTTCGGAACCCGAGGACCGGACGCCCGGTTCCGAATCGAAACGGTGTTTTCCAACGACGGTCCGTCGCTCCGAGAAGGTCCGTCGTCTGTTTCTCTCAAGACTTTTTTTCTCCAGATTTCTTCAACGAGCAAGCACCCGATGAGTACCCATACCCACAACGCGATTCCCGGCATCCGAGGGCAGAACGCGCCGAGCGGCACCGAGCCGGCCATGATCGTGGCGATCAAGGGGCGAGAGATTCTCGACTCGCGAGGCAACCCGACCGTCGAGGTGGACGTGATATTGGCCGACGGCACGCTGGGCCGCGCGGCCGTGCCCTCGGGGGCGAGCACGGGCGAGTTCGAGGCGGTCGAACTGCGAGACGGCGACAAGGGGCGCTATGTGGGCAAGGGGGTCCGCAAGGCGGTCGAGAACGTCAATACGCAGCTTTCGAAGGTGGTGGTCGGGCGGGACGCGGCCGATCAGGTCGGGCTCGACCGGGCGATGATTGCGGCCGACGGGACCGAGAACAAGGGGACCTTCGGCGCGAATGCGATTCTGGGCGTCTCGCTGGCCGCGGCGAAGGCGGCGGCGGCGAGCAAGGGGTTGCCGCTCTATCGCTACATCGGCGGCGCGAATGCTCGGGTCTTGCCGGTGCCGATGGCCAACGTGATCAACGGCGGCAAGCACGCGGACAACAAGATTGATTTTCAGGAATTCATGATCATGCCCGTCGGCGCGAAGAGCTACGCCGAGGGTCTTCGGATGATCGCCGAGGTCTTCCACAGCCTGAAGTCGGTCCTGAAGAAGGCCGGTCACAACACGGCGGTGGGGGATGAGGGCGGATTTGCGCCGGATATCAGCAACGAGGAGGCGATTCCGTTCATCCTCGACGCTGTGAGCAAGGCCGGTTACACCCCCGGCCGCGACAAGGACATCGCCATCGCGCTCGACCCGGCCTGCTCGGAACTGTTCGAGGAAGGGGGGCGCAAGGGATACAAGTTCTGGAAGTCGGCCCCGGACAAGCTGTTCTCAGCCGAGCAGATGATCGAGCTGTTCACCGGCTGGTGCGACAAATACCCGATCGTCTCGATCGAGGACGCACTCGACCAGAACGACTGGGACGGCTACGCCAAGCTGACGGCGGCGCTTGGCAATCGGATTCAGATTGTGGGTGATGATTTCTTCGTCACGAACACGAAGCGGCTGAGCGAGGGGATCGCCAAGCACTGCTGCAACAGCATTTTGATCAAGGTGAACCAGATCGGCACCCTGACCGAGACGCTCGAAGCGGTGGACATGGCGACCCGGGCCGGTTACACGGCGGTGATGTCGCACCGATCGGGCGAGACGGAAGACGCGACGATTGCCGACATTGCCGTGGCAACGAACTGCGGCCAGATCAAGACCGGCTCGGCCAGCCGATCGGACCGGATCGCCAAGTACAACCAGTTGCTCCGGATCGAGGAACAACTGGGAGAGTCGGCCGTCTTCGACCCGACCCCCTTGACCCGACGAGGGGCCTGACCGCCCGCTCGATGAGCCTGATCGGTTAGAATGCGACGGAGGCGACGGCCCGAGGCGAAGGGGTCGTTCGCCTCCGTCAGTCGTTTGCGGTCCCGGTCGGAACCACCAAGGAGCCTGGGTGATGGCGACGCTCGTGCTCGATTCTTACGTTGAAGACCAGATCCTGGAGCAGCGGCGGGCTTCGGGGGGGGATCGGTTCGATGAGGTCTGGGATGGGGTCTATGTGATGTCGCCGCTTGCGAACAACGAACACCAACTGATCGCCACACGGCTTTCAGCGATTCTTCAGGTGAGTTTGAATTTTGGAGCACAGGGATTGGTGTTCGCCGGGGTGAACGTGAGCGATCGGCAGGAGGACTGGACGCAGAATTATCGCTGCCCCGATGTGGCCGTCTTCCTGAACGGGACATCGGCGATCAACCGGGAGACGCACTGGCTTGGGGGGCCGGATTTGGCGGTGGAGGTGGCGAGCCAGGGGGACCGGGCGCGGGAGAAGCTGGCGTTTTATGCGAAGGTGAACACGCGGGAAGTGTTGATTGTGGACCGCGATCCGTGGGTGCTGGAACTGTATCGGTGGGTCGAGGGGACGCTGGGGAAGGTGGGGATGAGCCGTCCGGGGGATCCCGAGCCGATTCGGAGCGAGGTGGTGCCCTTGGCGTTCCGCCTGATCGTTGCCGAGCCGAGGCCGATGATCGAGGTCACCAGGCGAGAGGGGGGAGAATCGTGGCGGGTCTGAGATCCTGAACGCTGGGCAGAATTGGTTTCCAATGGGATGAGATGGCGATCGAATGCCTATTCAGGAGCGACGTTGAGGAACCGAGTCGGAGGATCGGTCTCCATCGACAGACCGATGCCCCGAGAGAAAATGAAGAGGCCTGGCGATTTTGTTTGAAAAAGAGCGATGTTGAACGCGTAGAATCAATCGTGTGAGATTTTGTCGTGTAGGTTCCTTCTGTGAATTGTCGCCGGGCCGAGGTGCTGCCTGGCCTGGAGCGTGGATGCATCAATGGCGAAGCGTGCGAATCCGCGAGTGTCCGATGGTGACGCGACGCTCGATGTGACCCGTGCCGACAACGCAGCCTCGGCGTTTGCGTATGGCGACACGATGCAAGAGGTCGAGTATGGCGAGGCGACGCGGGACGTCGAGTATGGCGAGGCGATGGTGGGCGGAACGTCGTTGCGGGCAGCGCAGCGGGTTGGTACGGAGCAGGAAGGGCAGGAGGCTGCGGGGGCCCGTTGGTATGCGAGGCCAACCTTGCCGCACCGGGTGGGGGTGGTGATCCCGACCCGGAACCGGCCGAACTGGCTGCCGCACATGCTCGGTTCGCTGATGATGCAGACGCATCGGCCGGAACGTATCCTGGTGGTGGACAATGGGGAGGACTCGGCCGAGGAGGTGGTGAGCCGGTATCCGGGGGTGGAGTACCTTCGGGCAGAGGTCGGGTCGGGCTTGAGCGGAAACCCGGCGCGGAATGTCGGGATGCAGGCGATGGCCGATCTACCGTACCTGTGCTTCCTCGACGACGACGATATGATTCCGCCGGATTACCTGGAGGTTTTGCTGGCGACGATCGCGACCGACTGCCGGGCGGCGGCAGCCTATCCTCGGCTGCGGTTTTGCGGGACGCAGCAAGGGACGTGGAGCGTGCCGTACCATCCGGACCTGCTCGGCCGATCGAACCTGGCGGGGGTGCCGGCCCTGATCCGGACCGATGCGCTGTTGCAGGTCGGCGGCTGGCCGGTCTTCGCTGCTGACCCGGACGGCACGATTCCTCACGATGACTGGGCGCTTTGGCGGCGGTTCCGCGACCACGGTTGGCGGATGATTCCCGCGCCGGTGGATTATTTCTACTATCGCCACGACGACGGGGTATGCCACTCGAAGGCCCGCGCCAACCACCAAAGCGAGTGGCGACGGACGATCGACCCGACCAATCTGGTGACGCTGGCGATTCCCTGGTCGGGCCGGGAGCATTTGATCGACGCCATGCTCGACGCCGTGGCGCGGCAGTCGTATCCCGCATCACAGTTGCATTTGCTTTTTTATGATAATTCGGGATCAGAGGCGGTGGGGAAGCGGTTGCGTCGGTGGTTGCTGGAGCAGGACGGGTATGCCGGGCACTCGTATCACCGCGACCCGAGGCCGGCGGTGGCGGGTCTGTCGGCCTCGGAGCTGGCCGATGCTCCGCTGGACGAGGGGGAGCAGGGGCGTCGGCGGCATGGCCGGGCCGTGAATCACCGGGTGGGAGCGATCTGGAACCGGATCGGGCAACTGGCCCGGACGGATCTGGTGTGGTGTCTGGAAGATGATGTGATTCCGCCGCCCGATGCGCTCGATCGGTTGCTCGACCGGATGGGTCCGATGGTTGATGGCGTGACGGCGAACTACCGCTCTCGGGTGGTTCCGGGGTGCAGCGTGGCCTGGCGATACACGAACCTGGAGACGGGGGATCTGGTCCACCTGGAGGGGGGGACGGGCCTGGAGTCGATCGGCGGGACGGGGCTGGGCTGTGCGTTGGTACGTCGCGAGGTGTTTCGTGCCGGTCCCGCACGGTCGGGGGGCGAGGCGGTCGGTTATGATTGCAACCTGTGGCTGGATGTGGCGCGACGGGGCGGAACGGTGTTGATCGACTGGGATTTGCGTTGTGAACATCGGATCGGTCATTGGAAAGGTGAGGAACGAGTCGCAGCCCTCGAACTGCCGAGGGGGGTGGTCTGAGGGATCGGGTCTGCGGTCTTGCCGTGGGGGTTGATGTGACCTCCGGGTATCGGTTGGCGATGATGGGAGTGATGGTCTCATGTCGAGCAACACCCCGAACCCGCACGTTGAGCCAACAGAAGGCGATTCGTCTGCCGCTGGCCGCCGCAAAGGTCCGCCTCCTGCTCCTCCGCGATTTCCCAACCCGGCCCAGTCGACGGCGCCCGGGACCGACGTCGGCGAGACGATGCCGATGTCAACGATTGATGTGAGGAATGCCGTCCGAGGCGACGAGACGATCCGGCTTCAGCCCGACTCGACCCCCGATCCGACTGTTCCGGTGGAGATCGACCGGGTGATCGCGGGCCGGTACTGCCTGGAACGGGAGCTGGGCAGGGGGGGCTTTGGGGTTGTGATGCTGGCGTATGATCGGGAATTGCAGCGTCAGGTGGCGATCAAGATCGCGCGGCGGACCTCGGACCTGAGCATCGACTCGTTGATGGAAGAGGGGCGTAAGGTCGCGCAGCTTGACCACCCGAACATTGTTCCAGTATACGACTGTGGATATTTGGATCAAAAGACCGTTTTTATTGTTTCGAAGTACGTGGACGGGGGGAGTCTTTCGAGCCAGCTTGCCCTGCGACGGCTGCCGATGGAGGAGGTGGTGGCGATTTGCGGGCAGGTGGCCGAGGCGCTGGCCCATGCGCATGAGAAGGGGTTCATCCACCGCGATCTGAAGCCATCGAACATTTTGCTCGACGTGAGAAACAACGCCTATGTGGCCGACTTTGGCCTGGCGCTGCGCACGACCGACCGAAGCGACCAGGACTGCGTGGAAGGGTCGTTGCAGTACATGAGTCCGGAGCAGGTCAGTGGCAAGTCTCGGCTGGTGGATCGGCGGACGGACGTGTTTTCGTTCGGGGTGATTTTATATGAGATGCTGACAGGTCGTCGGCCGTTTCCGGGGCGATCGAGCGCCGAGTACCGTGAGCAGTTGATTCATGATGAACCGCCGCCGCCAGGTCGGCTAGTGCCGGGCCTCTCGCCGTGCCTGGAACGGATCTGCATGAAGGCGATGGCCAAGCATCCAGCCGATCGGTTCGCATCGGCCTGGGAGCTGGCCGAGGAGCTTCGACCGTGTCGATCGGGTCCGAGGCGGCGTAATCGCCGAGCCGGGCGGAACCGATGGGTGGTCCCGGCGGTGCTCATGCTGATTGCGGCGGTGCTGGTGCTGGCCCTGGGGTTGTGGGTGTGGTCGTGGCGGGGGGCGGGGGCTGGGCCGGCGCCGCCGGAGCAGCTTGCGCGAGTGGCCTTGCCGCTCGATCGGGAGGTGGCCGAGTGGGTGCTGTCGCGGGGAGGGGCGGTCGATTTCAACACGCACCCGGCGACGATCACCCGGCTCGACCAGTTGCCGGATCCGTCGGCCACGGCCCCGCTTCGGACCGTGGAACTGATTGGGATCAAGCCGATCAGCGGATCGGAGATGGCGACCCTCTGCGCCTTGCCGAGCCTGACCTATCTGCACCTGGGCGAGGCGGACCTGAGCGATGAAGATCTGATGCTCATCTCCCGGTGTTCCAACTTGCAGATGCTCTGGGTTTGCTGGAGCGATTTGACGGATCGAGGGATCATGCAACTGGGCCGCCTGAAGGAGCTGAGATACCTGGACCTGCGACGGACCCAGCTGACCAACGCCGGGGTGCCGGCGTTGGCCAAACTGCCGAACCTGGAGCACCTGATCCTCTCGGGGACTCAGATCACCGACGGCGGTTTGTCGCCCTTGCAAGGACTGCCGAAGCTTCGGCGGCTCATCCTCAACCAGACGATGCTGACCGACGCCTCGATCGACGACCTGCTGAACTTTCAGGGGCTGACGCGGATCGAACTGAAAGACACGGGCCTGACGGCCGAGGGGGTTGATCGGCTCCGGGCGGGTTTGCCAGGATGCGAGATTGTGCGCTGAGACGGACGAAGGGCCGATCAGCGCTGATAAATCGGCAAATAGCGATATTCGACGGCCAGGGCGAGCACTCCCATCGCCGTGCAGTAGTTGCGGCCCCCGGTGCGGTCGTTGCCGGAGGAGGCGAACCAGGAGCCGTCGGGGTCCTGGCGGTCGAGGAGGATCGGGACGAGCTGGCGGTAGTAGGGGAGGAAGTAGTCGTCGCCGAGTTGAAAGAGGGCCTGGGAGCAGTAGTAGGCTTCGTAGAAGAAGTAGTCGGAGCCCCAACTGGGGGGGTGGCTCATGAGGTAATTGCCACCGGCGAGGGCCTCGGGCGAGGCGTGCTCGCCGCAGAGTTCGAGTGAGAGGATGCCGGTGCCGGTGCGTGGGTTGTTCGGGCCGCCGCGACCGGCCTGGTAGCTGAAGCCTCCGGAGCGGGGCTCGACACAGCGCCGGACGTAGTCGAGGGCGTCGTCGATGGCCTCGGACGGGACGGTGCAGCCGGCGTCTCGGGAGGCTCGGAGCGCGACGACCTGCCAGCCGGAGACGGACAGGTCGCTGTCGTAGCTGCCGGGCTGGTAGCGCCAGCCGCCGGCGTGGTCGGGCGACTTGGGCACGCGTTGGGCGCGGACGATCAGCTCGACGGCCTTCGCCAGGGCGTTGCGGGCGCGGTTGGCGAGATCGGGGTCGGTGGTCATGCCGACGACCTCGGCGAGCATCAAGGTGCTGATGCCGTGGCAGTAGAGCGGGCCGTGGCTGGTGTTCGAGACGAGCATGCCGTCGGGCCGCTGATGGTCGAGGACGTAGGCGATGCCGCGCTCGATGGCGTCGCGGTAGGGGCCGTCGTTTCCTGGCACGTGCCCGCAGGCGAGGAAGGCCATGACGGCCAGCGACGTGACCGAGGTTGCCTTGCCGAAGCCTCCGGATTCCCAGGAGCCGTCGGCCTGCTGGGCACCGGCCAGGTAATCGAGCGCGCGTCGGGCGGCGCGGTCGGTCTCGGCGTTTGAGAAGGAGGTGCGAGGGGCCTCGGGCAGATCCTGGGGGAAGGTGTTTACCGAGGGAGCGATGAGGAGCAGGATCAGCCCGAGAGGAGCGACCGCGGCAGGGAATCGGGTCATGACGGGGGGCCCTGGTGGGAATTCATTTCACTGGCAAGATGGGCGACGGCAAGCTCGATGCGCTTGATCTCCCGGGAGAGGGAATGCCGTTGCATGTCGAGCCAGAACCAGACCTTCAAGGCCAGCGAGACCGCCAGGCCGAGGCCGAAGCCGAGGCCCCAGCGGAGGATCTCGACGACTTCGTCGGTCTGGAAGATCTTGACCGCCGAGACGACGGCCAGGCCGAAGAAGGCGAAGGTCACGACCGAGACGTAGACGTTCAGCCAGCGGCGACGCCCCCGGAAGCTCTCGGTCATCAGTTCCGGGAGCGACGGTTCGCCGAGGCGATCGAACACGGCGCGTTCCTCGGCGGAGAGGGCTTTTCGGATCAGTGTATCGAGTTCGTGGTCCTGAGTCTTCATGGCGATTGCTCCATAAGCCGTTTGAGATGTTGGCGGGCGTGGAAGAGTCGAGACTTGACCGTGCCTTCGGGAATGCGGAGCAACTCCGCGATGTCTCGGACGGAACGGCCATCGGTGTAGGAGAGGGCCAGCAAGAGCCGCTGGTCGCTGGGCAGGTCGTTCAGGGCGTGCCGAAGCTGATCGACGGCGTCGGGCGGCTCTTCGGCCTCGGGAGTTCGGGTCTGGGGATTAGGGTCGATGACCTCGGGATGGGCCTGGAGCCGGTCGTCGAGCGATCGCTGACGTCGGCGACGGCGGAGCCAGTCGACGGCCTTGTGATCGACGATCCGGTAGGCCCAACCTGGGAATCGGGACGGATCGTTCAGTCTCGGCAAGCCTCGGATGATCGCCAGCCAGGCCTCCTGGGCGGCCTCGGCGGCCCCTTCGAGGTGGGCCGTGCGTCGGTAGGCATGGGCGATCAGGCGACGATGCCAGCGGCGGGCCAGGGCCTCGAAGGCATCGACCTCGCCACCTTGAGCGGCCAGCACGAGCCAGTCGTCAAGAACCTCGTCGGGTGATCGGCCCACCGGTCTGTTCCCCTCTAAAAGAGATGAACTCGTCTGTCACGAAGGAGAGTCGGCCGAACGAGGAATCGGTTCACGAAAAACCCAAGGAAATCGAAGGCTCGATTGCAAATCGGCTGCGTGATCGAGGGGTCTGGGGCGATGGATGCACGTCCAATCGCATCTGGGGGGCTTGGATCGTTCGGGCTCTTGGTCTACCATGGGGACGATCCGTGAAGGAAGGCGTTTCGGAGTGGCCAGGGTTTGCGAGGCTCCTCATGGTGGGAGCAACACGTTTCGGTCGCTTGAATTCTGGTGAGGATGAATCCAGGCAGCCTGACTCGCTCGCTTTGCCACGGCCGGACGAGACCGATTTGTGTGGATGAACGGCCCTCGGCCCAACGGCCTGGGGGCAATGGGTATCGGCAGAACGCACAAAGGCCTGGAGGGGTCGATGAGCGAGCCAATCGCAGATCGCGACCCGGTCGAGTTGCTGGCCGACGAGATCATGATGCGCTTCCGGAACGGGGAACGACCCGAACCTGAGGAGCTGATCCAGGCCTATCCCGAGCTGGCTGACGATTTGCCTGCGATCCTTCAGACCCTGATCGACCTGGAGCAGATGTTTCCTCGGGACGAGAGGAACGGCGATGCCCCTTCATCGCAGTCCTCTGAGGCGGCCGCCCGATCTTCGGTCGAGCCCCGGTTCTGGCAGGTGGGGGATTACCACCTCTTGCGGGAGATTGGCCGGGGAGGGATGGGGGTCGTCTACGAGGCCGAGCAGATCTCGCTCGGCCGACGGGTGGCGTTGAAGATCTTGCCGAGCCACATTGTGTTCGATGCCGGCATGCTCGAACGGTTCCGGCGCGAGGCGAGGGCGGCGGCCCGCTTGCACCACACGAACATCGTGCCGGTGTTCGAGGTCGGCCAGGAAGACGAGATGGCCTACTACGCCATGCAGTTCATCCAGGGACGGGGGCTGGACCGGGTCATTGAGGAACTACGCAAGCATCGTGAGCAGCAGACGGCCAAAACCTTGTCTCCCGCCGAGGCTCGGGCCCTGAAGGCCCAGGCCCTGACCTCGGACCAGGACGAGAGTAGCCTGAGCCTGGCGGCGCAGTCGCTCTGGACCGGGCAGTTCGCGCTTCAGGCGTTCGACGCCGGCACGAGCCTGATCGCCATTCCGAGCACCGACGCCACGTTGATCGAGCCGGCTGACGACGGGGGAGGATACCGGAGGATCGGCGACCCGTCGGATCCGGGGGCGAGGACCGATCGAATCGAATCGGCGGTCCCGTCGCGGTCGAACCGGCGATTGCCGTATTTTCGGAGTGTCGCGCGGCTCGGCCGGCAGGTCTCGCAGGCGCTGGCGTATGCGCACGGTCGGGGGATCATCCACCGCGACATCAAGCCGAGCAACCTGTTGCTCGATGACGACGGGGTGATCTGGGTCACCGACTTCGGGCTGGCGCAGGTGGAGCAGGATCGCCCGTTGACCCGCACGGGAGACCTGCTGGGGACGCTCCGCTACCTGGCTCCCGAGTGTTTTCGGAACCGAGCCGACGCGCGGGCCGATCTGTATGCGCTGGGCCTGACGTTGTACGAGATGCTGGCGCTGCGCCCGGCCTTCGTCGCGTCGGATCGGCTTCTTCTGATCGAGCAGATTCGGACGAAGGAGCCGACGCCCCTCCGGCAGATCGATCCGAGCATTCCGCGCGACCTGGAAACGATCATCAACAAGGCGACGGACAAGGACCCCGAGGCGAGGTATCAGACGGCCTCGGCCCTGGCCGAGGATCTGGGCCGGTTTTTGGAAGACCGGCCGATCGCAGCGCGGCCGATCGGCCTGCCCGAGCGTCTGGTGCGCTGGTGCCGCCGCAAGCCGGACGTGGCGATGATGACCGGGGCGATCTTCGGGCTCTTGCTGACGATTGCGGTGGGGGCTTCGATCCTGGCTGTTCGTCTGGAGCGCTCGGCCCGCGATGCCATTGCCCTGGCCGAGGCGGCCAATGACGCGGCGGCGAGGGCCCTGCGCGCCCGTGTTGAAGCCGATCGGGCCAACCGAGAACTGTTTGCCACCCAGGACTCGCTGCGACGGAACCTGTACGCGTCTCGGGTCAACGGGGCGCTGTCGGCCTGGAACGCCAATGACATGGGGCAATTCCACGTCTTGCTCGACCAGGCCGAGCCGAGCGAAGAGGATCAGGATCTGATTGGCTGGGAATGGGATTACCTGCGTCGGCTGTCCGGTCCCGATCGACTGGTATTCAATGATCACACCCGAGAAGTTCAGTCGGTTCACTTCAGCCCCGACGGTCGGACGCTCGCCTCGATTCAGTGGGGCGGCAGGGTCGTGTTGCGAGACGTTCGGACCGGAAAGGTTCGGCGGGAGCTTCCGGGTTCGACCAATCCGACCATCCTGGGACCGAATGAGGCTGGGGTGTTCGGCGTGGCGTTCAGTCCCGACAGCCGGATCGTCGTTGCGCAGAACCCGGAGACCTTGCAACCGGCGGCGTTCGAGGTGCAGACCGGTCGCTTGCGGACCTCGTACGAGGGGGTGGATGGTTCGGTCAAGAACCTGGCGATCAGCCCCGACGGCCGATGGCTGGCCGGGGCGATCTCGACGCATCGCCTGATGCTCTGGGAACTGGAGACGGGGCGGCTCGTGTCGACGATCGACGGCGCGCATCGGAGTTCGCTGCAGAGTCTGGTGTTCAGTCCCGACAGTCGGACGCTGGTGACGAGTGGTGTGGAGGGCGTGGTTCAGCTCTGGGACGTCGAGCCGTTGCGGTCTCGGGCGCGGCTGGTTGGGCACGCCCGGGCGGTTCACGGCGTGGCGATCAGCCCCGATGGCCGGACTGTCGCCTCCGCAGGATGGGACGGATCGATTCGGCTGTGGGACATGGACGAGCAGTGCGAACGCGGCCTGATCCAGCGATCCGGCCCGATGCAAATTGCCGTGGCGATCAGCCCCGACGGTCGGATGCTCGCTTCGGCCGGGATGGATAAGTCGGTGACGATCTGGGAGCTCGACACGGGTCGGCAGGTACAGGTCTTCCAGGGCCACACCGATCTCGTGGCCACTCTCGACTTCAGCCCCGACGGCCGGTTGCTGGCCTCGTCCGGGTTCGACCGGACGGTTCGGCTCTGGAACCTGGACGACGCGACCCAGCCCCGGATCCTGCGGAACGTCGAGGTGCTGAGGGGTATCGACCGGCCCATTGACCTGACCTTCACGCCCGACGGCCGGCGGCTGGCAGCCTCGTACGCCAATGGGTTCCTGAAGGGATGGCAGGTCGATCGGGGCGACCTGGTGGTGTTTTTCTCGATGCTCGATCGTGCTGATTCGCGCTACGAGCGAAGGATCGACGCCCTTGCCTTCAGTCCCGATGGTCAGCGGCTTGCCATGGGCAGCCCCGAAGCTCAGATTCTTTTCTACGATGCGGACCCGAGCTTCATCACGGGGGTGATTCCCTCGGCTCATGAGGACACAATCAAGGATCTGGTCTTTACACCGGATGGGCGGCAGATTGTCTCGGTTTCCGACGACGGCCGATTGCGGCTCTGGAACGTGGAGTCACGCGATCTGGTGTTCTCGTATGACGGCTTGATGGAAGGAATCCAAGGGGTTGCAATCAGTCCCAACGGCCGCCTGATTGCCGCGGCGGGGGTGGACGGCGCGGTCAAGGTGCTGGATGTCACGACCGGAGCGGAGCTGCACTCCTTCCTCGCCCATTCCGATGCGGTTTACAGCGTGGCGTTTCATCCCGATGGCCGACGCCTGGCCTCGGGCGGGGTTGATGCGAAAATCTGTTTCTGGGACGTGGAACACGGTCGGCGTCTCGACACGATGATT
The DNA here is from genome assembly GCF_012958305.1 of Tautonia rosea. NCBI lineage: Bacteria > Pseudomonadati > Planctomycetota > Planctomycetia > Isosphaerales > Isosphaeraceae > Tautonia > Tautonia rosea. The sequence goes on along the minus strand of NZ_JABBYO010000008.1, from coordinate 175,947 downwards.
GGGCATTCGGGATCGGTTCACGGCCTCGCCTTCAGCCCTGACGGGCGCCGGTTGGCGTCGGCCGGGGCGGATCGGACGATCCGCCTGTGGGACATGTCGAGCGGTCTGGAAGTGCTGACCCTCAAGGACCACGCCGACCGGGTCCGCCGGGTTGCCTTCAGCCCCAACGGGTTGCACCTCGCGTCGCTGAGCGACGACGGGACGATCATGATCCGGGACGCGATGCCGAGTGACCCGGGCGCGATCAACACCGCGCCCGTCCGCGGCTCGGAATCGTGGGCGGTACGAGCCGACGGGGAGCCGTCGGAGGGGGGGCGTCTGCGTCCCCAACCCTGACGCGACCGTCGGCCCGGCTCACGGAGCTGGAGAGGGGGGCGGGAGCGGCTCGGGTGTGGGGGCCGCGGCCGAGGAGGCGCGGGCGATCTCCTGGAAGTAGAGGCGGATCAAGGCGGCGTAGTCGGGGTGGTAGCGGTCGGTCGAGGAGCGGAGCATCTCGGTGCGGAGGTGGCCGGGCAAGGCTCCCCAGAGGCGGTCGGAGCGGAGGTTGAGATCGGCGTCGGGATTGGAGACGCCGGCGGCGGTCGATCCGGAGGGAGGGGCGGAAGGTTCCTGATCGGTCGGAGCCGAGGGAGGGGCGGAGCCGGAAGATTGGGCGAGCATCCGGGCGAGCTGTTCGGCCTGGGCGTTCGGGTCGGCGGGTCCGGAGGCCTGGCGAAGCTGTTCGGCGGCGCGTCGCATGGCCTGAGTGGCCGATTGGGCCGCGTCGGAGGCCTGGGAGGGGTCGCCGCCGGCCTGTTCCAGATCGCGATGCGCGGCGTCGGCCTCGGCGCGGGCCGACTGGGCGGCCTGGTCGAGTTCCGGAGTGCGTTCGATCAGATCGGCCAGGGCTTGTGTCAGTTGTTCCTGGGCTTGCCGGAGCTGTTCGAGGGCCTCGGGGGAGATTGAGGGTTCGGCGGCAGGGCCTTCGGGGGGGGTGGAGAGGGCCTCGGCCTGGTTGGCCAGGTCGGATTCCTGGCGGGCGAGGTCAGCCAGCTTCGGGCGGACGGCGGCGGCCTGGGCAAGGTCGTCGAGCCGATCGGAGAGGTCGTCGAGTCGGTCGGAGGTGTCGGCCAGCTCCTGCTCGGCCCGGCGGAGGTCGTCGGGGCGATCGGAGGTGTCGGCAGTCTGGGCGTCGTTGAGGGCGGTTCGGGCGGCGTCGGCGTCGGCCTCGGCGGCCTGTCGGATGGCGTCGCCGATGGGGCCGAGCATGGAGTCGTCGCGGAGCGATTCGGCGAGGGCCTGGAGCCGATCGACCAGCTCCCGGGAAGATTCGGCGAGGCGGTCGAGGTCGGCTTGCTGGCGATCGGACCAGCGTCTCGGGTCGCGCTGGGCGAGTTCGGCGGCAGCGCGGAGGGGGCCGGAGCGGAGGCGATCCTTGGCCGCCTGGCGGGCGAGGTCGTCGAGGGCCTCTCGGAGGGGTCGGAGCGCTTCCTCCCGCCGTTCGGCGTCGACACGTTCGATGTCGGCGACGATGGCCACCGGCCGAGGGTTCGACCAGGCCTCGTTCGGCCCGCGAGGGGGGGGCAGGGAATCGAGGACGCGGACCCGGATCGAGACGAGGTCGCCATCCTTTAAGGCCAGGGGGGCCAGATCCAGGTCGGCAAGCCCGCGCGCCGCGGGAGAGCCGAGGCCATTGAGCGAAAGCGGGATGATGCGTTGCTCGGGCGCGTCGGTTGGGGAGTCGGGGCGAGCGATTGTGACATGCAGCTCCGCGGCGGCGACGGCCAGGTCGTCCTGGCTGGCCACGGGGACAACCAGGCGATCGCCGGGTCCGAGGGCCTCGTCCCCGTCTCCCAGGGCGACGACGGGAGGGGCATCGGCCTGGACCTCCAGGCGTCCGGAGGGGACGGAGCGATCGGTCAGCCCTTGAGAATCCCCGGCGGTGATCGCGAAGCGGCCCGATCCGGTGGCAAGGACTTCGGCGGTCCAGAGGGTGCGGCTGCCTTCGTCGTCGGGGGCGGGAGTCAACGCGACCGGGGAGAGGGAGCCGTCCTCAAGGGGCCAGTCGAGGGCGACGCGATGGCTCGGGAGGTCGGTGGTCACGGTGATTGCAACGCGGCTGTCCTGCCAGGCGACGACGAGGGACGAGGAGGGGTCGTCGATCGTGGAGGAGGGCAAAGCGGTGTAGGTCGGGGGGGTGATCGTCCAGCGTTGCGAAACGATCCGAGGGGGATCGACGACCGAGACGCGGAAGGCCCGGCTGCGCGCTGGTCCGGTGCTGATGCGGTAGGTGATCGCATCCTCCACCGAAGGAAGGGTGAGGGTAAAGGTGTGATCGTCGGCCGGGTCGGTGTCGGAAGGGGAGCCGGGGCCCATTGTGAGGGAATGCGAGCTTCCCGAGGCGTCGGTCCATTCGAGCTGAGCGGCATCGGGGACCGATCGGCCGAATCGGGGGTGAACGACGGCGGAGATGGTCAGGGAATCGCCCCGGGCGAGGGTCGTGTCTCCCGGCTCGACAACGATGGCGAGCCGTCCGGCCGTGCCGAAATCGGTCCAGGGCATCAGGACGCGACGGGCAAGCAGGGCGAAGGGATCGGGGGCCAGGACGGTCGGCAACGCGACCAGGGCGACGGCCGCCAGGCCCAGGGCGAAGCGTTGCCAGGGGCGACGCAGGGGGACGGCGAGGCGGGGGGCGATGGCTCGGGCGTCGTCCGCAGCCCGATCGACGAGCGCGGCGATCAAGGTTGGAGAGCCGTGGGCACGCTCGCCGTCCTCGATCAGGGCGACGGCCGCCGAGAGTCGTTCACCGGCCTCGGGGCGCGATCGCTCGGCCACGGCGGCCAGGGCGTGGCGGGTAGGGTGTCGAAGGACGCCTCGCAGCACAATCAGGGCGAGCCAGATCGAGGCCAGACCCACTCCCGCGATCCAGACGGCCCAGCGGGTGGGATCGGCGATCGGCCAGAGCCCATCGACGAGGATGGCTCCGGCGACGATCACCGCCAAGGTGCCGAGGAGCCCGCCAAGGCCCGTCAAGATCCCCGCCCATCGTAACCGGCGATCGACGCCGCGCATCGCCTTGCGAATCGGCAAGGGCAGGCGAGACGATCGGGGGCGCTTCGATGGGGCGGCGGGGGGGGCGATGGTCATCGGTCACGATTCCCCTTCGGACCTCGGGCCTCGACACATCGGGACCGCTCGGGCAGCGGTTTTCCGAAGTCTTCCCAGTGTATCGAGGCCGGCGAGGACCGGCCACGCGGTCGTCGGGTGTTTCCGAGGTGGCCCGTGTGTTGAGGAGTCGACAGAAGGTTGACCCGAAGCAAGGGATGGGATGGTTCGATGGCTCCGGCTGCTCACTTCAGGTCGACCGTCATCCGCTCGATCATCCCCTGAAACCTGAAGGGCTTCCGGTCGGCGTAATTCAGCGAGACGGGTGAGCCGAGGTCGACGCCCACGTCAAGGGTTTCACTCGCCGTGAACGCCCCCGGCACGGTGCGCGTGACGGTCGTGCGGGCGACTTCCTGGCCGTCGACCTTGAGGACCACGTCCGCCCCGGCGCCGGGCCTGGCGATCGTCTCCTCGACGTCGATTCGATGCTTGCCTGGGGCGAGCGTCGCCTGGCTCCTGACGGTGGTTCGCTCGATGATGAGCATGTTGTACTCGTAGACGAGATGCCCCTTGTCCATGTAGAGGGCCACCCCACCGCTTGCGCCGCCGAGGGCGTAGAGCACGCCGGAGGCGTCAGGTCCGACCTCGATGTCGAGGGTGACGTGATTGCTCCGCTTGCCGAGGCCCGGTGCGGCGAACTCGGGCATGCGGTTGGTGTTCGCGTCGAACCGCCAGGAGGTGTAGGGGCTTGAGATGACATCCTCGGGATGGAACCGGGTCCAGAGCCCGCCGCCGATGGGGAAGGCCTGGTTTGCCTGGGCCTCGGCCAGGAACAGGTCCTTCATCCGAGCCAGTCGCTCGGGCTCCTTTGCGGCGAGGTCGTCGGCCTGGCTGAAGTCGTTCGTCAGGTCGTAGAGCTCCCACACGTCCTGGTCGGCGTTCCAAGCCTTCAGGCGGGCCGCGGTGCTGGGCGTGTCCCACGGGACGAACGGCCCGAAGGTGCAGGCGAACCAGCCGTCGTGGTAGATGCCCCGGCTGGCGTTGTTCTCGAAGTACTGCGTCGGCTTCCGGCCCGGGGCCTGAGCATCGGTGAAGGTGTAGGCCAGGCTCACGCCGTCGATCGGGTCTTGCTTGAACCCGTTCACCTCAACGGGCGGCGTGATGCCGATCACCTCGTACAAGGTCGGCACGATGTCGTTTACGTGGTGGAATTGCGCCCTGGGTGTGCGGTCTGGCGTGATGCCGTTCGGCCAGGAGATGACCATCGGGTTGCGCGTGCCGCCGAAGTGCGCGGCGACGAGCTTGGTGGAGCGGAACGGGGTGCTTCCGGCCCAGGCCCAGCCGGCATGGTACATGTTGTCCATTTTCGGCCCGCCGAGGGCTGCCAGCCCGCCGAGCGCGTCCATTGCCTGCATCTGCTGCTCGACGGTATTGGCGATGTTGTTCTGGGCGAGCAGCTCGCTGACGCTTCCCTTCTGACCCTCGGCGCTGGAGCCGTTGTCGCCCCAGATGTAGAGGATTATGGTGTTCTCGCGGAGTCCCAGCTGCTCCAGCCCATCGACGAGCTTGCCGACCTGCGCATCGGTGTGCTCGACGAATCCGGCGAAGACCTCCATGAGCCGTCTTTGGAACGGCCGCTCAGCCTCGGGGATGCTGTCCCAGGAGGCCAGGGTCGGATCGCGCGGCGTCAACTTCGTGTCCGCCGGGATCCAGCCCAGCTCCTTTTGCCGGGCGAAGACGCGCTCGCGGTAGGCATCCCAGCCGTCGTCGAACTTCCCTTTGTATTTATCGGCCCACTCGGGGAAGACGTGGTGCGGCCCGTGGGCGGCGCCCGGGGCCCAGTACATGAGGAAGGGCTTGTCGGGGGAGAAGGCCTGATGTCGCCGGAGCCAGGCGAGCCCCTTCTCGGCCATGTCCTCGGTCAGGTGGTACCGCTCGTCGTGGGGAGGCTCGACGGGGTTGAGGTTCTCGTAGAGCCGGGGCTCCCACTGTGACGTCTCGCCGGCGAGGAAGCCGTAGAAGGAGTCGAATCCGTGGCCGGTGGGCCAGCGGTCGAACGGTCCCATCGCCGTGGTCTGATTGGCCGGGGTGTTGTGCCACTTGCCAAACGCCGCCGACTTGTAGCCGTAGTGGTGCAGTGTCTCGGCGATGGTCGCCGAGGTCTTCGGGATGATGCCGGTGTAGCCGTCGAAGTCGGAGGCCCGCTCGGCGATGGTGCCATTGCCGACCCGGTGGTGGTTCCGGCCGGTCAGGAGCGCGGCACGGGTCGGCGAGCAGATCGAGGTGGTGTGGAAGGCGTTGTAGGAGATGCCCGAGTCGCGGAGCCGCGTGAGCGTCGGCGTGTGGACCTCACCCCCGAACGTGTCGGGGACACCGAAGCCCACGTCGTCGATCAGCACGATGAGTACGTTCGGCGCGCCGGGCCTGAGCCGTTCGGGCTCCTTCCGCCACGTCATCGTGGACTGCTGGATCGTTGGCCCTGCCACGCTGGCCGAGGGGACCGGAGGGAAGGGCAGGACGGAGCCATCCGCAGCGAGCGGCGGGGAGGTTTGCTGTCCCCGAGTTTCCGTTGTGGCAAGGATCGCCAGCAGGGCAACCAGGGGCATGAAGGTCGTCCGAGATCGGGAAAAGTGAGGGCTCACGGGGGAGGGCTCCCATCTTTGAGTGCGCCAGGGTGGAATCACTTGACCGGCAGAAGGGGCTTCTCGTGAGGCAATCCGCCGTCGTCGAGGTCGAAGTCGGGATCGAAGAGCGTGGCACCCTGCGCCCCCAGGAACGCCGGTTGTGCCCTGATCCACTCGCTCGGCTTCATTTCGAGAGCGTAGGCGACCAGTCGTGCATTCAGTTCGCGAACAATCTCAGGATGCTGGTCGGCGACGTTCTTCTGCTCTCCGGGATCATCGGCGAGGTTGTACAGCTCGGTCTTGCCCGGGAAGGTGGCCATGCGGACGAGCTTCCAGTCGCCCTTGCGAATGGCACCCCGGAAGGCCTCGACGTTGATGAGAATCTCCTCGTGCGGTGACGGCGCTCCTGCGGCCAGCGTGGGCCAGACGTCCTTGCCGTCGAAGGGATGGTCCTCGGCCCCCTTGCCTCCCGCCAGCTTCAGCAGCGTGGGCATGATGTCGACCATGTGGATGGGTTCATCAACGACGACGGGCTTGAGTATGCCCGGCCAGTTCACGAAGGCCGGGACCCGGATGCCACCCTCATAGAGCGAGCCCTTACCCGCTCGGAAGCGGCCGTTGGACGCCGGAGGCTGCTCACCTAGCCCGACGCCGCCGCTCTCCTTGCGGTCTTCGGCGGAGCGGGCACCTGTCGCGAAGAGCGAGCTGGTCGCACCCCCGTTGTCGCTCGCGAAGACGATGATCGTGTTCTCGCGGAGGCCCTTCGCGTCGAGCGCGGAGACGATGCGGCCGATCTGATCGTCCAGGGCCGTGATCATGGCGGCGTACACCCGCCGCTTCTCATCCTGGATCGATGCATAGCGGTCGATGTCTTCCTGGGGGGCCTGATAGGGGGAGTGGGGGGCCAGCGAGGCGAAATAGAGGAAGAACGGCGTTTTCGGATCCTGCGCCTCGATGAGCTTGACCGCCTCGGCCCCGATGAGGGTGGTGAAATAGCCATCCTCCCGGAAGAACTGGCCGTTGCGCTGCCAGTCGACCAGCCCTCCGCGTTCTTTCGCGAAGTAGTCGACCTCACCGACGAGGTTGCCGTAGAAGTGATCGAATCCGCGGTTCTGGGGCCAGTACTTCCGGTCGGCGTGGCCGAGATGCCACTTGCCCACCATGTACGTCTGGTAGCCGGCGTCCTTCAGGGCCTCGGGTAGGGTGCGCTCGTCGGTCGGGAGGCCGTAGCCGTGGCTCGGGAAGATCACCAGCGTCTGGAGGCCGTGCCGGATCGGATAGCGGCCTGTCATGAGGGCGGCGCGGGCCGGAGTGCAGACGGGCATCCCGTAGAACGATTCGCAGCGTGCGCCGGTGGTGGCGAGCCGGTCAAGGTTCGGCGTCTTGATCTCGCTGCCGCGATAGCCGAGGTCGGCGTTGCCGAGGTCGTCGGCCATGATGACGATGATGTTGGGCTGCTCCGCGCACCAGGCATCGGTCGCAATCGAGAGGATCGCGGCAAGTCCCAGAACGAAGCGTCGGACTCGACTCGGCTGCATCGCGATTGCCCCCATAGAGCGCAAGGATACGAACGTGGTTCCATCGATGGACTTACCTCGCCCGACGCTGGGATCTTCTCGGTCCGCAGACCGGCGGGCGAACTCTCGGTGGACTTGCATCACTTGTGAATCGCAACCCTTGGTGCCAGAACGGCTCCGGAGAAGGTACGATAATCATTGCGGGTCCAGCATGTCGTGAGTCAAGAAACCGCAAAAACCAACCCCAATCCACTTTCCCCAATGCAACGGACGAGGGTGCCCGATTCGGCCAGCCGAGAATCCTCCGGCCAGATGTGGTCAGGACAGAAGACTGTGTCGATACGGACCGCTGACTTCGACGAACTGGCTTCCGTGTTTCCGGGCTGGGACATGCGCCTGATGCAGCTCGGGCGCGGCGCGTTCCAGGGTGGCGTCGTCCTCTCGCAAGTCGGGCGATTCCAGCTCTTCGAGGTTGAGGGGAACCGCTCGGTGCAGGTGCGCGGGGCGCGGCCCGTCCGTTGTTACGAATTCAATGTTGTTCAGGAGCGCAATGCCGACGCGGTCTGGCGGGGTCGGACGCTCCGCCCCGGGATCGTCAACATCCGGCAACCTGGAGACCTCATCGATCACCGGACCTCGGAGTCGTATCGGAGCACCGGCCTCGTCGTGGACGCGGAGTTCGTCCAGCGGATCGCCGCCTCGCTCCACGGCGTCGACGCGGAGTCGTTGCTGGGTAGGTCTGTGGTCTCGCTCGAGCTTCGACGCAGCCGATCGCTCGACCGGTCACTTCGACGCGTCCTTAGCCGGTTTGCCGTGGGGGACGACCTGGTTCCCCAACCGCACGCCGATGTCGAGGAGTTTTTGGTCGGGTGGCTTTCCGAGATCCTCGGTTGTGCGTTGCCTGAGCAACTTCGTGAGGCCTCCTCGCTCGGGTCTCGGCGGCGGACCCAGGTCGTGCGTGAGGCCGAGGCGTACATGCTCGCGCATCTCGATCGCCGCCTGAGCCTGTTCGAGATTTGCGAGGTCGTCGGCGTCAGCGAGCGAACGCTCATCTATGCGTTCCGGGAATGCACCGGACAGACCCCCAAAGCGTATCTGAAGGCACTGAGGCTCAATCGACTTCGCCAGGATCTCAAGGCGGCCGATCCGAGCACGGCATCGGTCTGCCAGTTCGCCCGGCACTGGGGACTCGATCACCCCGGCGCCCTGGCCGCCGACTATTTCAGGCAGTTCGGCGAGCGACCCGGCCAGACGCTCCATCGCACGAGATGACACGGACGGAGTCCCCGGCACAATCGGCTCACAGGCGACTGAACAGGTGGACGCGACGGGCGGGACGGGAACGGGGTTAGCCGCCTTTTTCGGTACGGGGGGGCGGGGGCTCGATTTCGGGCTCGGTCCACTTGAGGGCTCGGGCGCGGCCGATGGGGGCGATGCGGAGGACGATCTCGCCGTTCTGGAAGATGCGGACCGTGCCGGTGGACTCGCTGACGGCGACGGCGACGGCGGTGGTGACCTTGGTGATGGCCGCGCCGGTCCAGTGGCGGGTGCCGAGCCCCTTGGGAAGGGCCAGGCCGGTGGTCGGGGCGTCAATCATCTGGCAGGCGGCCTCGACCGTGCCGTCTCGGGAGACGACGATGGCGCCGTCGAGCTGGGCGATTTCCTTGATGGCCTCGCGGACGCGGGCGTCGCGGATGTTGCGCTCCTTGCGGCGGTAGCCCTTCACGGGGTCGAAGCCGAGGGTCCGGGAGCGGGCCATGACTTCTCGGGTATCGCCGACGACGATCAAGGTGCCGACGGGCTTGCCCTCGCGCCCTTCGCGGCCGACGGCCACGGCGATATCGACGATGGCCTTGAGGGTTTCGAACGGGACGCTGGTTTCGAGGGCGCGGAGGTCTCGGGCGCTGAGACGTTCGAGACGCTCGCCGAGGCGGATCGTGCTGATCGAATCGAGCTCGGTATCGAAGGCGGCGTAGACGACGACAACGCGGGCGCCGGAGCGGAGCAGGTCGTTGGCGACCGACTCGATCAGGGCGAGGGTGATGCGCTCGACGATCCCGGCGTCGACGGGCTCGACCTCGACGGGAATCAAGCCGGCCTCGGCCACGGTTTCGACGTGCTTTTCGACGACGGCGACGAGGACGCGGGTGGTCTGGCAGACGTCTCGGACGGCTTTCCAGTCGAGGTTCCCCTCGGGCAGCACAAGCAAGCCGGCGGCGCCGAGCTGATCGACGGCCTCACAGGCCATTTCCAGCAAGTGCGCCGTAGCCTTGTTCAATGTGCTGTGCTGCGTCACGATAGGCCCCCGCCCCCGGAGCGTCACAACGAACCCCGTTGTTGGAACCGATCCAACGGCCCGCCGAGCCGACCGCCTCAACGGATGGACGAGGATCGCATCGCTCCCCGACCGATGACCGGCCTCGCCTTTCCTGGCGTCGGCTCGTCTGCTCGCGCCCGTTCGCTCGTTCCTCCGAGCCCGGCAGCTTAACAGCGCATGGCAGACCTGCCAAGCCAATCACTCCCCTCCAGCGCCGGATCTGGCTGAAGTTTTCGGGAGAGCCTCGCCCTTTTTTGTTCTTCAAGATCGAGGGATGTGAGAACGGGAACGGGAGGGCCGGGGGCGAGACAGGAACGGGCTCCCCGGCCCGAGATCAGGCCGGAGCGCCTCGCATGGGAACCCTCGCGACAGGGGCGAGGGACCGGCGGAGTTCAAGGAGAATCGCGATTACTCGGGAAGCCGCTCGGTCTCGACCGGGGGCAAGGGGCCGGTGCAGGCTTCCATGAAGGCGACAAGGTCGAGCTTTTCTTGCTCGGTCAGGTCGATTTTCACGATCTTCTCGCTAAGGTTTTTGTTGGGAATGCCCCCCTTGGCGTAGTGCTCGACGACTTCCAGCAGGGTGTTCATGCTGCCGTCGTGCATGTAAGGGGCGGTCTGGGCGACGTTGCGAATCGTGGGGGTCTTGAAGGCTCCCCAGTCCTTCGGGTCGCCGGTGACGGCGAAGCGGCCGACGTCGGGATTCTCCGAATCCATGCCGACACCGAGGTTGTGGTACAGCTCATCGGCCAGGTTCGGGCCGACGTGGCAGGCCGAGCAGTTGACGCGCTGGCTGAAGAACAGTTCGCGACCGCGTCGGGCTTCCTCGGACATCGGGTGCTTGGCGGCGTCGGCCTTCAGGGCGAGGTATTGCTCGTACAGTTCGGGCTCGAATTCCTTGATGTCTTCAAGTTCCTCGGGCTCAAGCTGGGCGAACTTGGCCAGCTCCTCGGCATAGTCGTAGGGAGCCGGGCCGGTGACGATGGCGCGTTCGAAGGTGGCAATGGCCTTGCCGATGGTCTCAATCGTCACGCCGTCTTCGGGAAAGATTTGCTCGAACTGGAGGACGTAGCCGGGGATGCGTCGGATGGTGTCGACGGCGACGTCGTGGGTGTTGCCCATCTCGATCGGGTTGGCGATCGGGCCGATGGCCTGCTCTTCGAGCGAGGCGGCCCGGCCGTCCCAGAACTGAGGGCCGGAAAGGATGCGGTTGTAGGCCGTCGGTGAGTTGCGGTTGCCTTGCTGGTCGAGGATGCCGATGCCGAACTGGGTCGGCGAGGCGTAGCCTGTGCCGGGAGCGTGGCAGGTGGCGCAACTGATCGTGCGGTCGGCCGACAGCCGGGTATCGAAGTAGAGTTGGCGGCCAAGCTCGACCTTGGCGCGGGTCATCGGGTTCTCGGTCAGGCCGATGATCTGGGCGGCACCGGCCGAGAGGCCGAGCGGCAAGGTCACGTCGAGGACCTTGTGATTGTCCTCGTCGGCCAGCCAGGCCTTGATCTGATCGGTCGTCAGGGGGCCTTCGCCGGGGATGCCGGCCGTCAGGGTCGGGTCGCCGAGGACGACGGCGAGCCGCGCCTGGTCCTGGGCACCGGCCGGGAGGGCCAGGATGACCGCAAGCAGCGCGGTCGGGAGAATTCGGGGTATCATACGCATCGACTCCTGGGAAGCATGCCGATTCCGCAAAGTCTTGCGAGCGTTTTGGGGGAAACCGGCGGGGGGGAGAGGGCGGATGGAGGGTGGGGCGAATCAACGGAACACGTCCGGTCAGCAAGCAGATTGCCGGGCGATCGACCGTTTGCACAACTATCGGCGTACCGGGCCGATCGACGGAATCTCTTACGGAGTGTTGACCGGGGCGGCACGCCTGGAGAGGCGTCCAACGGTCATCTTCCATTGTAGTGTGATCATTCCGTGGGTGACAGGCCTCGACCCGAGAGGGGGGGAAGGGGATTGGGCGCAGAGACTCAGAGTAAGAGAGGGCAGAGCAGAGAAGCGAAGAAGGAGCGAGGTGAACTGCGGCCATTCACGCCCTGCGACTGTGGCTTGAGGTCTTTCGCGCGAGAGCTCCTGGCGGCGTTGGCACACGAAACCGATCCTCAGGACGATTGCAATCGCTGTCGGCCTGGGCAGAATGGGTTGAGCGGATTAGCACGTCTCGAAAACGCGACGGCGTTCGACGAGCCGGTGAGACGACGGCGCCCGAGATGACAACCATGACTTAGGGTTGCCATAGCGAAGGGAGTCTCCCCACGGTTCCAGGGATGGGTGACCCCGTTCTGTTGATCGGATCGCATCCCACGAGCACGGCTTCCCATGAGTACGATCCGGCGGCGAACCCGGACGACCCGGCTGGAGGTGTGTGCGCTCGAAGCCCGAAGGCTGATGAGCGTCGACCTCGATGGCGTCCACGCCCTTTTCCACGCACATCTGAACTACGGCCGACAGGTCGGCGCGGCGCATTGGGAGCCGTTGGGAGTGAAATCGGAGTCGATGGCGGGCTGGCAGTCTCGGCCGCCGTTGACGACCGAACCGGGCGCCCGGGCCGCGAATGTGGAGTGGGCGATCCGGATCGATGAGCTGCAAAGGCTCGGGCATCCCGGCCTGTTCCACGTTGACCCGATCACCGGGACGAATCCGACCGACCGGCACGAGGGGCACGTGGTCGCCGGAACGGGTATGGCAGAGAATGTCCACGGGGGGAATGTGCCGAGTGCCACGAACCTGACGCCGCGAGGGCCGATCGAGGCGCTTCGGGGCTGGGTCGCCAGTCCCGGCCACTTCAACAACCTGAACACGATCTGGTCGGGTTGGCCCCCGGAAATGCTGCCGTCGATCGACCGCTACGGCGTCGGCTCGAACTGGGAAGGGTCACCGGAGGATCGGCGGAGCGGGTCGTATGTTTCGTTCTCGACGTATGGGAGCGTCTCCCCGAGTCCGCCGTTTGAAACCCGAGCGCTTACGGGGGTGGTCTTTGCCGATCAGAACGGCAACGGCTGGCTCGACCTGGGGGAGGGGCGGTCGGTCACAATCCGGGCCACGTCGCTGGACACCGGAGCGGTGGTGGAGACGACCTCGACCAGCGGGGGGATGTACCAGCTTCCGCTGTCGACCGACACGAGCTATCGGGTTGAGGTGACGGGCCCAGGGATCACGTCGCCGATGTCGATTGATGTGTCGATGGGCCAATGGAACCGGACGGCGAACGCGGTGATCGGGCGAGGGGTGTTTCTCGACTATGCCGAGGTCATCGCGCCGACCATTCCCCAAACCACGCCGTCGGCCTTTTCCAGGTCGGTGAACGTGGTGGCCGGATCGCTGGTCTCGGTCGACCTGACCGGCTCGATGGTTCCGGGGCAGGGTTCGGGGGTGTTTGTGGTGGATGCGGTGGCCACCAACGGAACGCCGGTCAGTACGACGGCAAAGGGCATTCTGCTGACTCCGGTCACGGGAACCACAACGGTCATTTATGTGATCGCCAACGAGGCCGGGTTGCTCGACGCCTCGACGGTGACGATCACCGCGACGGCTCCGCCGCCTGCACCTCCGCCGCCGCCGACGTTCCCCCTGGTTCCCCCTCCCTCGGAGCCGACTTCGCATGAGCCGGCCGATTACGACGGAGACGGGATCGCCGATCTGGCCCTGACGCGCTTTGATGCAGCGCTCGGCGCGATGGTCTTCGAGCTTCGGCTCTCGAACGGGGGGAACCCGGTGACGGAGGTGAGGAGCATCACCGGGGTGTCGCCGAACGTGGTTCCGGTGGTGGGGGATTTCGACGGCGACGGCAAGACCGATCTGGCGGTGGTCGATCCGATGGCGGTCGTGGGGGGCGGCTCGGTGCCGAACGCGACGGTCTGGATCCTCGTGTCGTCGCTGCTGGGAAGGCGCGTGGAGATTCCGTTCGGGGCCGCCGGGGTGCTTGATCGACCGGCCCCGGCCGACTTCGACGGCGACGGGGTCACGGATATCGCCACCTTCCGCGCCAGCAGCGACCTGACCCCCGGCGCGGCCGAGTGGTTCATCCTGCCTTCCGGAGGTGGAGGGGCGTTCCGGGTGGCCTTCGGCGCGGCGGGAGGCTCGGACCTGCCGGCCCCGTTCGACTTCGACGGCGACGGCCGGGCCGAGATCGCCACCTTCCGGCCGGTCAGTGACCTGGCCCCCGGCGCGGCGCAGTGGTTCATCTTGCCGTCGTCGGCGAATGACCTGCAATTCCGGGAGCGTCGGGGGGCGTATCCGGTGACGTTCGGGGCCTCGGGAAATGCCGATCAGCCGGTGGTAGCCGACTACAACGGCGACGGCCGGGCCGACATCGCCGCATTTCGATCGGTGAGCGACCTGGCGCCCGGGGCAGCGCAGTGGTTCATCCTGCCTTCGGCCGAGCCGTTCCCGAACTTCGGCGGCGGCTATCCGATGACGTTCGGGGTAGCCGGGGTGATCGCCGCCGTGGGGGACTACGACGGCGACGGCCGGCCCGATCCGGCCGTCTTCGACCGCGTTTCGGGCCGGTGGACGATCCGACGCTCGACGGACGGGATGATTGAGGAGATCACGTTCGGATCAACCGGCAATCAGGTGGCGCCGGTGCTGGCACCGCTCTATTTCCGGCTCCGGGCGACGCAGAACCTGGCGTGATCGGGTGGTGATGACAAAGGTCGAGGGTCGATCGTCCCGGAGCCACGGGTTCCGAGGACGGAACCCGTGCCATCCAATCACGTTCCGGAACGAATGCCAATGCGGGTCATTGAGGGCTTGCCTACCGTCGGGTCTACGTTCCGAGGACGGAACCCGGGGCACTCAATCAGTTTCCGGAACGGATGCCGATGCAGGGATTCGAGTCGGCCCCCCTCGGATGAGGGGGTAGGGCCTGGAACAGGAACTCGGGAAAGAGCGCGAACCGAGCCGATCCGATGCGATCAGATCAGGCGTCGGATTGGCCGGGCGGTGCTGGGGAGGATGGGGATTGGGCGGCCGGCGAGGTCGTCGACGAAGGCGTGGGGGTCGATCCCCATCGCGTGGTAGACGGTGGCGAGGACGTCTTGATAGTGGATCGGCGAGGCGACGGCGTAGGCGGCGTGCTTGTCGGTCGAGCCGATGACCTGGCCGACGTTCAGGCCGCCGCCGGAGATGAGGGCGTTGGAGACGGGGGCCCAGTGGTCGCGGCCGGCATCCTTGTTGATCTTGGGAGTGCGGCCGAACTCGCCCCAGACGACGACGGTCACGTCCTTGTCGAGCCCTCGGGCGTAGATGTCGTCGACGAGGGCGGAGATGCCCTGGTCGAACAGGGGCAAGTGGTTGCGGAGGTGGTTGAAGTTGTTGCCGTGGGTGTCCCAGAAGCCGTAGGCGACGGTGACGACCCGGGCGCCGGACTCGACCAGGCGACGGGCCATCAAAAGCTGATCGTTCCACATCGGGGCGCCGTCGCCGAGGTGCTTCGACGAGCCGATGCCGTAGCGGTCGCGGACCTTCGGGTCTTCCTTGGTGACGTCGAGGGCTCGGGCGACGGTGTCGGAGGTCAGGACGTTGAAGGCACGCTGATAAAAGGCGTCGAGGCCGGCGACGGGCTGGCTATCGACGTCGCGTCGCCAGTCGTCGAAGCGGTCGAGCAGGGCGCGGCGGCGGTCGAAGCGATCGGGCTCGACGGTGGTTTGGGTCATCAAGGCGGCGTCGCCGTCGCCGAGGCGGGCACCGGCGTAGGCCAGGCCGAGGTGGCCGGGGCCTCCGCTGTTGTACGGGCGGTGCTGCATGGTCGGGAACAGGTCGACGAACGGCGGCACGACGGGATCGACCACCCCCTGAACGCGGGAGACGATGGAGCCGAAGTGCGGCTTGCCCTCGCGCTGGGCCTGGCTCATGGGGTAGCCGGTGAGGTTCTGCCAGCTCGTGTGCTCGTCTCGGAGGCCGACGATTGAGCGGATGACGGCGAGCTTGTCGGCCGATCGGGAGAGCATCGGCAGGAGTTCGCCGAAATGAACGCCGGGGAGGGCGGTGTCGATCGGGTTGAACTCGCCTCGGATCTCGGCGGGGGCCTCGGGCTTGAGGTCGAACGTGTCCTGGTGCGAGATGCCGCCGGAGAGGTAGACCATGATGACCGCCTTGTGCGATCGGCCGATCCCCGCCGCCTGTTCGGCGCGGAGCAGGCCGGGGAGGCTCAGCCCCCCCATCGCCAGGCCGCCGAGCTTCAGGAACGATCGGCGCGTCTGGCCGTCGCAGTAGCGATACGAAGGGCCTCCGAGGGTCATCATCGCCGATCGCCTCCGGTCTGGTCGGAACTGAACGGGTTCGACACGATCCCGAGGCCCACCCAGTCTGGGTGGACTCGGTTCCGGGTCTTTGTTCGAAGAATATCAAACAGAGGGGGGCGAGTGATAGACGGAAGTAGGGATCGGAGCGGTATGCGTTCGGGATCAACGTGACCCGAAGTAGAAGCCGATCCAGGCGGCGGCCAGGTGTTCCGGGCCGTTCGAGCCGAGCCGAGGGATGACCACGCGGAGGTCGTCGGGCAGGAAGGGAGAGGCCTGATCCCAGGTCAAGACGACCAGGACGACGGCGGCGCCGAGCGCGATGAAGGCCTTGAGATCCTCGACCAGTCGCATGGCGTCGGGATTCTTGGAGAAGGCGTCACCGGGCATCAGGGCCTTGAAGAGGGCTCCGAGCAGGAAGCCGCCGATGAGCAGAAGCGTGACGGCGGCCGGGCTGGTGTCGATCGGGCCGAGCCGGTTCTCGCCGTAGAGGAAGACGGCGACGCCCACAAAGGCACCGACCAGGAGCAAGCGGACGGTTCCCTTTGGCAGATAGAGCGGCGGCGGGACGGCGGCGTCGGCCTCGGTGTGGGCCTCGGCTCGGGGGCGGCTCCGGGAGGCGAAGTAGTGGCCGAGGATGATGAACATCAGGTCGCGGAGGTAGGCCGGCACCTCGCGATCGGGGTGCAGGACGAGCGACCCGCAGACCGTGGCCGCGATCGCCAGGGCGAGCAAGGCCCGGACGCTGCCTGGAGGCAGGCCGAACGCATTGCGCTTCTTCCATTCGGGGGGACTTGAAGGCTTCTCGTAACGACTTGTCATAAACTCCATGTCTCTCGGGTGAGAAGAGTACACCACTTCTGTCGGGAAAGGCGAAACGCTGGGGCGTTGCGTCGTGAGGGCTGCGTCCGCCATCCTATCAGAGAGTTCGTCTCGTCATGCCTCGGATTGTCCGGTCGCAACCGAATCAGCGTTCTTGAGCGCCGATTCCGATTGCGATCGAGGTGATCAAACCCCCTCACCCGGCCTTCGGCCACCCTCTCTCCCGCAAGGCGGAGGCGAGGGTTGGGATCGGGCCCACTCGCCCCAGGTTGCTTGCGGGGAGCGGGTCAGGGGAGGGGGGGCCCTCGCACGCAGAATCGACGCTCCACACATGAATTTCCGAACCGACTTCTCCAAGGGGGATGCTCCCATGATCGCGATGCCCCGTTCTGGTTCCGCGTCCAGGTTCGAGGCCCGAGCCGGGGCAATCGCCCTCGGGGCCTGGCTGATGATGGTGACGATGATCGCCGTGCCCGCCTTCGCACGGGCCGATGCCGAGGAGGCCCCCAGGGCCGAGCCGATGGTGCTGTTCGACGGCGAGACGCTCGACGGCTGGAAGGCGGCCGATTTCTACAAGCCGGGCGAAGTGTCGGTGAAGGACGGCGCGATCATCATGGCCGCCAGCGCGGTTTCGGGAGGAATGACGGGGGTCACCACGACCCGAGAGGATCTGCCGACGAACAACTACGAATTCTCGTACCGCGCCAAGCGGTTGTCGGGCCGCGACTTCTTCGCCGCCGCAACCTTTCCGGTCGGCGACACGTTCCTGACGCTCGTCAACGGCGGCTGGGGAGGGAGCGTGACCGGCCTGTCGAGCATTGACGGGGCGGATGCCTCGGAGAATCTGACCGGCACCTATCAGAAGTATGCCGACGACACGTGGTACTCCTTTCGCATCCGTGTGACCGACGCCGCGATCGAATGCTGGATCGACGATGAGAAGCTGATCACCTTCACCGACCCCGGCGACCACCATCTCGATACCCGGCTCGAAACCCGAGTAAACCACCCGCTCGGCTTTGCCACCTGGCAGACCGGAGGGGCGGTGAAGGACATCACGGTGCGCCCGCTTTCGGCCGAGGAGATCGCGGAGGCCAGGGGCGAAGAAGACGACCGCTGATGGTGAGGGGGGAGGGGACCTCGCGCAGAGACGCGGAGACGCTGAGACAAAGAGCAGGATTTGAGACAGAGATTCCTCTGCGCGAGTTCCCAGTTCCCGGTGCCAGCATCTCGTCGTGCCCCCTGAGCCGTTCGATCGAGGGGGCGTCGCTCGACAAACATGGTAGACTTGACGAAGGTTGCCGGGTTTACCACCCGGCGATGGCTGCGATGCGCCGAGGCGCCGCACCCTCGAACGGCTCGGAGCGATCCTCCCGATGAACTTCCGTCGCAAATTGATTCTGCTGGTCGTGGTGATTGTGGCTGTCCTACTTACGCCGTATTTCCTCTGGCACGAGCAGATGGACGCCTATTTCGAGTCGGAGGGGTACCAGGCGTGGCTGATCTCGGTCAAGCCGTTCGCCTGGCTGATCGGGCTGTCGTTGATCGTGGGCGACCTGGTCTTGCCGATCCCGACCCCGCCGATCATGGCGACCTTGGGGACGCTCTACGGGACGATGCTCGGCGGCATGATCGCCTCGACCGGCTCAGTGCTTGCCGGATTGACCGCCTATGGCCTGGCCCGGATCTTCGGCGATCGGGGGACCCGGCTGCTCGCCACCGAGGAGGAGATGGTCCGCTTCCGAGGGTTCTTTGATTCGTGGGGGGCGGCGGGGATCATCGCCTCGCGGGCCTTGCCGATCTTGCCGGAGGTGCTGACCCTGCTCGCGGGGGTGGCCGGGATGCACTTCGGCCGGTTCCTGGTCGCGCTGGTCATTGGCTCGGTTCCCGTCGGGATGCTCATGGCCGGGGCCGGGGCGTGGGCGGGAAGCTCGTCGACCTTGCTGGTGGTCTTGACCCTGATTCCGGCGAGCTTGTGGATCGGGTATCTGCTCGTGATGGGAGGTCGCGCCGAACCCGTCGCCGCGAGCGAGGCCGAGCCAATCGCCGAGCCGACCCAGTAACGGAGGTCTGTGAGGCGAGGCATCCACCGGAGGGAATTCGCGTGCCTCATGTCGCCTTCGTGCCGTTCACCGGGTTTCGCGTCCGGGATGAGGAGATGCGGGACCTGGGGATGGCGATGCCCGGCCTGCAAGAGCGGGCCGGGGCGATCGGCCAGTTGCCGGCGCTGGGGGTGTTGACCCTGGCGGGGATGGTGCCGCCGTCGTGGTCGGTGAGCCTGCATGAGTCGGGATCGTTGGACCTGGAGGACCTGGCCGAGCGAGTCCTCGAAGAGCGTCCTGATCTGGTCGCCGTCTCGGCGTTGACGGCGTCGGTGGAGGAGGCGTATCGGTTCAGTGGCCTGGTCCGACGGGCAGGGGTGCCGGTGGTGCTGGGCGGTCTGCACGCGACGGCATGCCCGGAGGAGGCGAGGCGTTCCGTCGATGCGGTCGTGGTGGGGGATGGGGAATCGTCGTGGCCGGTGGTGTTGCAGGACGCCGAGCGGTTAGCCTTGCGGCCGATTTACCGGTCGGATCGGCCCTTCGACCTGAGGCAGGCGCCGATGCCGAGGTTCGACCTGCTCGGCAAGGGGGCTCGACCTCGGTTCACGATCCAGACGCAGCGCGGGTGTCCGTTGGCGTGTGATTTCTGCGGGGCGAGCCGATTGCTCGGGCCCTGGCGGGAGAAGCCCGCCGCGAAGGTGGCCGAGGAGCTGGGGGCGATCCGGGCGATCGAGCCGCGCCCGGTGGCCGAGCTGGCCGACGACAACACGTTCGCCGGGCGTCGGGAGACAGGGCCGTTGCTGGAGGCGTTGGCCGGGTCGCGCGTGCGGTATTTCACCGAGGTCGATTGGCGGGTGGGGGAGCGGCCGGAGATTCTGGAACGCCTGGCCGCGTCGGGATGCGTTCAGGTGCTCATCGGTCTGGAATCGTTGGAGATTCGCCACGCGGGGATGGGGCCGAAGGCGGCCCCGATGGCTCGGATGATGGAGGCGGTCGCGGCGATCCAGGAGGCGGGGGTGGCGGTGATCGGCTGCTTCGTGGTCGGGGCGGAGGGGGAGACGGAAGGGTCGCTCGATCGGCTCGGCGCGTTTCTGGAATCGGCCCCGCTGGCCGACGTGCAGCTCACGCTTCAGACGCCGTTTCCGGGGACGGCGTTGTACGATCGACTGCGCAAGGAGGGGAGGCTGCTGCCTGATCGCGGCTGGTCGTCGTACACCCTGTTCGACGTGACGTATCGGCCGGATGCGATGAGTGTGGAGGCGCTGGAAATGGGATTTCGGGGGCTGGTCCGTCGTGTCTTCTCGGCCGAACCGGCGAAGCGGAGACGGGCGATCCGGCGATCGGTCTGGGCCAGGCATCCGGGGATGGCACCATGAGCATCAGAGCGATCTTTGAGTATTTGATGGGCGATCGACGGGCGATCCTGGCGATTGCCTCGGACCGGAAGGCGCTGGTGGTGGGGGCGTTGCTGGTGCTCTCGGCGGCATTGGCGAGGAATTATGATCGGGTGTGGTTGATTCATGAGCCCTGGCGATTGCTCGGGCCGTTCGTGGCCTCGCTGCTGATCAGTGTCCCGTTGTTCTTGACGATTTATGGTTTCGCTCGCCTGAAGGGGATGGAGCCGGTCGGGATGGTTCGGGCATATGGCACATTCCTCGCGCTCTACTGGATGACTGCGCCGCTGGCCTGGCTGTACGGGGTTCCGTACGAGCGATTCCTGGACCCGCTGGACGCGGTGAGTAAGAACCTCTGGATGTTGGCGTTGGTGTCGGTCTGGCGGGTCGCGTTGATGGTCCGGGTCGTCTCGGTGATCTTCGGGATGAAGGTGCGGGTGGCGATCCCCCTGGTGATGCTGGTGGCCGACGCGGCGGCATTGACGGCGCTCTGGTTCATCCCCTTGCCGGTCGTCGGCATGATGGGAGGGGTGAGCCCCGAGCAGTCGGCCGTGGCGATGACGGCCTTGTTGGTCAGGGCGTGGGGAATCCTGAGCCTGCCGGTCTGGATCATCCTGGTCATCTGGTTCGCGAGCAACTCGGAGGATGTCCCCGAGTGGCAGGTGCCCGCGGAACCCGAGCCCCGCTCTGCCGGTCGAGGGGCGATCGTCTTCGCCGGGCTGGCGCTGCTCGCCTGGGCGTCCTTGCTGCCGATCACGCAGCCGGAGCAACTGCGGGCGCACCGGGTCGACCTGGCCTATGTCGAGGGTGGCCCGACGGCGGCCCTGGCGTTGATGTCGGGCCACGATCGGCGCGACTTCCCCCCCGGCTGGGTCGCTCCCCCTCGCCGATTTCCCGGCGAGCCGACGACCGATGAGGTCTTCGACATGCTGGAGGCGTTGGCCGAGCAGCCTCATTCCGACTGGGTCGAGGATGTGTATGCCGATCGATTCATAAATCGACTCCGCTACGACTGGTTCGAGTGGCCTGCGGAACTGCTGGACCAGCACGCCGAGCGGCTCGCCGCCATCCTGCCCCGCCTGCGACGCGGTCCCGAGATGGTTCGGGAACTGGACCGGATGGCCCGGGAATGGGGGAATCAATCGATCGAGCAACGGCTGGAGGGCGAACCCCTGTCGGAATCGAGGCGGGAGGCCCTGAAAACATTCAATCGCCTCGCTCACACCGAAGACGAATCGAATCCCTAGCCCTGTAGGGGCCGCTGTGCAGATCGCTGCCGCCATGAGAGGTCCGCGCACCGGAGACTACGGGGCTCAACCCATGAGATGGGAAAAATGGCAATTCGATTTTATTGGATTTCGCTTGACTCCCCCTCCCCCTCCCCCCCCCCGATATTCTATAAAAACTGAATCGTTCAGAAGTCCATGTTTGAACCAGATGGATTGAGAGAATGAGAATAAAGACGTGTTGGGACGTTTTGGTTCGACAGTGTCCTCTCAACCTCTTGATGATCGTCGTGTGTTCAGGATGTGGCCAGTCACGGGAAGAGTGGCCCCGGATCACAGAAACTCCCAACGAATATGAAGTGCGCATTGTTGAACCAGGCGAGGGAGCGGTTGTCACCATTGGGCAGCCGATCGAGGTCAGGGTCGAGGTCGCAAATCTGACCGGTGATGGGGCCCCCACGAGCTTGAGCGTTTCCATTCGGCATCGTGGGACGAGCTACGATGCGGCCGGCTTTCCACTTTCGAGCGAGCCGCGGGACTCGGAAAACGCTCCGTTCGTGTTTCTTGGCTCGCTCAAGTTGCCTGGTAGTGCTCCTGAAGGGAAATACATCATCCAGGCACAGGCCATATCAACGTGGGCTGAGGAAAATGCGGAAGAGGACGAAACGCCTATCCTGGAATCGCAGAGTTTCAAAGCCCCAGAGATTGAGGTCATGGCGAAGCAGTCCGACCAATGATCACTCACACTGGAAAGTTTGGGAAAAGGGTTTGGGAAAAGGGGAGAGCAATGACTGGCAGGAGATTTTCGCGGAATGGATTTACAATTGTCGAATTGATTGTTGCTGTTTCGGTCATTGCGATCCTGGTTGGGCTTTTAATTCCCGCAGTCTCGATGGCACGATCGGCTAGCCATCGGATTCAATGCGCGAATCAATTGAGGCAGATCGGTCTTGCGATGCATACCTATGAGGCATCCTACGGGGTGTTTCCCGCTGCGACCAGTGGTTCGCCCAGTGCTCGATCTTTCCTCGTTGCGCTCCTGCCACACATAGATCAAAAAAATCTCTTCAATTCGATCAATTTTAGTTTCGACTTGATGAACATTGGGCCGCAGAATCGGACTGCGTCGTCCGTGCGGATCAATGTGCTTCATTGTCCGTCAGATAATGTTGATCGCCCAGGGTGGCCGGTTGCGACAAGCTATGCAGGAAATCAGGGCGGTGGTGTTCAAAAATATGGGCCAAACGGGGTGTTCCCCGGGCTCACGGCCGTTCGACTGCGTGATATTTCCGATGGGACAAGTAATACGGCAGCAATGTCGGAATGGGTGATTGGGCCTGTATCTCCCGCATTGCGTGATCCGCTCGGATCAGTCTTCCGAACAGCGACTGAATACAGTCGGCCTGATGAACTCGATCTTTTTACCAATTTATGCCGATACATTGATTTGAATTCTGCTTCAGTGACGACTCATCCCAAAGGGGTCAACTGGCTCTTTGGCGAGCTAGGATATAGCCTCTACAATCACGTACTCCCGCCTAATGAGAAAAGTTGTCTGAATGGGACTGCCTATCAGCAGGGAGCGTGGACGGCAAGTAGTCGTCACCGGAATGGTACCAATCTTCTCTTCGCCGACGGACGTGTCGAATTCTACCGAAATCACGTCGACCAAGCGGTCTGGCGTGCCTTGGCGAGCCGGAATGGGGGCGAGCTCGCCGTGCAGCAGTGATGCCCCCTGACTCCGCCTGCAACGATGAACGTGAGTGAAGCAGGTCGCTTTTCTGCGTTCATTGTGGGCCTATTTTCGGAGGCAACGCTGATGCCACGCGCTCGATCCGTAGTGACCATTGCCGTGACGTTCGTCACCGTCGTTACCCAACAGCTTGGATTTGCCCAAACTGTCAATATTACCATATTTAGTGGAGATGGTCAGACAGTAGCACCCGACACGAGGTTGCATGTCGCAGGAAATGCTTCATGGCCAGCTTCAAGTATTGATTCAGTTGAAGTATTAGTGCGTCATAAAGATTCACTACAGGTTACCGATTCGATGAGTGTGATGGTTACTAAAGATCCGGCTCCTGCGAAGAAGGGAACCTGAGATACGCTGACTACTGGTCCTTTCGCACGCCTGGCAACGCAGCATGATCCACTAGGAGATGAATATGAACTGTATGTGGAAGGTTACAATGCCTCAGTTGGCCCATTTATTCCGAAGGCAACCGACACGGGAGTGTTTTTTATCGATTGATTGTTGAGCACGATCAATTCGGCTCACATTTCGAAATAGGCTTGCAAAATCACAAAAGATTCAATTTCTCAGATGATCACTTCATCGGAAAACATTTCGTTTCACAATGAAGTATTGCACGTTCAAAGGTTCTGTGTGAAGTGGTCGTCTTCGCTAATCCTGTAGGGGCCGCTGTGCGAACCTCCGACCAGACCGATTCCACTGGGGGAGGTCTGCATAGCGGGTTCTACTGGGCTCACGAGCCATTAGCGGTCGGCGGCGGTCGGAGCCC
Organism: Tautonia rosea; assembly: GCF_012958305.1. NCBI lineage: Bacteria > Pseudomonadati > Planctomycetota > Planctomycetia > Isosphaerales > Isosphaeraceae > Tautonia > Tautonia rosea. The sequence goes on along the minus strand of NZ_JABBYO010000008.1, from coordinate 152,166 downwards.
TCGGGAAACCGCTTCCTTCCAGGCGCGGGCCTTCAGGAGGAGCCCGCCGCGGTAGGAATCCATCAAGGTGTCGAGGCGCTGGCGGTCGGGCTCGGGGATCGGGCCTTCGCGATGGCGGGCGAGCAGGGCGCTGAGTTCGTCCTGGTCGGCCGAATCGAGCATCAGGTCGCAGAGGGCGAGCAGGGCGTCGTCGGGGAGGGCCTCGACGTCGGGCTCCTCGACTGCGCGGCGGAGCCAATCGACCACGGCGTCTTCGAAGCGACGGTGCGTCGCCGCGGCCAGGGCGCGGGCTCGCCGGGCCAACTCGTCCGGGATTTCAAGGGTGAGTGTTTCGCTCATCAAACGGCCCCTTTCCTTCCGTGGGAATTCTAGCGGTTCGGGGAAGCGTTCGGAAGGTCGGGGCCGTCGTTGAGCCTGGGAGTAACGATCAGCCCTGTCGGGTCCGCTGGGTGCCGACCTCCACCAGGCCGACGCCGCCGGGGAAGATGCGCAGAGCGGACACGACGGGGCTGACAGCGGTCGTCAGTCGCCGTCACGAGGTTCAGGCAGAAGGGCCACGATCCGGGTCGGGCCGCCGCTGCCGCCGCCGATCTTCATGGGGAAGGCGAGGATCACGGCACCGGCCTCGGGAAGTTGATCGAGGTTGGCAACGTTCTCAAGCCCGAACAGGCCGGCGCCGTTGAGGATGCGGTGGGCGGCGAAATCCTGCGAGGGGCCGTGATCGAGGCTCGCCGTGTCGAGGCCGATGCCCGAGAGGGAGCGCTCGGCGACGAGCCAGCGGGCCGCCTCGGGGCCGATGCCGGGGAAGTGAAGGTTGGCGACGTCGCCGGGCTTGTCGGTCCCCAGATACTGGTTCTTGTCGGGCCAGAAGGCGCCAAAGCCTGTCCGAACCAGGACGATCGCCCTGTCGGGAATGCGGCCGTGGCGGGATTCCCAGGCCATCAGGTCTGCGGTCTGGAGCTGATAATCGCGATCGGCCCGGCAGGCTTCGGTGACATCCACGACCACCGCCGGGCCGATCAGCCGATCGATTGAGATCTGGTCGGTCGTCGCTTGCCCTTCGGCGAAGTGGATCGGGCTGTCGAGGTGGGTGCCGCCGTGCTCACTCGCCGAGTACGTCGCCGAGGCGTACCAGCCGGTGCCGCCCTCGGTTTCTCCCCATTGGGTCCGCTCGTGGCAGAAATGCTTGTCCTTCGGCCAGTAGATGGTCTGATCGTCGAAGGTGTGGGTCAGGTCGATTGCCCGGGATTGCAGCAGGGAGGCGAGGGCTTCGGCCTGCTCCAGGTCGTCGCCCTGGCGTCGCATCCCCGCGGAGGCGACGAGGGCGGCGGCCAGGATCCCGGAGGAGATTGCGACGGTCGCGGTTCGATGGCGCATGGGAGGGCTCCCGGGATTGGGGGATCAAGGCCAGAGAGGTCACTCCGGCGGGCGAACCTCGGTGCTCAACGCCCGGAACGGGAGGGACCAGAGGAAGTGGGTCTGCAGGAAGATCGGCTCGTTGTAGTCGTCGACGAACCAGTCGGGGTCTGGGGCGCCGACGGCCTCGTCGAGCACGGGGCGGATCGCCAGATCCAGGGGCAGGGTGTGGGCCTGCCAGCGCGGGAGGCCGGGGCGGGCCGACCGCAGGCCGACGGTGGCCCGGGCGTGGCAGGTCATGCAGGAGGACTTCTGCTGGAACCCGTGCTCGATCTGCGAGTTGGCCAGGATTGTCGGCCGGCCCTGGGCGTCGACGAAGGCAGTTTGCGTGCCCCGAAGCCTCATGTGCTCCCACTTCGAGCCGATCGTCTCCCTGCGGATGCCGTCCCGCCCGGCGGGGGGGGCGTCTCCCCGGGTGGTCGGGTCCTGGGAGTACTGCTCGGCGAAGCGCTCGAAGTCGACGTGCTCGAAGTCGCACCAGAACCAGTTGGGCAGGTCTCGGGTGATGATGTGCAGGGAGCTGAGACCCCAGAGTTGCCGCTCGCCGTCGTCGTTGGTGATGGTCCGCCAGTGATAGCGGGGTTTGTCGGCCTCCTCGATGCGGACCCAGCGGGCCTTGATCTCCTGGGAGGCCCGGGGGAAGAGGAGCTCGTTGCCCTTGAGAAAAGCGTCCTCCAGTCCCTCGATGTTGTAGAGCTGATTCTCCCGGATGTAGTCGAAGGTGGCGCGGTTCATGCGGACCTCGATGCCACCCTCGCCGCCGTCCTCAACGGGGTCGAAGGCGCCCGGGGCGCGGGCGACCTTCAGGAGGAAGTCGAGCCCCTTGCCGGGGTAGGGCTCGAGGACTTTGGAAGGGGGGACGTCCCGGGGCAGGTCGTCCCAGGCCGCGGGGGTCGCGCCGCGATCGAGGAAGACCTCGCTCCGGTTGGGGGGGACGTAGATGGGCCCGGCCCGGCCGCCGCTGGCCAGGGCCCAGGTCTCCCAGGTGACCGGCCGGTCGGGGTCGTAGTCCCGGATGGTCGGCCGGTCGGGGTCGGGCACGCCGGCAGTGCCGAGCTCGGCCTGGCGGTTGAGGGCGAAGAACAGCCGCCAGGCAAACTCGTGCGGGTCGTTCGTCGCCCGGCTGGCATCCTCGGGGCGACCGCCGGGGATGCCGAGGTTGTCCTGATCCGGCCGAGGTCGTCCGGCGACGCCGGGTGACTCCCGGGCGATGAAGACGGCCGCCGTGATCCCGACGAGCAGCCCGAACCCGATGCGTCTCGCCATCTCGACATCCTCCCTGGAGGTTTGCCCAGAGGAGTGTAGGACACGAGGCCGGCTCGGGCCGACTCCCCGGGTGGATCGGTCACTCGCCGTCGGGAGCTTCGCGGTCCTCGGAGGGCTTTTCCTCGGACGTCTCGCCGTCCGACGCGTCCTTCTTCTGCTCGGCCTTGCGGGCCTTCTGCATGGGGTTCTCGCCGGAGCCGCGACCCTGGGACTTGAAGAGCTGGAAGCGGGAGGGGGTGGGGCGGCGGGGCCAGTGGTTGTTTTCGAGGTCGATGTCGGCGGTTTCGAGGTAGGGGTCGAGGGTGATCGAGACGACCGGCTTCTCGGTGATGAGGAGCTTGGTCACGCGCTCGGCGTTGCGTCGCCAGATCTCGGCGGGGATGCGGACCTCCTCGGTCGAGTCGTCCTCGAAGGTCAGTTCGAGGATGACGGGCATGACCAGGCCGCCGACGTTGGAGAGCTCGACGATCGAGAAGTGGGCCTTGGTGGCGAGCAGCTCTTTTTCCTCGTCGGTGAGGCTGGCGAGGAAGCGCTCGAAGGCCTCCTTTTCATCCTTGGTGACGGCGAGGTCGTCGTACTCGTTGTAGAAGTCCTTCAGCTCAGGCTTCTCGTCGACGAACTTGGGCAGCTCCTTGTTGCGGGCCTGGGAGAGGGTGGTGGGGGCCTCCTCTCGGGCCTTGCGGGCGAGGGCCTTGCGGACCTCGGGATCGCCGGTGTCGATGGTGTAGAGGGTAAGGTTGTCGAGCGACAGGTCGACGTGATCGGTGGTGTAGAACCAGCCGTGGAAGAACCAGTCGAGGTCGGTGCCGGTGGCGTCTTCCATCGTGCGGAAGAGGTCGGCGGGCATCGGCCGCTTGAACTTCCAGCGCTGGGCGTACTCCTTGAAGGCGTAGTCGAACAGGTCGCGGCCGAGGATGCTCTCGCGGAGGATGTTGAGCGCCGTGGCCGGCTTGGCGTAGGCGTTGGGGCCGAACTGGAGGATCGTCTCGCTGTTGGTCATGATCGGCACCTGCTGGGTGCTGCGCATGTAGGAGACGATGTCCTGCGGCTCGCCTCGGCGAGAGGGGTAGTTCTCTTCCCACTCCTGTTCGGAAAGATACTGCAAGAAGGTGTTGATTCCTTCGTCCATCCAGGTCCACTGGCGCTCGTCGCTGTTGACGATCATCGGGAAGTAGTTATGCCCGACTTCGTGGATGATGACCGAGATCAACGCGTACTTGGTGCGGTCGGAATAGGTGCCGTCCTTCTCGGGCCTCGGGCCGTTGAAGCAGATCATCGGATATTCCATGCCGCCGACCGGCCCGTTGACCGACTGGGCGATCGGGTACGGATAATCGAACGTGTAGCGTGAGTAGACGTTCAGGGTGTGGATGATCGAGGCGGTCGAGTACTGGCTCCAGAGCGGTTCCCCCTCGTTCGGGTAGAAGCTCATGGCCATGACCTTGTTGCCACCGACATCGTGCCCCTGAGCGTCCCAGATGAACTTGCGGGAGGAGGCGAAGGCGAAGTCGCGGACGTTCTCGGCGCGGAAGATCCAGGTCTTCTTGCCGCTGGGCTTGGACTTCTCGTTTGCCTTCGCTTCCTCGGGGGTGACGATGAAGACGGGTTTCTCGGCGGTTTCGGCTTCCTTGAGGCGCTCGATCCATTCGGGCTTGAGCACGTCTTCAGGATTGACGAGCACGCCGGTCGAGGAGACGACGTGGTCGTCGGGCACGGTGATCCGCACGAGGTAGTCGCCGAATTCGAGGGTGAATTCGCCGCGGCCGAGATACTGCTTGTGCTGCCAGCCGTTGACGTCGGTGTAGGCGGCCATGCGGGGGAACCACTGGGCGATCTCGTAGATGCAGTTGCCGTCTTCCTCGAAGTACTCGTAGCCGGTTCGGCCGCCGATGACACTCGAATCGTTGATGGCGTAGTTCCAGGCGATCGAGAAGACGAACTGCTCACCGGTGCGCAGGGGGTTCGGCAGATCGATGCGCATCATTGTCTTGTTGATGGTGTAGTCGAGCGCCTCGCCCGAGGAGGCCTCGACCGATTCGATCGTGACACCACCATCAAAGGTCTGACGCGCGAGGATGCCCTTGAGCGCATTGAACGAGACGCGATCGCCGAAGCCGGGGGCGGTTTCGGTGGTCACGGCGTCGGCGTCGGGGCGGAAGATGTTCGGATCGAGCTGGAGCCAGACATACTTGAGGGTGTCGGGGGAGGCGTTGGTGTAGGTGATCGTCTCTCGGCCGATGATCCGGCGGTTCTCGTCGTCGAGTTCGACGTCGATGACGTGATCGGCCCGCTGCTGCCAGTAGCCCTTGCCCGGCGCCCCGGAGGCAGTGCGGGCCTCGTTGGGCGTGGGGAGCACTTCCTCAAGCTGTCGGAATTTGTCTTCCTGAGTGTATTTCTCGTTCTTGATCTGAGCCGAGGACGGCGAGACCATCAAGAGAGCGGCAAGGATCGAGGTCATGGCCGCGGAAGGGCGGAGGAGTGTTCGGATCATGGGGCGCATCGTCATCGACTCGCTCGGGCGGGGCCTTTGGGGGCGTCGATCGGAGCTTCACAAAGAGCGCTCGTCTTGGGAGAGGGTCTTTGATCTTGTCGATCTGCCCTGGCCAGTGTCAAGGTGACGGGCCTGGAGCGCCTGCGAGGGGAAGGGCGGGTCCGAGGACGGAGCGAGGGGGGGCGCTGCGATTGCGGAGGTGATCAGCGGAAGTTGTAGCCGGGGTTCGTCGGGTCGAAGTCCTCGTCGCTCAGGACGATGCTCGGGTCGAACGTCTCGATGACGTAGCGGCCACCCAGGACGGGCTCTGCGCCGGGAGCGTCGGGCCAGTCGTGAAAGGAGTAGGCACGAGGCAGGAGGGTTTCGGGATCGTAGTGGACCTCGAAGCGAGCGAAGGGGCGATCGGGCGAGGCGGAGGCGTAGTGATGGAGCGATCGGTAGAGGGGCTGGCCCTCGTCGTCGGTGATCCGGTCGAGCGTGACTGAGGCGTCGAGATCGTGCAGGGCGCGTTGCACGTGGCTCAAGAGCATCCGGGCGACGGGAAGGACGCCGGCCTCGGTGATCGGGAACCGGCTCTGCGACATCGCCAGGCTCGAGTGCGGCTCGACCTCGATCGGCGGCAGGAACATGCCGAGCAAGCCCCCCCCGGTGTGCGTGATAAGCTTGCCGTTGCGCAGGCCATCGACGTAGATGATTTCGCAACCTTTGGGGCGGCCGATGTCCTTCATGTAAACCGAGACGGGCTCGTGGCGGACTTTCAACTGGAGGGTCTGCTCCATGAGCCATCGGCCGTTGACGCGTTCGTGGCGCCAGATGGTTGCCTCGTACCCGCTGAGGGTTTCGAGCCGGGTGACCAGATCGGCCAGGGCGCGGTTGAGGAGCTGCTTGGCTCTGGGGCCTTCCAGCGCGTCGAGGGGCCAGGACGTGGAGCTTTCGTCGAGCGGCTCTGGTTGTTCGCTCGGGTCCAGAGGGACCGCGACCCGATCGGCCGGTTCCTCCGAGAGGCTCGCGAACGATCCGGCGGCGTCCAGTGGTGCCGCGATCATCCAGCGGGCCACGAAGACCAGCGCCACGGGCGCCAGGCAGAGGGCCAGGGCTCGTTTGCGGTATTGCCGAAAGGTGATGAGGCGATGGAGCGCGTCAGTCATAAGAAGTCAATCAAGGTGGCGAATCTGAGATCAAGGGGAGCAACGACTCGACGGTGGGGCAGGCTTCGACCTCGAACTCGATTCCGACCAGACGCCGATGCCGGTCGTTGGCAACGGGTGAAGGATCATGCGGGGATCCCTTGGGAACCGAACGGTCGAGAGGACTGGGGGAGGTCCTTGGACGTCGACAAGGCACGGTGCAAATCGAGAACCATCGGTGAAAATGTCATGAGTGTCTGGACCAGTTTATCCCCTAACTTGGCTCCTGGTCAATTTTTTCGACCGAGAAATCCGGACAGGATTGGGTTAGAGCGCGGGGGAAATCTGGTCCGGTTCGGGAGAGAATTGGGCTTGGGTTGCCAGAAGGCTGGCCCTCGAATTCCCGATCACACGGAAGACCGTACGACACAAGCCCGCTCTCCCTCATCGGTGGACCGAGAGGGGAGCGGGCTTGCGGAATTCCACGGGCTGGCTGCGGTCAGGCGTCGATCAGGGGATGAACAGCGGGCCGATCGGCTGCAGGCCGGGGATGACGGTCACATCGGGCCGGGTTCCCGGCGGTCTCGGGGCCGGGGTCACGAGCGAGACGTTCCGGCTTCCTGGTCCGAGATAGACGTGGTTCAGGGGGAAGCCGACGATGAACGAGTCTCGGGCGCGGTTGATCCCGACCAGGTGCAAGGTGCCGAGGGTGTTGAGCACCAGGCCCTGGGCATCCTGGGCGAGGAACGCCTGGACGTCTCCCTGGATGTCGAAGACGGCTGTTCCGGCCAATTTGGGTCGGAACGACTCGGAGAGGCCGCTGAGCAGGGTCGGGTAGTCGAGTTCGGTCGTGCCGATCCGGTTCAGGGTGGTTCGACTCACGAGATTGACGACGTTTTTCCCGTCCACCACGCCCACGACTCGGGCCACGGCGCTGTCGACACTGCCGAGGGCCTCGTCGGTTCCGGCCGGAGGAGCAGGGGGCAGGCCAGGGGCCCCGGTCCGGTCGATTTCCTGGAGCCGAGCCCCGATGGGATTAAGAGCCATCACGCCGAGAATCTCGGTCGTCGGCTGGAACTCGTCGAAGAAGCCGCGGCCGAGCACCGCCAGGGGGTCGAAGCCGGGGACTCCGGTGGCTCCGCCGAGGAACCCGAACTGCCGGGTCGGTGTGAAGAACGTCAACGCGGGATTGGGAGCGGGAACCGTGTTCCACCCAGGCAGCAAGGTGATGCCCCCTGGGTTGAGTGCCGGGTCGAGGCTAGCGGCCAGGTCGATGACCTGGGCCGAGCCAACCCCTCCGCTAGCGGTGGAATCGACCAGCACCGTACGGAGGTCGGTCGTGCCGATGCCGTCGATGGCGTTGATCGTCGGCAGGTTGTCGGTCGTGAACTGGCCGACGAAGGTTCCGGCCGGCACGATCGAGCCGTCGGGCAAGGTCCGGTCGAGCGCCTCGAACGCCCGAACGGTATTGGCCTGACCGACGAGCACCAGCAATCGGTCGTCGACCTTGGCCGTGCTGACCCCGGCCGAGGGGGCAAGGCTGGGCACGGCGATTGTTTGCACAACGGCACCGGTCGTGGCATCGAAGCGGATCAGTTGCCCGGCCGTCGCGTCGTAGCCGTAAACTTGAGGATTGCCGATCGTCAGCTCGTCCTGGGGATTCGTCCCGGGCGGCAAGGGGGCGAGCGGCTCACCGTTGATCCGTCCAGCGATCTGAATGCGGATGCCCGGCGGCGGCCCGGTTTGCTCGACCGGGGTCGGAGTCAGAACCGGGAAGAAGTTCCCGTCGGTCAGGACCAGCTCGACCCCGCCGGCCTGATCGGTGGCGAAGGTGGTGTCGCGACCGGCCTGGGCGGCGCGTTCCAGGGCGACCTCGGGAAGCTCTCGGAGGAAGACCTGGGTATTGGGGCCGACGTTGTTAATGCCGAGCCGCCGGACGCCGCCGATGAGATTGATCGTGCCGCCTTCGATCAAGTTGAACGGTCGAAGACCGGCCAGACCCAGTTGATTGGCCCCGGCCCCGGCCTGGGCCTCCAGCGGTACGTCGGCGTCTCGAACGCTGGCAAGCGGGACAACGCCGGTGGCATGGGCAAAGATCTGGCTGTTCGGTCCGGTGCCATCGAACACCAGGTCGAGCGCTCCGTCGGGTCGAACCGAAGTGCCGGCCAGGGTACCGGGTCCGCTCAGGTTGATGGCGACCCTCCCGCCCCGAGGCGTGGTGTAGCGGAAGGTTTTGACGGGGGGATCGGGAAGGCCGTTCTGAGCGGCGGTCTGCTGGGCCTCGATCGGCGGGGCCTGCAGCATGGTGACGCCGACGTCGGCGAGTGACGGGCCATCCGACGCACTCTGATCGACCGAGATCTCCGACGAGCCGGGCTCGAGGCCGGTCGATCGCAGCTCCACGGGGCTGAGCGTCATGCCGGCGTCTGTGGCTCCCGGCCCAAATCCGACGCTGAGGCCGCCGCCGTCCAAGAGCTGGCGGCCCTCCAGCGACTCCAGGCCCGGCCGGGCCTTTCTGATCCTGCTCCTGGTCGCTCCCCGAGGCATGATTCCCGCCCTCCTTGTCCGTCGGCGTCCGTCGGCCTCAGATCAAGACCGGTCCCGGCGACGCAGAGGCGCCGGCAGCCCGGACGATCCGTCACACCGACAAGATCGGCAAGATCGGCCCGAGACATCAGCCCGAGCGCTCGGAAAGCCGGCGCTCGGGGAGCGCCCAAAGCCCCTGAGCACGGAGGCCGTTGACGATCTCGACCGTTGCCAGCAGGATGGAACGAAGAGATTCTTGCGACCAAGAGGGTCACACGGAGCCCCGCATGTTCCAAAGGAGGCGTCTCAACGATGCGAGTGCGATTTGTGAGCGTTCTGGGCCTGGCCGTGCTGACGATCGCTGCCCTGGGAGGAGCCGCAGACGGGCAGGATCAGGGGATCGATTCCGGGCCGAAGCTTGGTGAAATCGTCACCCCGTTTGACGTTTACGACGTCACGGGTCCGAACAAAAGCAATGAGCTCTGTTACGTCTGACAGTACGGGATCAGCCCGGTCGTCTGCATCTTCTCGCGGACGACGTCCGGGCCCTTGACCAGTTTGGTCAAGGCCGTGGAAGAGACAATGGCAGACCGTCCCAGGCTCAATGCTTTCGTCGTCCACCTGACGGACCCAGAGAACGAGGCCGAAGCCGTCTCGAATCTCCGGGAGATGGCGGCCAAGGGCGGGATCGCCAAGATCCCGCTCACCCTGATGGAGAATCCCGACGGCCCTCCGGCGTACAGGATTGCCGAAGACGCGGAGGTGACGATCCTGATCTATCGCTTCTTCGACGTTCGAGCCAAGCAGGTCTTCGGCCCCGGCGAGCTGACGGAGGCCGACATCGATCGTGTGCTCGCCGATCTGTCGAAGGTGCTGGGCGAGTAACGGCGCGGTAGGAGTCTGGAATCGCCTTTGGGAGGGTTTGCGAGGGAGCGGGCGCGACGCTTCGGAGAGCAGCGACCTGAGCCTCGTCGTTCGAAACCTGATCGCCCCGTTGACGATCGGATCGGTTCAGGCCACGATAGATTCGGAAGTCCACGCGACCGATCGGTAGGATCAGGGTCGAGAGCCCTTTCCGAAGGAGGTTTTTCCCTATGCGATTGCGATCTTCGCACGCCTGGGGCCTGGCCGTGCTGGCTGTCTCCGCGATGGGTGCGGCGGCAGTTTTGCAGGCGCAAGGTCCCGATTCCGGCCCGAAGATCGGCGATGTCGTCAACGCCTTCGACGTTTACGATGTCACCGGTCCGAACAAAGGCAACGAGCTCTGTTATCGCTGACGCTACGGTGCCAGCCCGGTCGTCTGCATCTTCACGCGGACGACATCCGGGCCCTTGACCAGTTTGGTCAAGGCCGTTGATGAGAAAGTGGCTGAGAACTCCAACCTGAAGGCCTTCGTTGTCCAGCTGACGGACACCGAGAACGAGGCCGAAACCGTCACGGCCCTACGGGACCTGGCGGCCGAAAAGGGCATCAAAGAGGTGCCGCTGACCCTGATGGACACCCCCGCCGGTCCTCCCTCGTACAAGATTGCCGAGGACGCCGAGGTGACGGTCCTGCTCTGGCGATTCGCCGAGCTGCGTTCGAAGCATTCCTTCGGCCCCGGTGAACTGACCGAGGCGGATATCGAGCGCGTGCTCGCCGACCTGCCGAAGATTCTGGACGAGTGACCGATTGACCCGTCCCGCCGCTCCCTCGTCGTTCGGGGGACGCGGTGTTCCTCGATGATCTCTTGAATTCCCGGGCTTGCCTGGCTTGCCGAAACGGTCGCCGACTTCCAAGGCTTCTCAAGTCCTGTTTCGTCTCATGTTCTCGTGACGGAACGGAACTGCAAGCTCCGAAACGTGGTGCGTCATTTCCGGTTCCGGATGGCGCACGAAGACGGCCCGAGACGCGGGGGTGTCTCGGGCCGTTTGGCAAGGTCGGTCTGAAGCAAGGCGGACGGCACGCGAGGGATCGGGGTGCTGGTGTCGATCATCCATTGACCGAACCTCCCGCCAGACTTCGATTAACGACGGCCGACGAAGCCTCGGCCGAACCCGAAGCTGCGCACGCCTCCTCCGTACGGGCTGATCATCCGAGAGGCATACGGGTTGCCCGCCCGGTAGCCGGGACCGTAGCCGTAGCTGTAATTCAGTGGGTAGCGGGGATATCCGCGAGTGACCATCACCCCCGCCTCCGGGGCCACATAGCCGTAACCGTAGCCATAGCCGCCGGTGGAGTAGACTGTGCCGGCGGTGTAGGGAGCGATGGTCGAATAGCCGTAGGACGGATCGGTGACATACGGCGACACCGCACCGCCATACGGAATGCCGGCGACCACGCCGGGCTGCGCGACGGGCTGCCGGACAATGACCTGGGCTCCCCCGCTCTGTGTGGGATATCCGTAGGTCATGCGGACCTGAGCAAACGCCGTCGACGTGACACTGCCCAGCAGGGCAACCGCCACGATCAGGGAAGCAATGCGTGTCATGGGAGACCCCTCACCTGAAGTTGTTCGATCAAAGGACGACGATGTGTCGGTCAAGGCCGGCCGAGCCCATGCTGGCCGAGGGCCGCTTTGCCAGGATCATTCCCCGACACCTGACAGTGACATTCTGATCGTAGTTCACATTGACTTGCAAATGCTGCGGAATTTTCCGGAACGGCGAGGTCGGGACGCGTCTTGCGGAGGATCAGACCATGATCTGCGGGGCGAGGTGTGGTGGGACCCCACCCCGCGTACGATCGGGATCGGTACCGGAAGACCCCGAGAGGTGGTCTTACGATTCCTGGGCGTCGGGTCGGCGCGTCTTGATCGGCGAATCAGGGGCCTGAGGAGTGTCGTCGCGGTTGCCGGCTCTCGGGGGCTCGGCGGGGCGGCCGGTGGTGGCTTCATCGTGTCCCTGGCCGACGGGCGGCTCGATGCCTTCATCGCCGGTGGTTTCGTCGGTCCGGTGCAGCGGTTGCTGGCCCCAGCCAAAGCGGTCGCCCTGGGGGGGGCGGTTCGGGTCGTCGGGCATGAGGAGCCTCCTTTGGTGTTTGCTCAAGGCGGAATCGTTCGCAACGGAATGGGGCGGTCCCTCTCGCACCGATGACATGCCGAGGGGGGCATTCACAACGAACCGTTGCTGCATCCTGCGTGCCGTCGCTCACTCCAATTGCTGAGCAAGGGGACGCGCGATCGGGGCCTGTCCAACTCGCCGAGCGCGGATCGGCTGAGTAGACTACGACCTGAACGTTGCCGAGAGTCTCGTTTTTCCGGGACGACCCAAGGGAGTTTGCTTCCATGATCCTCTTGCGAATGCCTTGCTTGATGCCGATTGCGGCTCTGGCCGTGCTGCTGGCTTCGGCCTCTCCCACGATGGCGCTGCCCGATGATGCGGGCGATCCTAACGGCTTGCGCAACCAGGCCGCGACCAGTCCGTTACCCCGGGGAGACGGTCTGGCCGCCGCGTTTGTGGCTGATCGTGGGATCGAGACGCATGCCGACGTGATCTTCGCCGACAATTTCGAAGGGAATGCCCCCCTCGGTGCGAAGTGGGACGAGGTGAGCAACCGAGGCGGTTCGGTGCTCAGCCTGGTGGATGAGTCGGCCGCCGACCCTCGCACCGGATCGAAGGCGCTCCGGGTCGAGGCCCGGCTTTCCGAAAACACCGGAGGCGGCCTGACCACCTGGTTCGAGTCGAGTGAGACTCTCTTTTTTCGGTTCCTCGTGAAGTTCGACCCCGATTGCGACTACGTCCACCACTTCGTCACCCTGCGGGCCAACAAGGGCTTGACCGGCGGCGACCGCTGGTCCGGGTTCGGAGGGGCAGGCAACCGGCCCGAGGGAGACGAGCGTTTCTCGACCGCCATTGAGCCCTGGGGCGACTGGGGCCGGCTCCCCCCTCCCGGCCAGTGGAACTTCTATAGCTACTGGCATGAGATGACCGCCTCGCCCGACGGCCGCTACTGGGGTAACGCCTTCCGTCCCGCGTCACAGCCGAACATCCGAAAAGGAGAGTGGATCTGCGTCGAGTTCATGCTCCAGCACAACACCCCCGGCGAAGCCGACGGCGAGCAAGCCTACTGGATCGACGGTGAGCTGGCCGGCCACTGGACCGGGATCAACTGGCGGACCTCCCCCACCTTGATGGCCAACGCGTTGACTCTCGAAAGCTACATCACCGACCGCTGGACGAAGCAGGAGGTCAACGTCGTCCTCTTCGATGATGTCGTGATCGCCCGCTCCTACATCGGCCCGCCGGGCCGCCCTTGATCGGAGCCGGAGCCGGGGGCTCGGCGGGCTTCACGTTCCCGTTCCTTGCGAATGGCGACGAGCATTTCGTCGAGCTTGCCCAGGAAGCGCGAGCGATCGGTCTTGGCAAAGGCCGAAGGCCCGCCGCCGTACTGCCCGGCCTGGCGAAGCTGGTCGAGGATCGCCCGGGTGGCCAGCCGCTCGCCGATCGAGTCGTCGGTGAACGGGTAGCCTTTCGGTCCCAACGCGCGGGCGCCGGCCTTCAGGCAGCGATCGGCCAGGGGAATGTCGGCCGTGACGACCAGATCGCCCGGGCCGATCTGCTCGGCGATCCAGTCGTCGGCCGCCTCGAAGCCGCCTCGGACGACGACCAGCTCAATCTGATCGTGCTCGGGCACCCGGAGCGGCGCATTGGCCACGACCCGGACGGTTTCGCCATAACGCCGGGCGACCCGGTAGACCTCGTCCTTGACCGGGCAGGCATCGGCGTCAACGTAAATGGCCATGACAACACAGGACTCCCAGACGAAGGCGTCGAAGGCAACGATTCCGGAACGGCTCGCGGTTCAAGAAACCCGTTTTCCTTGGAGGAACTTGCGGGAAATTGGCCCGCCGTTGCAGGCCAATTTGGCGACGATTGCGGGCGGTTCCACCGGTCAGGCATAGAATTCTCAGCAACCTCGTCCGATGCTGGAAGGGGGTGTTGCCCTGGTCTCGGAGGTCGAGACGTAGGCCGGGGGCGTCGATCGCCCTGGTGGCAACCGGTGTTGAGAGGCGGATCGGGAGGGTGAACTCATGGCCGACGAGATCAAATTACACAAGCCCTGGATGGTCGCCGTCTGGCCGGGAATGGGCCATGTGGCGATCAGCGCCGGCTATTACCTGATGGCCAAGCTCGGCATGCACATGGTGGCCGAGTTCCAGGCCGAAGAACTGTTCGACGTCGAGTACGTCGAGGTCAAGCGCGGTCTGATTCGCACCGGTCGGCTGCCCCGGAGCCGCTTCTTCGCCTGGCACGATCCGGAAGAGCGGCACGATCTGATCGTCTTCATCGGCGAGGCTCAGCCGCCGAGGGGCAAGCTGGCCTTCTGCCGTCGCCTGATCGAGTTTGCCAAGGAGATGGGGGTCGAGCGGGTCTTCACCTTCGCCTCGATGGCCACACAGATGCACCCCTCGCACGAGTCGCGGACCTTTGGCGCGGCCACCGATCAGACGACGCTCGACGAGCTGACGCAACTGGAACTGACGATGCTCGATGACGGGCACATCAGCGGGCTCAACGGCGTCTTGCTCGGGGTTGCCGCCGAGGCCGGATTGCCGGGCACCTGCCTGCTGGGAGAGATGCCGCAAATCTTCGCTCAGCTTCCGTTTCCGAAGGCCGCGCTCGGTGTGCTGGAAGTCTTCTCGACGATCGCCAAGATTCAGCTCGATCTGACCGAGCTGGCCGAACAGGCGGTCGATGTCGAGCAACGGCTCGGCGAGCTGCTCAACCTGAGCGAGCACGCAATCGAATCCCCGCACCAGGAATCCTCTGCCGAGGAGGAGGCGTTCCTCGGCCCGGACGGTCCTGACGAATCTGAAGAGGAGACCGTCACCGCCGACGACCGCAAGCGCATCGAGCACCTGTTCGAAGAATCGACCCGCGATCGTTCGAAAGCCTACGAACTGAAGCGAGAGCTTGATCGCCTGGGAATTTACGCCGAATATGAAGACCGCTTCCTCGATCTGTTCAAACGTTGAGACACGTGGGCTCCCGCTGGGGATTGGTGAACGGGCCGGGGCCATCCTGATCCCAGGACTCCTCCACCATCAGCCGTGACGGGAGACGAGAGGGGCCGGCCAATCGTGTCGGGAGGGAGTGTTCAGGATCGTGCTTCGCTTGATTAAGCTCTGTACGGGTGCGTTTGCGATCCTGATCGGTGCCCTGGGAACGGTCTTCGGGATCGGGGCGGTGGTCGGGTCGTGGACTTTAGCCGATCGCCTGAGCCGGGAGGTGCCGGCGTCGATCGCCGACCTGGAACAGGTCGTCGATCTGGTCCGCCAACAGGGCGACGCCTCCTTGACCCTGATCGACACGGTGCGCGACCGCGTCCGGTTCGTGGGAGAGACGGTCGAGGAACTCGCGGGGGTCGCTCAGCGAGACCCGGAGGCCCCGACCTTGCTCGAAGCGCTCGACCCGGACATCGAGCAACGTCTGGAAGCAGCCGAAACATTTATTCTTGCCTTGCAGGACAGCCTTCGCAGTCTCAACCGGGCGCTGGTCCTGCTCGATTCAGTGCCCTTTTTCCCAAGAAGAAGCGTCTCGGAGCGATCGGCCGATGCTCCTCCGCTGCAAAACGTCGCCAGCAGTCTGAACGAGGCCACAACGCTGCTTGACGAGGCCTCTCGCACCTTGACTCGCATTCGGATGGGGCAAGCGCTCTCGCTCCGCCAACGGGCGCAGTTTCAGGAACTGCTGGCCGAGGTCGATTTCGCGCTGAGCGATGTCCGGAACCAGATCGACACGTTCTTTACCAGCCTCGACCAGGCGAGTGATCGGCTCGGCAGGGTCCGGGAGGGGGCCTCGGTCTGGATTGACCGGGCGGCGGGGGTTTCGACGGTCTTTTTCGTCTGCTTTGCCGCCTCGCAGTTCAGCCTCATGCTGCACGGAGGGGCCCTGGTGAGCCGGGCGGCTCGGGTCCGCTCGATCGGCGCGGAGCCTCGGGCGCTCGACTTCGAGCCGAACCCCTCGGAGAATTCACCGTCATCGGATCATTGAGCCGCCGAGCTGCGTCGCGTTGCGTCCGGTTGCCGAGCCGTGATCGACCTCAAGGGAAGGGAACCATGACGACTGACCCTGCCTTCGCCGTTCGCCATCGTGTCCGATCGTTCCTCGGCCGATGGCGGCGCAGGACGGGGGGCTCGGGGATCGTCCTCGCCGTCTCGGGAGGGGGCGATAGCGTGGCCCTCTTGAGAGCCTCGTGCGAGGTGGCGGAGGAACTCGGCCTGCGGCTTTCGGTCGCCCATCTGCACCACGGAGCCCGCGGCGAGGAAGCCGACCGCGATGCCCAGTTCGTGACCGAGCTGGCCAGTCAGCTTGGTCTGCCGATGGATCTGGGCCACTGGCGGCCGGAGCGGGCGGCCCACTTCGAGGCCGATGCCCGACAGGCCCGCTACGGTTGGCTGCTCGACATCGCCCGGCAACGCTCGGCTCAGGCCGTGGCCGTCGGTCACACGAGCGACGATCAGGCCGAAACGGTTCTCCACCGGATCGTCCGAGGGACCGGGATTCGAGGCCTGGCGGGCATTCCTCCTCGCCGACACCTGGCCGAGGGAGTCGAGCTGATCCGCCCCTTGCTCACAACCACTCGCGACGAGGCCCGTGCCTCTCTCAACGCCCTCGAACAGCCCTGGCAAGACGATGCGAGCAATGCCGATGTGAACCGAACCCGGACCTTGATCCGTCATGAGATGCTGCCGAAGCTCGCCACCATCAACCCGAAGGTCCGCGAGGCGCTCAACCGGCTCGCTCAGAGCAGCCGAGACGCCGCCCGCCAGACCGAACGGCAGGCTGCCAGCCTGGCCCGAGCGATTGTGGTGACGATCGAGCCGTTCGAGATCACCCTGAGACGCGATCGGCTGGCCGCCTTTCCCCGGTCGGTCCGGGTCGAGATCCTTCGCGTCGTCTGGCGTCGGGCCGGATGGCCCGAGCGGTCGATGTCGAGCGATCGCTGGCAGCGGATGGCGGCGCTGGTCACTCGCGATCAGGGAAGATATGCGATCGGGGCCGGGGTCGATCTGCTCCTCGGTCCCGAGCGGGTCCGGCTCGTTCCTCAGGCCCCGGTCCATGCCCCCTCGACTCCTCCCGCCTCGGCCCTTTTGCCGATTCCCGGAACCGAGGTCTGGGCCGATTGCCGGATCGTCTCCGAGATCGACCCCGCCCCCGAAACTCCCAGCGACGAGCGGATCGACCTCGACGCGCTGGACCCGTTCCTCGATGCCTCGGGGGCGCATCTGGTCATCAGCACCCCGCTGCCGGGCGACCGCTTCGCGCCGCTCGGCATGGGGGGACGATCCATGACCCTGACCGACTTCTTGAGGGGCCGTCGCGTTCCCCTCGGGGATCGCGGCCGGGTTCCCGTGGTCCGGGATCGTCGTGGGGTGATCTGGGTCGTCGGCCACCGGATCGCCGATCGGGTCCGTCGCACCCCGGGAACCCGGCGAGTGCTTGGTCTGCGCCGCGAGGCGGTCGGCCCCTGAGCGAACGCGACACCGCGTACGGTTCGGTCCTGCCTGTTCCACAAATCTCTTTGAGACGCATTTTTTTGGATTGATCGCCCCTGCATGGGTACGATCAACAGGGCGACAAGGCCGGCTCGACTCGGCTCAGGATCAAGGATCCCGTAGCGGGAGGATCACGCGCGTGGGATGGTTTGGATTCGGAAAGAAAGCGACCTACATCGTCGCCGTCTCGCACGAAGGGCCCAACCGCCTTCGGCTTAATGGAAATCAATGCCGGAGTGCGCAGATCAAGCGCAACGCCGCCGCTCACGGCCAGACCGTGATGTGGATGGAACTGACCAACGGAGGCGGTCGGATCGATCAGGGGCTCGGTCCCTCCGCCACCCGGCTCGATGCGAAGGAGCTGGAACGCCTGCAACGCGACGTGCACCTGTCGACGGCCTTCAAGGCCATTGTGGAGGAGCTTGACGCTGGCCAGGAGCAGGCGAGCAAGTGGTACAAGCGGGGCGATTAATCCGAGTCGCCCGGTTCGGAGACCGATTCTCGGAGTCTCGCCAGCCGCCGGTCGATCGCATCGAGCCCCTCCGCGGCCCCCAGCGGCAGCCCGATGTGGCCGCGGGGGACCTGCGACTCTCGGGGGTTGATGCGGATGAGCGTGCCGCCAAGCTGCTCGGCCGTGCGCTCACAAAGCGATCGGATGGTCGAGATTGCTGTTCCGGCCCCGCACTCGACGACGACAATCGGCCCGGCGTCGACGACGGTCGAAAGCCACTCCCCGAACCGCCGCTCCTGAGCATTGGTGAGGGACCAGTCCCAATCGAAATCGCCGAACATCAGGATGTTCGGCCTGGCGATCCCCCCGCATCGCGGGCATCGGGGCAGGGGCTCGGCAGCCCGAAGCTCCTCCATGTCGATCACCAGCGGGTCCGCAGGGGCGTCGAACAACTCGGCACCGCACGAGTCGAGGCACTGAAACAACTCAATCCGTCCGTGGCATTCCACCAGGTGATCGGCCGGGAACCCGGCGCGCTGGAACTGGCCATCAACATTGGACGTGACCACGAACCCGCCCCCGCTCATTTGCGCCATCCATCGGCGCAGGATGGCGAAGCCGGGGTGTGGGGTTGTCGCACGATAAAGGTTCAGCCGGTGGCCGTAGAAGCCCCAGGCGAAGGCCGGATCGTGCCGGAACCATCGGGGGTTGGCCATCTCGGCGAAGCTCAGGCCGAGGCGCTCGGCCATTGGGTAGGCACGCCAGAAGCCCTCCCGGCCGCGGAAGTCGGGCAGGCCGGAGTCGACTCCCATACCCGCTCCGGCACCGATGACCAACGCTCGGGCCGAGGCCAACGCCTCGGCCGCTTGCTGAATCGGATCGCTCGCTCGGGACGTTGTCATGACGGGTTGGTTCCTTGCACCGGGTCGTTTTTCAATGGAGTTCCAAGCCGTTCCCCGGTCTGGGTTGGTCGATTGGGTTGGGTGTGGCGATTGAGGCGGTTGTGTTGATTCTTGAGTTTGACGAGTGAGTGTGGGGATCGGTTAAACTTGATCGATTCTCGTAACTTGCGACTTTGGGAGAAAAGACAATGGCAACCGCCTCCCCCCGCCAGGCCGAGGTTTCCAAGACCAGTTTCGTCCGAGGGTACCTCGGTGACCACCCGAAGGCCGGATTCCGGGCCGTCAATCAGGCCTGGAACGAGGCGGGGCACGAAGGGTCGATCAGCGAAACGCTCGTCCACCGAATGCGGGCGAAGTTGGGATTGTCCGGCAACCTCCGGACGAACCGGCCGTCGAAGCCTGCGTCCGCCGCCGTTTCCCCTCCCCAGCCGAACGCAGAAACGAGCCCCTTGAGGCCAAAGAAGGCCCGGCGGAATCGTCCTCGGAAGACGTCGACGTCTCCGGCCAGAACCGCCTCGGAACCGACTCCCACCCCCTCGACGACCGCGGCTCGGCCGTCGATTGCCTCGTCGAAGGCGCTCCCTGCCGCGTCGTTGGAGGCCGAGTTCGATCGCCTGCTCTTTCAGGTCATCGATCAGGGCATGCCCGAGGTTGAGGAGGCCATCCGGACCGCCCGCCGCCTGTTCGTGCTCCATCACGGACGCTGAGGACCGCTGGACCCGTCGCCGCGAAGAAGCCTGGTCGGTCCTTGAGGTTTCGACGCCCCTCCCCTGATGGGATACGATACTCGTATCGAAACGGCTGGCCGCGCCGTTTCAAGACGCAACGAGGGATCAAAAGGAGAGCGTGATCGCGATGGCCAAGAACGTCCTGGGGAGCAATCTCGAATCGTGCAGCCTCGACCCCGTGACCGGCTTTTTCCGAGACGGATGCTGCCACACGGGGGCCGACGATGTCGGCTTGCACCTGGTCTGCGCTGAGATGACGGGCGAGTTTCTCGAATTCTCTCGACGTCGAGGGAACGACCTGATTACCCCGATGCCCCAGTACGGCTTCCCCGGCCTGAAACCCGGCGACCGCTGGTGCCTTTGCGTCGAGCGCTGGAAGGAGGCGCTGGAGGCCGGAATGGCTCCTCGCGTCGTGCTGGAAGCCACGCATATGTCTGCGCTAGAGTTTGTCTCGATCGAGGAGCTGAAGTCCCACGCGATCGACGTGGACGTGGATTGATCCGAGCCGAATCGAGGGCTCCGAGCGGCGCGACTCGTTGCGACCGCCTTGCCGGCGTGCAAGGCGGGTCGTCCCTGGTTGCGATTGACCGTCCCGGTGTTCGGGGCTAGGATACCGCCCCGCCTGGGACGCGCCGGCTTTTTGATGTGATCGGACGGGAACTCGACCCATTCCTTCAAGCCCCGATCCCGCTGCCCCCAAGCTCGGGGCGGCCTTCGAGCGTACCATGCCCGAATCGACGAGACGATCGCGATGGACCCGGTACGCGATCGTGCCGATGATCGTGCTCGTGGGGCTGGCCTTGCGGCTGCTGGCGGCCGGGGCGGTGCAGCTGTACGCCCAGCAAAAGGGCGTGCTCTGCATCTTCGGCGATACGGGGATCTACTGGTATCTGGCCGAGGCGATCCGGACCGGATCACCGTACGTCGTGAATCAGTGGGATGTTCCGCACTACGCACTCAGGACTCCCGGCTATCCGGCCTTTCTGGCCCTCTGCCAGATTCTGTTCGGCCCCGATGCGGCCCTGGGGGCTCGGGTCATCCAGGCGGTGCTGGGGGCCGGCGGGGTGGCCGTGGTGTATGCCCTGGTGCTCGCCCTCTGGAAACGGGGAGACGAGCACGACCGTCGCCGGGCGCGCCGGGTGGCCATTCTGGCGGCCACGCTGGCCGCGGTCGAACCGTACTCGGTGGGCCTCTCGGGGCTCTTGCTCTCCGAGGGGGTGTTTGTCCCGTTGATGCTGCTGGCGCTCTGGGGGCTGGCAGTCCTCTGGCGGCCGGGGCCGAAGGCTCGGGAACAGGACGCGGCCCGGCAACTCTTGGAAGCAACCGGGGCCTCGGCGGAGGAAACGCCGCATTCGCTCGCCTGGCACGGGCCGACATCGGGGCCGGGGCCGTTCGGCTCATTCGTCGTGGCGGTCTTGACCGGCCTGGTGATCGGCGCGGCCTTGCTCGTCAGACCGTCGTGGGCGGTCTTCCTACCCCTGGCCCTGCCGGCCTGGGTGCTGTTCGAGCGGTCGAGGAGGGCGGTGGCCCTGGCGGCGGTCGTCGTGCTGACGGTCGCCGCGGTCATGGCCCCGTGGTGGCTTCGCAATGCCCAGGTTGTCGGCAAGTTCGTGCCGACGGCGCTTTGGGTTGGGGCCAGCTTGTACGACGGCCTCAGCCCCGAGGCGACCGGCTCCAGCAACATGACCTTCCTCGACGACCCCGAAATCCGGGTACTCGACGAGATCAGGCAGGATGCCGAACTGCGCCACCGGGCGATCGCCTTTGCCCGAGAGAACCCTCGGCGTGCCCTGGAGCTGGCGGCGGTCAAGGTCGGACGCTTCTGGAGCCCCTGGCCGAACGCCGACGAACTGTCGGCCCCCGGTGTCGGGATTCTAAGCGGGGTGGCGACGATCCCGGTCTTTGTCCTACTGGTGGTCGGCCTTTGGGACCGGAGGAAGGACCCGAGAAGCCTGGTTTTGCTTGGGGGAACCGTCCTCTGCTTCTGCCTGCTGCACATGGTCTTCGTCAGCTCGATCCGCTACCGATTGCCGGGCATGGTGCCGGCGATGGGCCTGGCGGCGGCGGGCCTGATGCGGATTGTCGGCGGGCGGTTCGGGCACGATACGAAGAAGATGATCGCCTGGTCGGTCATCCTGCCCCTCTCGGTCTTCATCGGAGGCGGCTGGTACGCGGCCGGTCACGCGACGGATGGCGCCGAGCTGGCTCGACTGGTCGAGCGGGAGTCGCTGCGGCTCTTGCCCGATTCGAAGGTGAGCGTGGGTCGGGTCCGTCTGCGGCCATTTACCGGCTCGGCAACCCTGGAACAGGTCCGCGTTCACCAGGAGATCGAGACGGTGCCGGGGCCGACGATCGAGGTCGGCTGGCTTCGCCTGACCTTCGACGTGGCGGCCCTTTTGCAGCAGCGGTTCGAGGCCCGCGAGGTGATCGTCGCGCAGCCGACCCTTCGCCTCGGCCGTCGGGACGATGGGACCTGGAACCTCGAAGGATTTCTGGCCGATCCCTGGCCCTTACCCCCTCCCGAGGTCTTGCCGAAGATTTTGATTCGCAACGGCAAGATCGCCCTGAGCCGGGAAGAGGGACCGATCAGCCTGCTCCGGGATGTCGTGCTGACGATGACCCCGCAAAGCGCGACCTCCTATGCCTTCGAAGGCACCGCCCGGGGAGACGGCTTCGAGCGGCTCGACCTGGCGGGCACCTTCGATGTCAAATCCCGCCGCGTGACCCTGTCCGGCAGCGAGCTGATCCGACTGGAGTTGGGAGAGAGCCTTCGGAACCGCTTGCCCGAGGAATTCCACGCCAGCTACGACCAGCTTGGGCTCTCGGCCGGCGAGCTTGACGTCCGCGTCCACCGCCTGGAGATCGACCCCGACGATCACGAGCAACCGCTGAAGGAGCACGAGCTGGACCTGCTCGTCCGATCCGCCAGCCTGAACGCTCCCGAGCTTCCCTTCCCGCTCAACGAGGTCGAGCTGCTGGCGACCCTGCGCGATGGCACCTTGCTCGTCGATCTTGCCAGGGGAACCAACGGCCGAACCACCGCCCGAGCTGCCGGTCGACTCGACGTGAGGGACCCGATCGCCGGGCCGTTTGACCTGTTAGTCGAAGTGACCGACCTGGAGTTCGACGATCGCTTGCGGAGCAAGACCCCCGAGCATCTGCTCGGACTCTGGGAGGAACTGCGCCCCGGAGGCCGAACGCATGTCTACCTTCGGGCCGTTCGGCAAAAGGCCGGTCGGCCGGTCGGCCTCGGCCTGACGCTTGACTTGCAAGGCGCGTCGATGACCCACGCCGCTTGCCCGTACCCGATCCGACAGCTTTACGGCCGGGTCGTCTGGGAAGGGGATCGAGTGACCATCGCCCCGCCCGGCCTGACCACCCTCATCGGCAACCGTCCGGCCCGATGCTGGGGAACGATCGACGAGGTCAGCTCCGACCCCGTCGTCTCGCTCGACTTCGAGCTGGGGGCCTTGCCGATCGACGAAACCTTGCTGGCCGCGCTCAATCCCGACGTCCGCAAGGTCCTGCACCAGTTCCAGCCGAAAGGAACGGTCCGCGTCGCCCACGCCCATCTCGACCGCCGCCCGGCTCCTCCGGGAAGCGATCAAAAGGAGATCGTCGAGCTGACCGCCGCGCTCGATCTGGGAGAACCGGCCGAGGCCGGCGGCTTCGCCTTCACCTGGGAGGGGATGCCCTACGCCATTACCAACGTCAAGGGGCGTCTGGTGATCATGCCCGATCACTGGGAGTTCCACGATCTGGTCGGCTACAACGGCCTGGCCCGGATCGAGTGCCCCGACGGCTGGGTCCGCCAGGTCGGCCCGAACACGTTCGACGCCGAGCTGACGATGCGGGCCACCGACCTTCCCTTCGACGAACAGCTTCGCCTGGCCCTGCCTCCGGAGTGGCAGGCGACCTGGAACCTGTTGAACCCGATGGGCAAGGCCACGCTCGATGCGGCCATCCAGGTCAAGGGGAACGAGAACCACACGAAGCTGGCCGTCCGACCCGACCCCGGCACGTCGATTAGCCTGAGCTTTACCCCCGCCCCCGACGAGCCGGGAGGCCCCGAGCCTCCTCCGCTGGAACTGCCGGCGATGGAGGCCATCGACGGCCTGTTCGTCTACGACGACGGCCTGGTGACAATGGACGACGTCTCGTTCCAGTTCCGGGGCTCTCCCGTTCGCTTCCGCTCCGGGGCGGTCAACCTGGAACCCGACGGCCGCTTCGGCCTCTCGGTCGATGACCTGCGCGTGGCCCGCTTCCGGCTCGACGCCGAGCTGAGAAAGCTGATGCCCTCGGTCATGGCCGAGTTCGCCCGACGACTCGACGAAAGCCCGGCGATTCCCTCGATGCGAGGCGATTTGCGGCTCGGCTGGTCCGGACAACCGGGCGACCCCGCCT
Organism: Tautonia rosea; assembly: GCF_012958305.1. NCBI lineage: Bacteria > Pseudomonadati > Planctomycetota > Planctomycetia > Isosphaerales > Isosphaeraceae > Tautonia > Tautonia rosea. The sequence goes on along the minus strand of NZ_JABBYO010000008.1, from coordinate 128,376 downwards.
ACGTCGAGTGGGCCAACGGTCTGATCGTCCTCAACGGCCAGACGATCCGCACGAGCATTCCCCTGGAGGCGATTCACGGGCGGCTGGTCAACTTTGCCGGGCGCTTCGACGGCCGATCGCTCAATCTTGGCGGCCTGATCGACCTCGATAGCCTGACGATTGCCGGCCAGCAGGTGACTCAGGTGCGCTCCCCGCTAGTCATCGACGGTCAATCGGCTCGGCTGGAGGCGATCGAGGGAGACCTGCTCGGCGGTCGCCTGACCGGCCAGGTCGGCCTCGGCATGGACGAGCAGCCCGAGTACAACGCCACCCTGGCCGTGGCCAACGCCGATCTTGCCCGGTTCACCGCCTCCTTGCCCGGTAAGCAGAGTTTCCGAGGCTTGCTCTCGGGGATGATCACCTTCAGCGGAATCGGCAACGAGATGCGATCGGTCAGCGGCTCCGGAGACTTCCGCATTGCCCAGGGAGACCTGGGCGACCTGCCCGTCGCCCTGCGATTCTTCAAGGTGCTCAACACGCTCGAAATCGGCGCCCCGTCCAGTGAAACCGCCTTCGACACGGCCGAGGTCTCCGTCCGGATCGAGAACGGCCTGGCCTATCTCGACCCCATCCTCTTGACCGGCGACGCCATTAGCCTCCGAGGAGGTGGGACGATGGACCTTCGCGGCCAACTCGACCTGCGCCTTCGGATCATGTACGGTCGGGGCGGCTTCCGTATCCCCTTGCTCAGCGACGCCTTCCGTGAGGCCGGCGGGCAGATTGCCGACATCCGAGTGACCGGCCCCGCCTCCTTCCCCTTGTTCCGCCCCGAGGTCCTGCCCGGCGGGCAGTGGGTCTTGCGGACCCTCGGCGCGGGCATGTTCAACACGACCGCAAGGGACGATCGACCCTCCGTCTTCCGCCGCTAAGGCACACCTCCCCAAAGCCTTCATCTGGCAATTCGAGCCGGCCTGACTTACGATCAATCGAGTACTCATCTTGCAGATACGGGAGACATCGAGAACGGTTTCCTTTGGGGAATGTGTCGATTCCGTTGGGTCGGCCTTCGAACTCGGGAAGGTCTGCGGCGCCGTCCTTCGCATTCGGGAAGGCCGGAGTCGCAGGACAGGCACCTCAGCGATCGACCTCCAAGGAGGACTGGAAACGACGCCTCCCGCACGCATCGGGCGGATCGGCCCCAACCGTTGATTGATCGAGCGAGCGGCGATGAATGTCGAGCCAACACGCCCGCATCGCCGGGCGGTGCGCGTCGGAATCGGACTGGCGAGCGTCGCCGGGCTGATCGCCCTGATTCTCTGGGGAACGGCCCCCTCCGACGATCGCCGATGGAAGGCGATCGAGCAGGCCATGCAGCGGCAGCAATGGAACGACGCCGAACGCCGGCTCGCCTCGTGGGTCGTGGAGCATCCGAACGACGCCCGGGCCTGTCTCTTGCTCGGGCAGGCCCTCACAAGCCTCGACCGAGACGACGAGGCTGAGGCGGCGCTCGAGCGGATTCCCGAAGGCGACCCCGTCTGGATTCAGGCCCAGATGGGACTCGGCACCCTCGCCATGCAAGAGCACGATCGGGTCGAGGCCGAACGCGCCTTTCGCGCTGTCCTGGAACGGGAACCGGAGGCGGTTGAGCCGAAGGTCCGCCTGCTCGGGCTCTTGCTCGTCCAGCGCAGGCAGGAGGAGGCACGAGCCTTGCTCTGGGACGTCTTCCGGATCTCCGGCGACCCCCGCCAGCTCGTCTCCCTGACCAACATCGCCCTGGAAGACCGTCATCAGGAGATCTTCCGCGACCTCGCCGGCGATGGCGACCGCCTGCGAAAAGAACTTGAGCCGTACCTCGATCGGTCGCCCGACGACCCCTGGCTGCGTCGGGCTCGCGGGTTGCTCCGCGCCGAGCAAGGGGACCCGTCCGGGGCATTGGCCGACCTCGAATTCGCCAACCGGGCGATGGACAACGACCCCGCGGTCCGGCTGGCCCTGGCCGATTGCCGGATCCTGCTCGGAGCATCCGAGCAGGCCATCGAGGCGCTCGGTCCGATCCCGGATCGGCCCATCGATCAGGCCCGATGGTGGATCCTCCGCGGCCTCGTTGAGCAGGATCGCCAGCGTAACGACGAGGCCATCGCCTGCTTTCGCGAAGCTGTTGCGGCCGATCCGGAACACCTGGGTGCGCACTACCGGCTTGGTCGCGCCCTGGTTCGCGCCGGACACGACGACGAGGCCGGGCCGATTCTGGAGGAAGCCGAGGCGATCCGCTCCCGGATGATCGCCGTGAAGACACTGCTGGATGATCGTCTCGGTGACTTGAAGGACGCCGACGTGTGTGTCGAACTCGCTCGCCTCTGCCTCGAATCGGACATGCCCGTCGAGGCTCGGGCCTGGTTCGCCCACGCCAGCCGCGTCGATCCGTTCCATCGCGAGGCCCAGGAGGCAATCGCCTCGCTGGGCGAGGTGTCGCCCACGGTTCCAACGCTCCCCCGGCTCAAGGATGACCCCGCCGACGTCCCCGCGATGGCCGCGCCTTCCGATCGGCCGTCGGAGGCAAACGGCCCCCGATTCGTCGATGAAGCCACGAGCCGAGGGCTCATCTTCCCCTACGACAGTGGCGCGCAAGGCGACCTGTTCATCGCCGACATGATGGGGGGCGGCGTCGCCCTGTTCGATTTCGACAACGACGGTTGGCTCGATGTCTATCTCGTCAACGGCTGCCCGTTGCCGGTGGATTCGGAGCACCCCCCCGCACCGAATCGACTCTTTCACAACGCGGGCAACGGCACGTTTGTCGATGTCACCACCTCGGCGGGGGTGGGCGGTCGAGGCTACGGCATGGGCTGCGCCGTGGGAGACATCGACGCCGATGGATTCGACGACCTGTTCGTCACCGGATTCGGCTCGACGGTCCTCTACCGCAACAACGGCGACGGCACCTTTGAAGACATCACCGCATCGGCCGGTGTTTTCTCCGATCGCTGGACGACGGCGGCCGGGTTCGCGGACCTCGACCGCGACAGTGATCTCGACCTGTTCGTCGTCACCTACGTCGAGGCCGACCCGCGCACCGCTCCGGAATGCCGAGACGCCTCGGGCCGTCGCATCCACTGTCCTCCCGGCCGGTTCCCCGCACAGAAAGAGTTGCTTTTCCGCAACAACGGCGACCTCACCTTCACCAATGTCTCGGCCGAGGCCGGGGTGGAGCGCCCCGACGGCCAGGCGCTCGGCCTGGCGATCGCCGACCTCGACGGCGACGGCTTGCTCGATCTCTTCGTCGCCAACGACATCACCCCCGATTTCCTCTTTCGGAACCAGGGCGACCTGCGGTTCGAGGAGGTCGGCATCGCCTCCGGCGCCGCCTTCGACGGCGCAGGCCGGGCGACGGCGAGCATGGGAGTGGTGGCCGACGACCTGAACGGCGACGGCCTGATCGACCTCTTTCACACCAACTTTCGCAACGAGCCGAACACGTTCCTGCGCAACCTGGGCGGCGGTCAGTTTGCCGACGCGACCCCTGGCTCAGGGCTCGACGGCCCGAGCCTGGCCGTCACTGGCTTCGGCACCGTGGCGATCGACGCCGAGAACGACGGCACGCTCGACCTGTTCGTCGCCAACGGCCACGTGTTTGATCAACCCTGGATCAACCAGCCGATGGCCCAGCTTCCCCACTGGTACTCAGGGAAAGGGAACGGCCGCTATCAGGTGGCCGATCCCGAAGCGGTCGGCCCGTACTTTTCCCGAGCGGTCGTCGGCCGGGGGGTCGCCAGCGGCGACCTCGACAACGATGGCCTGGTCGATCTCGTCGTCGTGCATCGTGACGAACCGGCGAGCCTCTTGCGCAATGTCTCGCCCGATCCGGGTCACTGGCTCGGCGTGAAGCTGATCGGTTCGGCCTCCGGCCCCTTGCCGGTCGGCGCTCGGGTCGTCTGCCGCGCCGGCGATCGGACCTTCACCCGATGGCAGACGAGCGGCACGAGCTACCTCGCCTCCTCCGACCCCCGGCTCTGGTTCGGCCTGGGATCGGCCGAGATGATCGAGTCGCTGGAGGTCCACTGGCCGTCGGGAACGACGCACCGCTTCGACCATCTGCCCGCCGATCGCATGGTGCAGATTGACGAATCGGACGGGAGGATCGTCGAAGCGGTTCCAGAGCCATCCCCCTGACGCCAAGACTTTGGCTCAGCGATCCCAGTCCGTCCCGTGGCGAGCCTCTCCCGTCATGGGAACGAAGGAGACGGGGGCGATCGACTCTCGGGTGATCGTGCCGTCCTCGGCCTTCTCGATCCGCACGAGTTCCTGGCCGAATCCTTCCCCGACCGGAAGAATCAGGCGACCGCCGGGGGCGAGCTGATCGATCAACGGCTTCGGGATTTCCGGCGGCGAGGCGGCAACAATGATCAGGTCGAACGGCGCGGCCTCGGGCCATCCTCGGTAGCCGTCACCGTGGCGGACCTCGACATTGCGGTCGCCGAGCCGGAACAAACGTCCCCGCGCCGAATCCGCAAGTTCCTTGTGAATCTCGATACTGTAAACCTGATCGACCAGCTTGGCGAGCACGGCGGCCTGGTATCCCGAGCCGGTGCCAACATCCAGGGCGCGGTCTCCAGGCTGCGGTCGGGCAAGCTGGGTCATCAGGGCCACGATGTACGGCTGAGAGATCGTCTGATCCTTCTCAATCGGCAAGGGACGATCGGTGTACGCCAGGTCGCGGTAGCTCTCAGAAACGAACTCGTGGCGGGGGACGCGGGCCATCACCTCCAGCACGCGAGGGTCGTCGATGTCTCGGGCGCGGAGCTGGTCAGCCACCATCCTCGCGCGCTGGCGGACGTACGGGTCGTCGTCTCCCCCGGCCGGTGGCCCACCACCCGAGGGCTTCCACTCGGAGTCGCCGGGGACACAGGCAAGCACCGGCCCCAGGCTGATGAGCCACCCGAGCAATCCCACGAACGAGGGTTGGAAGGTCGCAAGGCTTGGAGCATTCATCGGAGGGCTCCTCATGAACTTATAATGGTGCGACACTTCAAAAGGGCGATCGGGCCACAGCTCGGACGGTTTCTGACGCGAGCCCCCAGACCCATTTACGGAGACGCAAGCCGCGCGATCTCGTCATCCGAGAGTGCCCGACCATGCAGGCGGACCTCGGCCAGCCGCCCCCGGAAGGGAGCGTTCGGACCCGAGCCGATCCGCAAAGGAGCCTCGGCCGAGAGGTCAAAGGCCCCGGAACCGTCAACCGTCTCCGACGCGACGGGCGAGCCATCGACGAACAGGCGGAGCGAGTCTCCCGACCGCACCGCCGCAACATGATGCCATCCTGCCGGGAAGGTCTGATCCCAGGAGGTCGAGGCCCCGGCTCGGTACGCGAAAACCTGGCCCGACGGCAAGGTTGAGACAAACAGGCGTCCTGCGTGCTCGGCCATCGTCCAGGCGCGGCGATAGACGACCTCGGGCGTCGTGTCGAGCTGGGTCAAGAGCCGCCAGTCTTGCCCGCCTTCGTAACGGTAAACCTGTGCCAGCGGAAGCGATCCGGCCATCAATCGGCCGTTGTGGGGGAGCATCCCCATCACCTCCAGCTCCTCGCCCAGCCGGCCCACGTCAATCCATTCCCCCTGATCGCCGAGCCGGTACACCCGACCGCTTCGCCAGGTGCCGACGTGAAGCGCCCCTTGATACACCGCCAGCGAATACGTTTGCGTGTTGATCTCCGGATCGCCGAGCGGGCCCAGGTCGGTCCAGTCCTGGCCGTCGAAGCGGAAAACGTGCCCCTGGTCGTAGCTGGTGGCATAAAGAAGGCCGTCGAACGGAGCGATCGCCTCGACCCGCTTCCCCTCGGGAGTCTCCAGGGCCGTCCAGGTCGTACCCCCTTCGTACCGGAAGAATCCGGCCGGAGCGTAGAGCGATCCGGCGTAGAGCGTCCCCTGAAAGACCGTCAGCCCGCTGACGGCGATCACGTCGGGCAACTGGCCGCAATCGGTCCAGGTCGTGCCCCCTTCGTACCGAAAGACCCGGCCGCCTGGCGTGTCGTTGGGCGACTCGGGCAGGCTCGACCCGGCTACCCGGTACCGTCCGGTCCCGGCGTAGAGCGTTCCCTCGAAGACGGCCAGGCTTGTGACCGAGTTGCTGCCGTCGGGCGATCCGCAGTCGGTCCAAGTGGTCCCACCGTCGTAGCGGTAGACGCGGCCCGAGTCACTCGCCCCTGGCTCGCAGGTTCCGGCATAGAGGGCTCCGTCGTGCGAGGCCAGGGCGAAGGCGAGCAGCGTCCCGTCTCCTCCCGGCACGCCGACGGGCAGCCAGTCCGACTCCCGATCATCGTCGATGCCGAATTGCAGGTGCCGATCGTTGGCATGGCTGAAGGTAACGCCCGCGTTGGTCTTGATCCCGAGGATCAGGCCGCGACGGGTACTCGCATTGTACTGGCTCACAAGGTCGCCGATCGGGGAATCCACCTGGCCCTCGGTGAAGACCCAGGCCGAGACGGTGAGATCTCCCTCGGCCAGCTCCCTGGCAGCGTCCAGAGGGACAACCAGCCCACCCGATTGCCCATCGAACCCCGCCGCGCGTCCTGGTGTGCCGTCTCGGCCGGGAGCCAGGCGATCGACGGTTCCTTCCGCCGTCGCGTCCAGCCCGTTTCCCGAATGATCTCGGAAATCACCCGACAGGGGCCAGTACCCCACAAGATCACGGTCGAGGTCGTCTGGATTGGGACTCGCGAACCCGAGGGTCATCAGCAGGCAAAGCCAGGCAGTCATCATGGAACACGGTGCTCGAAAGAGGGTCGAAACGAAAACGTTGATTCCACCCTGTATCGTCGTCGACGCAGCCGTCATTTGCAAAAGTCTGACTCGGGTCTTGCTTCACTCGGTTCACTCCAGGGCGCCAGGGGCTCCGGTACGATTGCAACAGACGACGGCCCCCTTGGTGGATTCGCTGGGGAGCGCACCGAGGACTTTCGGCGACGGACAGGAAGGAGAGGGATGTCGCGCAGAGACGCAGAGCCGCTGAGCGAAAGCGAAGCGCTCGTAGGCCACACGATCTCTCTCCTCTCCTGCCTCCATCTCCGCATCTCTGCGCCTCTGCGGGACATCTCTCCCCTCACCTCGCCCGGCCCCCCGCGAAGCTGCTGAGGGTTGAGTCTCAGCCATCGGACCGATACCATGAAGGGTGGCAATGTCGCCGTTTCCCGACGGTGAATCGAGCCTGCCCCCCCGCCTTTTTTTTTTCGACGTGCTCGCACCACCCACCCTGGTCCGGAACGACGGCTGACGGGCTCATCTCCATGTGTTGACCCGGAGTCCGCCGCGACCGACCGACCAAACCCCGAACCCCGACGCTCGCGAGGTGACATCGATGACGAGCCGGCCCCGAACCCGCTGCCTTGGGCTCCTGGCCGTGCTGACAACGGCTCTCCCCGCCTCTGCCGTTGCCGACACGCCGATCGACTTCGCCCGGGACGTCCGACCGATCCTCTCCGACACCTGCTTCCGCTGCCACGGGCCCGACGAGGCCGACCGCAAGGGTGGCCTTCGGCTCGACCTGCCCGGCGGCATGTTCGAGCCGACCCCCTCCGGTGGCGTCGCCGTCGTGCCCGGAAGCCTCGACGAGAGCGAGCTGCACTGGCGGATTACCTCCGACGACGACCTCGACCGCATGCCCCCGCCCGACTCGGGCAAGAGCTTGACCCCCGAGCAAATCGCCACCCTCAACGCCTGGATCGAGCAGGGGGCCCCGTTCGAACAGCACTGGGGCTTCATCCCCCCCGAGCAATCGGAATTGCCGAGCGTCTCCGACCCCGATTGGTGCCGCAACCCGATTGATTTCTTCGTCCGCGCCCGGCTTGATGCCGAAGGGCTCGAACCCTCGCCCGAGGCCGACCGCACCACCCTCATCCGCCGCCTCTCGCTCGACCTCATCGGCCTGCCGCCGACCCCCGAGGAGGTGGATGCCTTTGTAAACGATCAGTCACCCAATGCCTATGAGCATCTGGTGAATCGCTTGCTCGCCTCCCCTCATTACGGCGAGCGCTGGGGACGCCTCTGGCTCGACGCCGCCCGATACGCCGACAGCGACGGCTACGAGAAGGACAAGGCCCGCTTCGTCTGGGCCTACCGCGATTGGGTCATCAACGCTCTGAACCGCGACCTGCCCTACGACCAGTTCGTCATCGAGCAGCTCGCCGGCGACCTCCTGCCCGACCCCACCCAGGATCAACTCGTCGCCACCGGCTTCCTGAGAAACTCGATGATCAACGAGGAAGGGGGCATCGATCCCGAACAGTTCCGCATGGAAGCGATGTTCGATCGAATGGACGCCGTCGGCAAGGCCGTCCTTGGCCTGACGATCTCGTGCGCCCAGTGCCACACGCACAAATATGATCCGATTTCGCACACTGAATATTACCGCATGTTCGCATTCTTGAACAACGCGCACGAGTCGAACGTCGCCGTTTATCTGCCCGAGGAACAGCGCCAGCGGGCCGAGATCTTCCAGCAGATCACCGCGATCGAGGACGACCTGAAGCACCGGACCCTCGACTGGCGCGACCGAATGCTCGCCTGGGAAGCCACCGTCCGCGACGACCAGCCTGAGTGGACCGTCGTCCGCCCGGAACTCGATGCCAGCGGCGGCCAGAAGCACTACCTGCTCGACGATGGCTCCGTCCTCGCCGCCGGCTACGCCCCGACCAAGCACACGACCGACTTCACTGTGAAGGTCGAATCACCGGGCAAAATCTCCGCCGTCCGGCTCGAACTGCTCAACGATCCCGAACTTCCCAAAGGCGGCCCCGGCCGGTCGATCTTCGGCCTGTTCGCCCTCTCCGAGTTCAAAGTTGTCGCCTCCTCGATCGACGGCGAGCACGGCCCCCGCGAGGTCAAAATCACCCGCGCCTCGGCCGACGTGAATCCTCCCGAGGCCGACCTCGACCCTGCCTTCGACGACCGCACCGACACCAAGCGCGTGACCGGGCCGATCGCCTACGCCATCGACGGCAAGAACGAGACCGCCTGGACCGCCGACATCGGCCCCGGCCGCAGCAACGTCCCGCGCAAGGCCGTCTTCGTCTTCGAGGAGCCGATCGACTTCCCCGGCGGCGCCTCTCTCACCTTCCGGCTCGTGCAGATGCACGGCGGCTGGAACAGCGACGACAACCAGAACAACAATCTCGGCCGCTTCCGCTTCTCCGTCACCGACGCCCCCGACCCCTCGGCCGACCCGCTGCCGGCCCGCGTCCGGGAGATCCTGGCCATCCCCCCCGACGAACGCTCCCCCGCGCAGCTCGCCGCCGTCTTCTCGATCTGGCGCACCTTCGTCCCCGAATGGGCCGAGGCGAACGAGGCAGTCGAGGCCTTATGGAAGACTCACCCGGAAGGTGCGACCCAGCTTGTCCTCCAGTCCCGTGACACCCCTCGGATGACCCGCCGGCTTGACCGCGGCGATTTCCTCAAGCCCGCCGAATCCGTCACCCCCGGCGTCCCCGACGTGCTCCACCCCTTGCCGGAAGAGGACGATTCGCCCAACCGCCTCAGCTTCGCCCGCTGGCTCGTCGCCCGAGAGTCGCCCACGACCGCCCGGTCGATCGTCAACCGCGTCTGGCAGACTTACTTCGGCACCGGCCTGGTCGCCACGTCCGAGGACCTCGGCTCGCAGGCCGCCCCGCCGAGTCATCCCGAATTGCTCGACTGGCTGTCCGTCTCCTTCATGGACAACGGTTGGAGCCTGAAGCAATTGCACCGCCAGATCGTCACCAGCGCGACCTACCGGCAGACCTCCTCGGCCACTCCCGAACGCTACGCCCACGACCCCGACAACCGCCTGCTCGCCCGAGGCCCCCGTCACCGCGTCGATGCCGAGATCGTCCGCGACATCGCCCTGGCCGCCAGCGGCCTGCTCAACCCCGAGGTCGGCGGCCCGAGCGTCTTCCCTCCCGCCCCCGAGTTCCTCTTCCAGCCCCCGGCCAGCTACGGCCCGAAGGTCTGGAACACCGCCACCGGCCCCGACCGCTACCGGCGCGGCCTCTACACCTTCCGCTTCCGGTCGGTCCCCTATCCGGCCCTCGACGCCTTCGACGCCCCTCCGGGAGAATCGTCGTGCGTCCGACGGACCCGATCGAACACTCCCCTTCAGGCGCTCATCACCCTGAATGAGCCCGTCTTCCTCGAATCGGCCCGAGCCCTCGCCTGCCGAACCTTGCGCGAGGCCGGAGAAACCGACGTCGATCGCCTGAACCACGCCTTCCGCCTCTGCGTCTCCCGAGCCCCGACCGAGGCCGAGGCCGCCGTCCTGCTCGACCTGCTCGACCGCCAGACCACCCGGTATGCCTCCGGCGCACTCGACCCATCCGCCATGATCGCCGACGAGGCCCCTCCCGAAGGTGTCTCCCCCGCGACCCTTGCCGGTTGGACCGCCGTGGCCCGCGTCCTCCTGAACCTCGACGAGACGATCACCAAGGAATAGGCCCTGGCATCGACAGATCGGAGGCGAAACAGGCCGAAGCCGGCCGAACGTCATGGCCCTTCATGCCTGGCCCGTCCGCCTCGCTCGTCCCAGATCTGCCTACTGCCTACTGCCCACTGCCGCTTCTGGAGACCTTTCCGTGAACTGCCAGTCCCATCGGTATCGCCACCTGGACCCGTCGCAGGTCAGCCGGCGCTGGTTCCTCCAGCAGTGCGGGGTCGGGCTCGGTTCCGTGGCCCTCGGTCACCTGCTCGCACAGGAAGGCTACGCGAAGACCCAGATTGCGGCCGACCCCCTCGCGCCGAAGGCGCCGCACTACGCCCCGAAGGCCAAGAATGTCATCTTCCTGTTCATGGCCGGCGGCCCGAGCCACCTGGAGATGTTCGACAACAAGCCGACCCTGGCCGAGTTCGACGGCACCTTGCCCCCTCCCGAACTGCTCGAAGGCTACCGCGCCGCGTTCATCAACCCGAACTCGAAGCTGCTCGGACCCAAGTTCAAATTCGCCCGCCACGGCGCGAGCGGTGCCGAGATCTCCGAGCTTTTGCCGCACACCGCAAAAGTGGCGGATGATCTCTGCATCGTTCGATCAATGGTCGGCGACGCCTTCAACCACGCCCCGGCCCAGATCCTCATGAGCACCGGCGCCCAGCAGTTCGGCCGCCCGAGCCTCGGGGCCTGGACCTGCTACGGCCTGGGGTCCGAGTCGAAGGACCTGCCCGGCTACGTCGTGTTTAGCTCCGGCTCGAAAGGACCAAGCGGCGGCAACGCCAACTGGGGCAGCGGCTTCCTGCCCACGGTCTACCAGGGGGTCCAGTTCCGCACCGGGGGCGAGCCGGTCCTCTACCTCTCCAACCCCGACGGGGTCGACGATCACCTCCAGCGCGACTCGCTCGACGCCATCTCCACCCTCAACCGCATGCGGCTTGATGAAACCGGCGACCCCGAGATCGCCACCCGCATCAACGCCTTCGAGATGGCCTACCGGATGCAGTCGAGCGCTCCGGAGCTGATGGACATCGAATCCGAGCCCGAGCATATCCTCAACCTCTATGGCGCTGAGCCCGGCAAGCCCTCTTTCGCCAACAACTGCCTGCTCGCCCGCCGCCTGGTCGAGCGCGGTGTCCGGTTCGTCCAGCTCTTTCACGAGGCCTGGGACCAGCACGGCAACCTCGTGGGCGACCTCAAAAAGAACTGCGCCAACACCGATCAGGCCTGTGCCGCTTTGATCACGGATTTGAAACAGCGTGGATTGCTCGATGACACCCTCGTCATCTGGGGCGGCGAGTTCGGCCGCACCCCGATGGTCCAGGGTGGCTCCGACGGCCGCGACCACCACCCGAACGCTTTCACCATGTGGCTCGCCGGAGGCGGTATCAAGGGTGGCCAGACCTTCGGCACCAGCGACGAGCTTGGCTTCTCCGTCGCCGAGAACCCCGTGCACGTCCACGACCTGCACGCCACCATCCTCCACCTCCTCGGCTTCGACCACACCAAGCTCACCTTCCGCTTCCAGGGCCGCGACTTCCGCCTCACCGACGTCCACGGCCGCATCGTCACCGACTTGATCGCGTGAGCAGGCTCGGGTATGGAGGAACGCTCTCACGGAGTCGGAAATCGAAATGAGCCACGGATAAAACACAGAAAAATGCAGTAGGCCGTAAGCGGGAGGCAGTGGGCAGTCAGAGGTCGGAAACTGCCCTTTACGTTCTGCCCGCTGCCTACCGCCTACTGCGTTCTTCGTGGCTCCAAACCTCTCCCGATCTTCCCCGGAGCCTCCCCATGCAACGACGCGACTGGCTCGGCTCGGTTCTCGCCGGCGCGGGTGCCGGCGCCCTCGCCTCGGCTCGCCCCACGTTCGCGGCTGATGACGCCCAGGCCCCCCGTTTGGAGCAACACGCCGACCTGACCATCCGCGATGTCCGCGCCATCCTCACCGCTCCGGCCGGTATCCGTCTCGTCGTGGTCAAGGTTGAGACGGACCAGGACGGTCTGTACGGCCTCGGCTGCGCGACCTTCACCCAGCGGGCCAAACTCGTCGCGGCGGCGGTCGATCAATTCCTCAAGCCCTTCCTCATCGGCAAGAGTCCGCTGGACATCGACGACATCTGGCAGTCGGCGCACCTCAGTTCCTACTGGCGTCACGGCCCTGTTTTGAACAACGCGCTCAGTGGTGTCGATATGGCTCTTTGGGACATCCTCGGCAAGGTCGCCGGGATGCCCGTGCACCGCCTCTTCGGCGGCAAGTGCCGCCAGAAGGTGCCGACCTATCGCTCCATCCGCGGCGAGACGCCCGAGGAGGTCGAGGAGGGCGTTCGCTCCCTCATGGAGCAAGGGCAGCGCCACGTCCGCATCCAGTACGGCGGCCGATCCGGCGGCGGCAGCACCTACGGCGTCCGCACCGGAGCCATCGACGAGGCCCAGCCCGAGAACCGCCGCACCGTTGCCTTCGACCCCGTCGCCTACGCCCGAGAGGTCCCCCGGCTGTTCGAGCACCTCCGCTCCACCATCGGCGACGACGTCGAACTCCTCCACGACGTCCACGAGCGCATCCCGCCCATCCAGGCCATCCGCCTCGTCAAGGCGGTCGAGCCCTTCCGCCCCTTCTTCATCGAAGATCCCTTCAGCCCCGAAGATGCCGATTATTTCAAGCACCTTCGCGCCCAGACGGCCGTTCCCATCGCCATGGGAGAACTGTTCACGAACCCCCGCGAGTGGATGCCGCTCGTGACCGATCGCCTGATCGACTTCATGCGCATTCACATCTCCATGATCGGTGGCCTGACTCCCGCCCGCAAGGTCGCCTCCCTCTGCGAGTTCTTCGGCATCCGGACCGCCTGGCACGGCCCCGGCGACCTCTCCCCCGTCGGCCACGCGGCGAACGTCCACCTCGACCTCGCCGTGCCCAACTTCGGCATCCAGGAAGGCCGCATCTTCTCGCAGGCCGAGCAGGACGTCTTCCCCGGCTGTCCCGAACTGATCGACGGCTCCTTCCGGCCGATCGATCGCCCCGGCCTCGGCGTCGACCTCGACGAATCCCTCGCCGCCCGCTTCCCCATTGGCGACGATCCCCCCTTCGACATGCACTGGGGCAACCTCCGCCTCGATGACGGCACCGTCATCCGCCCCTGACCTCGCTTCCCCCGCGCCGCCCGGCTCGACGCCTCGATCGCCTCCAGGTTAGAATCGAGCCGGCGGCTGATCCGCCGGGAGATCCCCTCATGAGCACCGCGTCCCCCAGCCTGTCCCCGTCTGCCCGTGGCGGCCGTCCCTTGCCGATCACGGCCGAGACCTACTTCCGCATGATCGAGATCGGAGCGATCCCCGACGCCCGCCACGTCGAACTCTGGGAGGGGCAACTCGTCGAGAAGATGGGGAAGAACCAGCCACACATTGTCGCCCAGGGGTTATGCATGGATGCGCTAACCGCCACCAGAATGATCGGTTGGCATATCGTGGTCGAAGGCTCCCTGAGACTCTCGCTCCTCCACGTGCCTGAGCCAGACCTGATGGTGATCCGGGGGGCTCGCAACGATTATACAAATCGCCCCCCGACCCCCGCCGACGTCGGCCTCGTCGTAGAGGTCGCCGATTCGAGCGTTCCGAAGGACCTCGGCCGCATGCGATCCGCCTATGCCGCCGGCGGCGTGTGGAACTACTGGGTCCTCAACCTCCGCACCCGCCGCGTCGAGACCCACGCCGAGCCGCTCGGCGGAGACTCCCCGGCCTACCTCCAGATCCGCTCCTACGGCCCGGGCGAATCCGTCCCCCTCGACCTCGACGGCCAGCCCATCGCCGAGCTGCCCGTCTCCTCGTTGCTGCCTGCGGCTCCGGCGGGGTGAGGCGACCTCCACGGTCATCCCAGTTGAACGGCATCAGAGTTCGTATGAGAACGTCTCAATGTGATTTCCGGTAACGTGGCCGTCGTGATCATAGAAAAGCATGATTTTAATCTCAGAGTTCCAGCATGAGCCGATGTCGGCGTCGGGGATTGTGCCGAACAGCATGCCGCTAAGTTGGTCCTCGTCAAGGCCTGCCAGGTCGGCGGCGTTTCGGACGCGGTCGGGATACCTCCGGGCATACCCATCGACCCCGGTGAAGAACGCACGGATCTCGTGCCGATCGAACCAGGCCTCGCCTTGCTCGCGGGTCCAGCCGACGCGGACCTCCTCGTCGATCAACCGCTCGACCCGCTCAAGGGTCCAGTCGGAGGTTGGCTGATGGCAGATGAGAAACGCCAGGAAACGCTCCAGGGCGAACCCGCCAAGCACGATCCAGACGCTGACGATCGCGACGCGACGCACAGTTAGGGGGTTCATGAAATTGGCCTTGTCAGGTGGAAGGGCTGACCCTGGTTGGGGGCTGCTCTGATGCTGACTGGGCCAGGATCGCCCGCTGGCCGAGGAAGATGACGCGGGACATGGCCTCGTCGGGGATGAACTGGCAACGCCCTTCGAGGTCAAGGCACGCCAGGGCCGAGCGGTAGAAGGATCGCAGGGGCTCGGGGGCGGCGACGACGATCGGGAGGTCCGCGACGGAGTCCGAGGCGAGCCCCCCCAGCTCGGTGCCGATCAAGAGGCCGCTGAGCCGCGCGGCGTTCTCCTCGGGAGGGGTGCCGTGGAGGACGGAACCGGCCCGCAGGGCGAACAGCTCACCGAGGAGGTTGGCGGAGGAGGCGTCGCGGACGCCTCGCTCGAACGCCTCGCCGGGCGTCGGGCTGGGGGCGAGCGAGGGGCGGAGGACGCTATGGTCGCGGACAAGGGCAAACAGTTCGCCAGTCAAATAGGTGTGAAAGTGTTCGAGAATTCCGTTTCGGACAACGGCGTGCTTGGAGTGGGTGCCGGGCAGGATCACGAGGGCGTCGGTCAGGCCGTCGGCGGCGAGGCCGAGGAGGATGGTCTCCTCGCCTCGCATGATGTCTTCGTCGGTCCGAACGCCGGTGACGAGCAGGGTTTCGCAGGGGAGGATGCCCGGCGCGATCCGCGCCGTCGGCAATCCTTCGCCCGAGAGCGGGAGCGGAGCAGGGGCGTAAGGAAGCTCCCGCATCCCGATCGTGGCCGAGGCCATCCCCGAGAGGACGAGAGTCAGGCTCGTCAAATCAACATCCGAACTTTCGCGGAATCGATCGACGAGCGGGGCGAGCACGCGGAGGTAGAACCCTTCGCGATCGCCCGGCGAGCCCGCCTCCTGCCAGGCGCGGAAGGTCGGGCCGATGCCGTCGTCGGAGTCGGCTTCGGTGATCGTGGTCAGGGTTTCCGACTCCACAAGCCGCACGCGGAGGCGCGAGGTGCCCCAGTCGCCGCTCAGGAATCGGGTCGGTCGGTCAGACATCGTCGTCCCTTCACATCACCAATCGACAACAGATCCGTCGAAGACGTCGTAGGATTCGGGGTTCGTCCACTCGTGCCCGATCTTGTCGGCCATCGCATCCTCGTCCAGCTCGATGCCAAGTCCGGGCCCTTTCGGCAGGTCGACGTAGCCGTCGACAACGCGGAAGGGTTCCGTAATATAACCATCCCCCAGGCTCACCTGCTCCTGGCAGAGGAAGTTGGGGATCGAAGCGGCCAGTTGCAGCCCTGCGGCCAGCGAGATCGGCCCAAGCGGGTTGTGTGGGGCAATGCCGGCGTAGTACGCCTCGGCCATTCCGGCAATCAGGCGGGTCTCGGTGATGCCGCCGGCGTGGCAGAGGTCGGGCTGGAGGATCGAGGCGGCCTGTTTCTCCAGGATTTCCCGGAAGCCCCACTTGGTGAAGATGCGCTCGCCGGTGGCGATGGGCAGGTGGGTGCTGCGGGCGATGTCGGCCATTGCATCAACGTTCTGGCAGGCGACGGGCTCCTCAATGAACATGGGCTGATAAGGCTCAAGTGCCTTGATGAGCAATTTCGCGGTCTGCGGAGGGACGGCGCCGTGGAAGTCGATGCCGATGTCGCACTCGTCCCCCACAACCTCGCGGAGTGAGGCGAAACCGTCGGCCACCTTGCGGACGAAGGCCAGATTCTCGACGATCCGAGGGGGGCGGCTCTTGCTCGGGCCGGTCTTGAAGGCGGTGAAACCCTCCTCTCGGGCCCGCCGGATGGCCTCGGGGGATCGTGCGTGGGCGTAGACCCGGATCCGGGTCCGGGTCGGCCCGCCGAGCAGCTCGTACACGGGAACGCCGAGGGCCTTCCCTTTGATATCCCAGAGGGCCATGTCGATGCCGCTGATCGCGCTGGTTAGGACCGGGCCGCCTCGGTAGAAGGCATGCCGATACATGGCCTGCCAGTGGTGGGCGACCGGCCTCGGGTCCTTGCCGATCAGGTACGCTTCCAGCTCCTTGACGGCGGCGATGCAGGTCTCGGCCCGGCCCTCGACGATCGGCTCGCCCAGGCCGACGATCCCGGCGTCGGTGTGGATCTTCAGGAACAGCCAGCGGGGTTTGACGAGGATCGTCTCCAATCGGGTAATCGTCAGTTTTTCACCCGAGCCGACGATCTGAGCGGCCCGTTGCTTGCCCCGGACGACCCCCCTCGGGTCATCGACCTCGCGTTGGGGATCGTACGGATCTTGCGCGGTGATCGCCCCCAGGGCCGCGGCCCCTCCGGCAGCACTGAGCATCGCGAGCAAGGCAGAGCGACGGTGAGGAAAGTTCGGGCCGATCGGTTTCATCAGGATCACCGGGATTCAGGGTCGAGCGGGGAGAGGTTCGTGCGATTGATTGGCTCGGTTGGTTCAGGAGTCTCGGTTGGGCCTGCTTGCGGGCTGCCCTGGTCAGGGAAGATTCGTCATTCAAATCAGTGAATGTGATTTTGAGTGTTCTTTGTGCTCGGGAAGGCGAGAACGCCAGACGATCGCAATGATCACGAGACCTCCGACGAATCCCGAGGCATAGCTTGCCAGGTGGGCCCAGAGGACGGCGAGGTATCGGTCGTGCCGTTCCGAGGGGACCTTCTTGGCGATCGGTTCGACGAGCGAGATGACATCGAGTCGGGCAAGCACGAAGCCGATCCCCCCGCTTATCACGGCCACGACTGCCATCGCGCCGAGCAATCGGCCGATCGGCCGGGCCAGAGATCGGACCGACCGTTTCGGCCGATTGCCCAGCCGAGCAGCCACCGCCATCGGAACGCCGAGGATCAGGCCGACCCACCAGGTGGCGATGATTCCCCAGATCAAGCCTTGCCAGGTCGGAGAGTCAAAGAGCTCGGGAGGGAGGATCGCCGGGTGGCCGACCGTGAAGTATTCCAAGCACACACGCGCAGTGATCTGATCATGAACGATTCCGTAGGCGATCGCAGCCAGGATGCAAAGCAGAACGATCGCCAGGAATCGCATCATCATTCTCTTGTGCTGCTCACATTACTTGCTCGCCCTGAGGAACTTGACCAGGTCGGCCAGTTCCTGAGGGGAGAGCTGTTCGTCGAGGCCGGCGGGCATGATGGAGGTGGTGCCGGGCTGCATCTCCTCGATCGCGTCGCGGGCGATCTGAATGGATTCGTCGGCGTTGAGGACGAGGGTGATGGAGTCGGGGCCCTCGTTGGCGATCAGGCCGCTGAAGACCTGGCCGTCGACCGTGGCGACGACGATCGTTTCGTAGCTGCGGACGAAGCTGGCACTCGGGTAGGCGATGGCCTCAAGCAGGTCGCGCTCGGTGCGGATGCCGCCGATCCGGCTGAGGTCGGGGCCGATCTTGCCGCCGACGTATCCCATCGCGTGGCAGGTCCGGCAGGCGGCCTTTTCGCTGTTGAAGACGGCCTGGCCGCGGTAGACATCCCCTTGCTCGACCAGGGGGAGCAGGCCCTCGATCCGAGCGAGCTTCTCAGCGGCGTCGGCGTCGAGGGCGGCCAGCAGGGTCGAGGCTTTCGCGGCCACGGTCGGGCCGAAGCGGTCGAGCAGGGTGCGGACGTCGCCCGGGGCGAGGCTCCCTCGGCTCGGCGAGGCGTCGATCGCGGTCACAAGCCGGAGGCCGAGCGCCTCGTCGTCCTGGCTGTCGAAGGCGGGGAGCAGGCGGGGGACGGAGAGCGGGCCGGCCTCGGCGATCTGGTCCGCAAGGATGAGCAAGCGATCATCACTCAGGGTCGAGGCCACCAGCAGGTCGGCCGCTCGGGTCTGCTCGGCGGCAGGGGAGTCGGGGTCGAGGCGATTGATCAAGAAGGTGAACAGGTCCTCATCCAGGCGTCCGACACCTCCAGGCAGGGCCGACAGGGCGTCGAGCCGGGCGGTGGGTTCGGCGTCGGCATCCCGGGCGATGCGGAGCAAGGGGTCGCGAAGCGTGTCGGCCTCAGCCCCCGTCACCCTGAGCGCCCGAGCCGCCGAGACGGCGAGCGGGCGGAGGGTGTCGGAGTCGATCGCCTTGGCCACGGCGGCCACCCAGGACGAGGGAGCCGGGTCGAGAGTGGCTCGGGCCATCGCGGCCAGGGCGGCCTGTCGGGAGGATGCGGGGGCCTTCGGATCGTCCAGGGTCTCGGCGATCACCCGCTGGATCTCGGGAGACGAGGCGAGCCCAGCAAGCTGATCGACGATCGCGTCCCGGTCATCCTCCGTCGCGTCGCGGAGCTGCCGCTCGAAGTGCTGGGCGAGGTCGGCCCCCCACTCGGGCTTCCGGCCGGCGATCCAGGCGGCGGCCTCGCGCAGCTCAGGATCGTCGGAGGAGAGCAGGGGGGCCACGTCGGCCGGTTCCAGGTGGTCGCCGGGCATCTGGTCCAGCGCGATGAGGGCGGCCCGGATCACGGTGTCGTGCGGGGCGCTGAGGCCGAATCGGGTGGCCTCAGGGGCGTTCAGCTCGATCAAGGCGGCGATGATCGAGTGCTGCACGGCCCAGTGCGGGGCGTCGGGCACGTCGGCCATCGCCTGGAGCAGGAAAGAGACAATTGAGGAATCGCCGATGCGTCCGGTCGCCTCGGCGGCAGCCCGGCGGTTCTGGGGGGAGCCGGTGTGCAGGAGGTTCACCACGCGGTCGAGCGCCTCGGTGTCCCGATGCACGCTGATGACGTGCAGGGCGGCCTGAACAACGGTTTCGTCGTCATCCTTCAGGGCGATCCGGGCGACCTCGCGGGCTTCGGGAACGTCGATCCGGCTGCTCGCCCAAACGGCATTGAGGCGGGCCTCGGGGGTGTCGGACTGCTGGACGATCGCGGTGAGGGCGGGCACGGCCTCGGCCCCGAGATGACCGAGAGTGGCCACGGCCCGTTCGCGGACCATCGGGCGAGAGTCGGAGAGCAGGGGGGTGAGGTCGTCGGCCTTGGCATTATCCCAGGAAATGGTCATGCCTCGTGGATCATCATGTGATTGTGTGCCAGCTTTTCGGATGCGATAGATCGCCCCGAGGACGTCGGGCTTGTGCAGTTGCGAGGTGGGGCAGCAGAGCTTGTACCAGCCGCCGGTATCGACCACCAGGACGGAGCCATCGGCATCTTCGAGGACGTCGGTCGGGTGGAAGTCGGAGTTGTCCGACTGGATGAGGATGCCATCGGTCGTGGTGAAGGAGCCGCCTTCGGGTTCAAGCTGGTGTCGGCTGACGGCGCGGAGGTTGAACTGGCAGGCGAGCAGGTTGTTCTGGAAGTCGTCGCCCAGGCCGGTACCTCGGAGTCGTTCCAGTCCGGCCGGGGCGGCGGGGCCGAGGTGCGTGAGGACAGGCAAGACTCCGGGACGGGTGCGGGGGTGGCCTTCGATGACGTTGTGGACCTTGCCGTAAACGCCGCCGTAGAGGGCGTGAATCAGACCGTCGCGGAAGCCGCCGGCGGGGTACTGGAAGAAGGTGGTGGTGAAGATGCGCTCGCCGCCGGGGGTGAAGACGACATCGACCGGGTTATCCATGCCGCCGGTCATCACCGATTCGATCGGCCCCTGGCGATCGGCCCGCCATCGAAAGAGGTGAGCGGCCCGGGTGACGAAGGGGGGGGCGTTGTCGCGTTCGTAGGTCTGCTCGGCGAAGGCCCCTTTGGCCCAGTAGACCCAGCCGTCGGGGCCAAGATAAGGGCCGTGCAGGTCGTTGGCGCAGCCGGTGAGGGTCTTGGCGTCGAGCCAGATCTCGCGATCGTCGGCCACACCGTCGCCGGTCGTATCCGTCAGCTTCCAGATGTGGGGCGGGGCGGAGACGTAGAGGGAGCCGTCGAGCAACATCGTGCCTTCGGGGAACATCATGCGGTCGGCGAAGACGGTGCGATGGTCGAAGGTGCCGTCGCCGTCGGTGTCTTCCAGGCGGAGGATGCGGTGCGGCTTCTGTTCGAGCTGGACCTGGACCGGATCGTTCGAGCCGGACGACTCGGCCACGTAGAGCCGCCCCTGTTCGTCAAAGGCGGCGGTGATCGGCCGATCGACCAGGGGAGGCCCCGCAGCGACCTCGACAGTGAAGCCGTCGGGGATCGTGAAGCGGTGGTCTCCCAGTTCGACGGCCTCATCGGCCCGGAGCGAAAGGGGAGCAACCGTCAGGGCGAGGAGCAGGAGCAGGGACAGGGGCAGGAACGGAGCCGGGGCGGTTCTCGCGAGCGATCGCATCATGGCGGGGGTCCCTGGGTCGGAGTCCGTCGGGCAACGCAACGGGCGGGGCCAGTCTCCCCGGTCGAGCGGGGAGGCCGAGCGCCGGGAATCCTGATGGCCCCATTCTGCCCGACCCGGCCAGCCCAGACAACGACCGGCCGCGATGGGGCCTCGGTGCGCGGCCCCGGTGCGCCTCGGTGCGCCGGGGGGTGGCGATGCAACTCCTTTTCGAGAAAGAGGATCGGCCCGATGCGGTCATTCGTTTCGGCAACTCGGCCGTGCACTGGACGGGCGAGCCGTCTGCCGTCGAAGGTGCGTACTTCGGTGCGCGGCCCGGGGGCTCACGGTGCGCTTCGGGTAATCGCGATAACTCATTCTCTCGAAATTGGTTGCGGCGATGAAATCGGTTCGTTTCGGTGAATCAACCGCGCAACGAACGGGCGGAGAGCCGCCGACGGGGGGATGCTCCTCGGAGACAGATGAGACGGATCGGCCGAGGAGGCTCAGGTCCAGGGCGTGCGCCGGGAGGTGCGCGGCTGGTGCGCCAAGGAGGAGCTGCGCAACTGATTCAATTGAAAGGGAATGTGTCGAACCGTGTTGTTCGTTTCGGGAAAAAGACGCGCAGCCGGAGGGGGCAGGGATCGTCGGAATTCGGATTGAGAAGGAGCGAGGGGCAACGGGCACCCAGCGGAGGCGGGCCACCCCTCGATAAGATCGGGAATTGGGGCGTCGGCAGTCACATCGGGCGGGAAAAAAACGGGGGCAAGCCTCCAGGAGGCGCGCGGTTGTCCTCGTCGTGGAGGGGCCGGGAATGCATCGGGACCGCGGTGCGGGTGGCTCCCCGGTGCCCGAGGTCCGCTCCCCGGTGGGGGCATCGTTCACCAAGGGGCGACCCGGGGGATGACCACGTCGCGGAACGACCTCTCCTGGCAGACTGAGGACGCGGTACCCGGCTTGGGGGCCATCCATTTCGTTCCGGTCCGCGCGCGTGAGGGTCGACCTCCGCCTTGCGATCGAACGGCGGGAGGGGCAGGGGTGTCATCGGATCGGATCGGATCGGATCGGATCGGATCGGAGCCGATGACACCCGATCGGATCAGAACTGATCGGCGCTGATGACCTCGCCGCCCTTTCGGGTCGAGAGGCTCTGGTAGACGCCGACGAAGGCGCCGGGCTGCAGCTGCCAGCTCTGGATGGAACCGATCCAGGCGGTCCCGACGGGGTCGCCGGAGTTGTTCAGGTCATTCTGCCACGACTGGACGGTTTCCTTGATGAAGCGGACCGAGCCGTCGGCGAAGGCGAAGTTGCAGCCGCCGGGATGGAAGCTGGAGGCGGCCTGCACGGGGATGAACCAGAGCCCGTCCTCGATTCCCTCGCGGAGCCGTCGGTGGGCGTTCATCGGGAACATGGTGTCGAAGGTGCCGTCGCCCCAGTAGCCGGAGTTCCACCAGCCGTAGCCGGCAGCCTCGGCGGGGTCGAGGATGCCGTGGGCCTTCTCGCCGAAGAGTAGGGTGTTGCTCGTACCGTCGCGGATGCCGGCGAGGCTCATGGCGCTGTGGTGATAGACGAGGCCGGTCGCATTGCCGATGTGACTCCGGAAGCGCGAGTCGGTTGAGCTGAGGAAGATTGGCCAGGTGCCGGAGTTGCCGGCGTAGCTCAGGTGGTGCTGAGTTGAGGGGTTGCCGGGGGTCGGGGTGCCGTAGAATCCGGTCTGCAGGGGAGTGGGTTCTACCGTGTCGCTCGGGCACCAAAGGGTGTTCAGGCCGATCGCGGCGACGGTCCAGTGCACCGGGCCCCCGCCGGCCCCGACGCCGAAGGCCGGCAAATTGTAGTTGACCGCGTTGGCGATGGTGCCCTGTTCCAGGAAGGGCAGCATCGAGGAGAAGACGCTGTGGCCGTAGTAAACAGCGGCCGGGTTGCTGGCGTTGCGCTGCCAGAAGCCGTGCGAGGGGAGCACGCCGTTGGAATCGACGTAGTTCTGCGCGGCCAGGGCGAGCTGCTTGAGGTTATTGGTGCACTGGGCGCGTCGGGCGGCCTCGCGGGCGGATTGGACCGCGGGCAAGAGCAGTGCGATCAGGACGCCGATGATGGCGATGACGACGAGTAATTCGATCAAGGTGAAGCCGAGACGGGCCGGACGGGTCGCAAAGGGAGGTTTCATGGAGTCAGATCCTCATCATTAAAAAAAACGAATAGGCGCCGCCTCCGAGGAGACCGCGTCTGGGGTGATTCGGTCATTCGGACTCTGCGAGCGATGCCGTCGATCGAGGGCACCTAGGGTTCTTTGGGGCCTCAACGGCCTCAACGGCCTCCTCGGCCTCCGGCGGCCTCGCGGCCTCCGGCGACCTCGCCACCTCCGGCGACCTCACCGCCTCCGCCGTCCCGTTCTCCGGGACCGGCGATGCCGTTTTCGGCGGCGGCCTGCTTCGACCTGGAGATGCTGATGGAGCCGACATCGCGCTGCGGGTTGTCGCAGCCGGAAGTGGCCAGGACCACGCAGACCGACGACAGGCCGACGGCGAAGGCCGTGCCGAGTCGGATGGAGAGCAGAGTGATCTTCATGAAGGAACGTCCGGTCGAAAGGAAGAAAAAAAGGAACGAAGGGCCTTGGCGGATCATTGGCGAGAGGGGGCCGAACGGGGCGCGGCACACTGAGAAATGAAGGCTACGCAATGGTTCGGGAGCCGCGACTCGGTGTGTCGTTCGCTTGCGATGAGGCGAATCTAAGGGGAACCCGTCGGCTGGGACGAAGGCGACGCCACGAGACTGAGGGAGAGGAAGGGAAGGGTTCAGTCTTCGAGCGTGGATTCAATATATCTCCGAAAAAATTAGGTCGTCAACTCTCATACCAAGCATGTTGGCCCATTTTTCTCATGACGGAGGATGGTGATGCAAGTTGAAGGATGACTGGCTGATGGGGCGAGCCTCGTGTCCGTGGAGATGCCCTGGGACGAACCGGAGGTGAGGAAAAAGGGATGGGAGAGAGACACCCACCGGCCGTGGGTGAATTGCCGCAAAATGATGAGGGAACGGTGCTGTGATTGCATGAGGGGGCGGTATGGTCGAGTTGTCCGCCGGGGGCGTCGGATTGTGAGGGAAGCGGATGTGACTTAAGATGTGTGACGAACGGCGGTACCTCGGCAGAGTCGGCTCGCGGTCAGACGACCAGGCGAGCCGGTCGCGGGCCGCGCCGGGCCTTCGGGGGTGCCCAAACGGTGATCGGTACGACGTTAAAGCGACGGTTTTCGATCGATCGCGAACTGGGACGCGGGGGCATGGGAGCGGTCTTTCGCGCCCTCGACCTGACGCTTCAACGCCCCGTCGCCATCAAGATCCTTCGGGAACTGGGCGGGCCGGAGGTCAACGATCGGCTCGGCCTCGAAGCCCGCATCCTTGCCCGCTTACAGCACGACGGGATCGTCCGCCTGTATGACTTCGACCAGGAAGACGGCATCACCTACTTCATCATGGAGGAGGTGGACGGGCCGAGCTATCACCTGCGCTGGAAGGAGCTGAGCATCCCCGAACGCCTGACCATCCTGGCCTCGGTGGCCGATGCGCTCGACTACGCTCATCATCAGGGGATCATCCACCGTGACTTGAAGCCCGGCAACGTGTTGCTGACCCGAGACGACCGGCCGAAGCTGTCGGATTTCGGCCTCTCGGTGTTGATGGAGCAGGAGCAGGAGACGGGCGTTGCGCGCGGCACGCCGGTCTACATGAGCCCCGAACAGGCGAGGGGCCGGAAGCTCGACCCGCGATCGGACCTGTACTCGCTCGGGGTCTTGCTTTACGAGGCGGCGACGGGTGAGCCCCCCTTTCGGGGGAACCCGATGGCGATCATGGCGCAGCACGTGAACTCCGAGCCGCCAGCTCCCCGGTCGATCAACCCCGAGATTTCCGAGGCACTCAACGCCTTGATCCTCCGATTGATGGCCAAGGCCCCGGCCGATCGCCTGGCCACCGGGGCCGAGGCCGCCGCAGCGATCCGGCACCTGATCGAAGGGGACCGCTGGCGAGCCGGGGCCGCACCGGAGGCGGCCGAGGCCGTGGCGGAAACGGTCGAGGTTGCCGCCGCACCGGCTCCGCCATCGGAGGCCGCCGCGACCTCGGTCCGCCGATCGGTCAAACGTCGGCAAGAGGCCGAGCAGATGATCGCCGAGGTGGAGCGGGTGCCCATCGCCCTTTCGGCCGAGGAGCGGTATCTCAGCGGGCATTACCTGGCGTACCTGCTTGGCGGTTCGCGGCGTCGCGGGATTTTCCTGATGCGGCCGCTTGACCCGAGGAACGCCGACCGGGCCCGCTTGATGCTGGCGATGACCTGGCTGATGACCCTGCGCAAGGTGACCGAGGAGGACATCGCCCGAGCCGCCCGGTTGCTCGACGAGCAGGTCGACATCCGCCCGATGCTCAGCCCGATCGTCGTGATCAAATACCTGCGGGGCCGCTCCGACGCCGCCCGACGCAAGCGGTTCCGCAAGATTCGCCAGGCATTGCAACAGGCCAGCAAGCGGGCCCAGTCGCACCTGACCGACGAGAACGGGCTGCTCAATCCCGGCCTGATGCCCCAGAATCTCGACGACCTGAAGAAGATCGCCCCGCAACGGACCGAGGTGGATGACCACCTGGTCGATCGCTGGAACCGCCTCACCGACGCCTGGCGGTCGCGTCCCGACTTCCGTCGCGCGATTCTGCGCTACGCCACCCTGCGAGCCGCCGACGATCCGGCCAGCGAGCGGCTCTGGCCGGAGGTGGTGCACCCGCTGATTGAACGGGCCCTCTGGCAGCGCCGGTTGCGATCGAAGGCCGAAGGGTTCTGGGACGCCGCCAGCCGGGTCGTACCGGCCTCGGCAGCTCCCGGCCGGATGATGGATCGGGCAATTGAAACGTCGGTTCCTGTGGATGATGTGGACGATCTGGATGAGTCGCTGGAGCAGTTCGAGCCTGATCCCGAATATCTTGAGGCCGTGCTCGACGACGAGGAATTCGTCAACGAACCGGAGCCGGTGTCGAGCCTGACCGTCAGCCGGGCGTCGCTCCGGGCGATCACGGCCGAAGACGGCCCCTCGTCACGCGACTTCATCACGCTGGTCGATCCTGATCCCGAGCGTTTCACGCTGGGAGAGCTGCGCGCGCTTCGCCTTGAGGCGCTGAACGCCCTGAAAAACCGATCGGCGACGCAAGGGCACCGGATCGTCCCCGTCGGCCCCTATCGGCTGGCCGTGGTGCCCTCGGTCCGTGCGAACAAGGCTGGTACGGTGGCGATTCAGGGGATGCCGAACAAACAGATTGAGATGCTTGTGCCTTCGTTCGCCGGGGGAGGGTCGAACGCGAAGCCGATTCTGGCGGTCTGGCATTACACGAATAAGAGCATGGTGATTGGGTATCTCGACCAGCGCAGCTCCCCTCGCTTCATTCTGTGGAACGCCGCGGTCAACCAGCAATCGAACCACCCCGACCCCGCCGACCTGAACAGCGAGCTGTTGAAGCTCAACATGGAAGCGCCCGATCGACCGGATAAGGCATTGGTCAAGAGCTTCTGGTCGTCGGGGAGCCAGTGATCGACCGATCGCAGCGAAACGCTCCAGGGAACAGAGGGGATGGAAAGCCACGGATGAAACACGGATCAATTCAGAAAGCGGAAATCGGAAAGAGAAAGAGAACAAATCGAATCGACAGAGCAAAGAACGAACGTCTTAGAAATCTTCTCTCTGTGTTCCGTCTGTTGCTTAGAATCACTTCGTTCCTTCCCCGTGTCCGGGAATCGCTCCGAGGACTGTTCGACCACGAATCCCGACCGCTTCCCCCCTCTGAACGAGACGAATCATCATGGCTGCACCTTCGCTCCGCATCGCCGGGGGGACGATTTACGACCCGATTCACGACGTGGACGGCGAGAGGGGGGACCTCTGGATTGCCGACGGCCGTATCGTGCCCCCGCCAGACGATCCAGGCGCGTTTCGAGGACGAACGATCGACGCGACGGGATATGTCGTGATGCCCGGCGGGATCGACATGCACTGCCATGTGGCCGGACCGAAGGTCAACGCGGGGCGGTTGATGACCCCCGACGCCTTTCGAGAAGGACGGGCGCTGCCTCGGACGGAGCGAACCCGGTCGGGCCTCGTTGGGCGGGTGCCGACGACCGCGGCGACCGGGCACTTGTTCGCCGGAATCGGCTACACGACGGCGATGGACGCGGCCATTCCTCCCTTGCACGCCAGGGCCGCCCACGACGAGCTGCGCGATACGCCGATCCTGGATAACGGGTTTTATACCTTGCTGGGCAATGCTCATCGCGTGCTCGACTGCGCGGCCTCGGGCGACATGGAGGCGCTTGACGCGTATTGCGCCTGGGCGCTTGATGCGAGCAAGGGGTATGCGATCAAGGTCGTCAACCCGGGGGACGTGGAAGATTACAAGCATGTCAGTCGCAAAGGCATGCGAGAACTGGATGAGGATGTGACCGGCTTCGGCGCGTCGCCGAGGCAGGTCGTGCAGGCACTGGCCGGGGCGGCCGATCGCCTGGGGTTGCCGCATCCGGTGCATGTGCACTGCAACAACCTGGGGGTGCCCGGCAACTGGCGGACGACGCGGGCGACGATGGAGGCGATCGACGGCTTCCGGGGGCATTTTGCTCATATTCAGTTTCATAGTTACGATGGTGATCCGAGCGACCCGCGCAGCTTTGCCTCGGCCGTGCCGAAGTTGCTGGAATACGTTCGCCGGCACAAGGAGATCACCGTAGATGTCGGCCACGTCAGCCCCGGCCCGGCGATGATCTTGACCGGTGACCCCCGCGCCGGCGATCGCCTGCACCGGCAACTGGGCGGCAAGTGGTTCAACGCCGATCTGGAGCAGGAAAGCAGTTGCGGCGTGATTCCGATTGAGTACTTGCCTGAGAAAAACCTGATCACGGCGGTGCAGTGGGCCATCGCGCTGGAGTGGTATCTGTTGATGGAAGACCCCTGGCGGATTGCCCTGACCAGCGACCACCCGAACGGCGGGGCCTTCTATCGTTATCCGGAAATGATTTATCTCTTGATGGATCGTGCCTTCCGGACCGAGGCGTTGGCCTCGATGCCGAAAGGGCTTCGTGAGCGATCAGTCATCCACGAACTTGATCGTGAGTACTCGTTGTTCGAGATCGCGATTCTCACCCGAGCCGCTCCGGCGCGGATGCTGGGTCTCAACGCGCGCAAGGGGCACCTCGGCCCCGGGGCCGATGCCGACATCGCCATCTATTCGCCCAATTCGGACCGTCGCGCCATGTTCGAGCGGCCCCGCTGGGTATTCAAAGGGGGGGAGCTGGTCGTGGACGACGGCATGGTGGTCGCCGAGACGAATGGCCGGACCTTTGTCCTCTCTCCTGAGTTCGACCCCGACCGTTTGCCCGGCATCCGCGACTGGTTCGAGCGTTCCTACTCGGTCCAGTTCGCCAACTACGCCCTCGCTCCCGAGGAGCTTCCGACGGCCGAGGTGGTACCAAGCGGTTCAGCGTGAACGTTGGTCCGTCAGGCTTCTGCGAGATTCCCGAATACTTCGGTGATCTCGGCTTTCTCAATCTTCCCCGATGCGACCCCGTCGGTCAGGTCATACAGCGCCATCGTGGGCTGGTCGATCGGATGTCCGTTGAGATCGAGAACGACCAGGGCCGCGGCCAGCCCGGCTCGCTTATTCCCATCAACGAAGGGATGATTTTTGACAATGTGGAAGTGGTAGGCCGCAGCCATCTGGAAGAGGTCTTCGTGCAGATAGGCTTCGCCAAAGGTGGCTCGCGGCTGAGAAACTGCCGAGTCGAGTAGTTTCGGCTCACGAACTCCGTCAGAACCACCGAATCGGTCAAGTCCTCGTCGATGGATGGCCAGCACGTCTCCAACGTCAAGGAAGACCGGATCGAGGATCATTGGGCGAGTTTCCGAAATACCTCTTCGTGGGTGTCCATGACCCGATCGGCCGATTCGAGGACTCGGCGCCCGTGATCCGCATCGCGAACGGGACGAATTTCGATCCCCTGGCCGTCGGGAGAGAGCTTGAGCTCCAGCAATGTTTCACGATCGATTTGCAGCGCACTCAGAATCGAGTCATCGATGACGAGCCCGAGCCCACCGTCGATCGGTGTGAGTGTCCTGGCTATTGCAGACCTCCTCGTCCTCTAAGCGGTCCGGATCGGGCGGTGTGTTGAATTTCGATGTGACCTCGCGATGCTTTGATGCTAGATCGCGACCCTCTCCCTTGACAAGAGACCGATTCGGCCCAGAGGGTTCGCGAACAATCAGCGCGAGAGCTTGGTAGGAGGCGTGGCGACCCCGGCCTGTTCCCTGGACACGGCCGCGCGATCGGGGGAAAATGGGCTGCGGGAGCGGCGATTGGCCGCATACCGCAAGGGGTCCATCGAGGCCGACGCCGACCTAACCCGATCCGCCCGTTCCGGGTCGGCGCAAGCCCAGACGAGTCGAGCATCGCCAGGAGTCGCTGATGTCGCACGAGCGCCTTGGATCGTACCGCCTCGGGATGGCCGCCGCGGCGGCCGTGATTGCGGGAGGACTCGCCCTCCCGATCGCTCCGAAGGCAAGGGCCCAGGTCGGGCCGGAGGAATCCGCCGCCCAGGTGAAGTTGGCCGACGGCCTGCAAGCCACGCTCTGGGCCGCCGAGCCGATGGTCGTGAACCCGACGACGATCGACGTCGATTCCCGAGGACGTGTCTGGGTGACCGAAGGGCTGAACTATCGGCCGACCCGCAACCCGAAATTTGAGCGGATCGACAGCGCCGATGCCATCAAGATCCTGGAAGACACCGATGGGGACGGCAAGGCTGATAAGATGACGGTCTTCGCCGATTCGATCTTCCCGGTACCGATGGGGATTGCTGTTGAGGAGAAGTACGACGAGGCCGGAAATTACACAGGATGTCGTGTGTATGTCGGCAACAGTCCGAACCTGCTCGTGCTGGAAGATACCGATGGCGACGACAAGGCCGACGTGCGCTATCCGCTGCTGACGGGCTTCGGCGGTATCGACAGCGACCACGGCGTGCATGGGATGGTGCTCGGGCTCGATGGTAAGCTCTACTTTACCCACGGTGACGGCTGCTGCTCGGTTCAGCCCGATGGCCAGGCGAAGACTGAGAACTTCGACGTGACCGACGCATCCGGGCGGCGCGTCTCGACCGATCAACTGGCGACCACCCTCCGCGTTAACCGAGACGGATCGCAGTTCGAGGTGATTGCCGATCGTCAGCGGAACAATTACGAAACCAGCTTGAACTCGTTTGGAAATATCTTTACCTCTGATAACGATGACGACGGCCAACGCGGCTCCCGCGTGTTGTGGATCATGGACGGCGGTACCTACGGCTACCGGACCCCCGGCAGCCCTCGGCACTGGGGCGAGGAAGTGCCCGGCAACGTACCGAAGCTTGTCGGCACGGGGAACGGCAGCCCGTGCGGGATCACGGTGTACGAAGGGCGGCTCCTGGGCGAACCGTACTTCGGCGCGATCTTCGAGGCGGATGCCGGCACCCGGCAAATCAACCACTTTCCCCTGACCCGCGAGGGGGCCGCTTTCCGGACCGAATATGAAGTGCTCATGTCGTCGGATGACCCCTGGTTCCGTCCTGTGGACATGACCGCCGCGCCCGACGGCTCGCTGTTCGTGGCCGACTGGTACGATGCCGGGGTCGGCGGGCACGCCTTCAGCGATCAGACGACCGGCCGCATCTACCGGGTCGTGCCGAACGGGGCCAAGCCCGAACGGCCGGTGTATAATTTCGGGTCGGTCGAAGGGCTGATCGAGGCCCTGAAATCGCCCGTCGTCGCCACCCAGGACGCTGCCCGTCGCGGCTTGATCGCGCGGGGGGATGAGGCGGTCGAAGCCCTGAACACCCTGTTCCAGTCGGACGAGCTGATCCACCGTGCCCGTGCCCTCTGGACCTTGTATGCGATCGAGGGGGACGAGGCCGCCGTGCGAGCGCTCAAGGACGCGGAGCCGCGCATCCGCGAGCAAGCCGTCCGCATCCTCGGACGGGATGTGAGTCGAGGAGGCACCATTGAATATGTGGGGGATGCCACGCCATCGACCCCTGCGGCGATGGCCCATCTCGACGCCCTGCTACCCCTGGCGATCGACCCCGATGCTGGCGTCCGACGCGAGCTGATCCTCGCTCTGCGTTTGCTGCCGACCGATCAGGTGGGGGAGGCACTCCGCGAGCTGGCGGCGTCGTGGGACGGCCGCGACCGGTGGTATCTGGAAGCGTTGGGCGTGGCTCTCTGGGATCGGGAATCGGACTACCTGGCATCACTCTTTGATGGGTCGCTCTATGGCGATCTGAACCTCGATCAGACCGGCGCGACCACGGCCGCGGCCTTGCCGCCGTACTTCCCGGTCGACCGGAACGAGGCGTTTCTCGCCGCGAGCGACACAATGCCGCCGGCCAACGCCCTGAGCAAGACGCTCGGCCTGATGTGGCAGGTCCACTCGCCCGAGGTCTTGCCGCTGCTCTCCCGGCTGATGCCGAGGCTGGCCTCGCCCGACTTGCAGCAGGCGGCCGATGATGTGCTCGCCCAGTTGAAGGACCCGAGCGGCGCGGTGGCGCTGGCGAACCTGGTGTTCGACCTCGACGACCCGGTCCGCGAACGTCAGATCCTCGCCACGCTGGCCCGTCGCCTGGCCGGCGACTGGCGATCGGCGGCCAACGAGCCCCGGGTGCGCGAGGCCATCCGCGCCGCCCTCGAACTGCCCGAGTCCCGCGCCGAGGGAATCGCCGCCGCGGCCTCGACCGGCGATTCCTCGTATGCGGAAGCGATCATGAACTTCGTCAAGCAGGACGACGCCTCGCCCCCGGTCCGGATCGCGGCGGTTGAGGCGCTCGGCCGGCTCAAGGCGTCGGGAGCGCGGCCGATGCTGGAGGCGATGATCGAGCGATCACGGCAAGCCGGCTCGTCCGACCCGGTGGCCGAGGCGGCCTTGCGGACCCTGCCCGAGTTGGGGATGGAGCGCGAGCAACTGGTCACGATCGTGGCGAACACGAATTATCCGCTTGGTCTGCGACGCGAGGCCCTGCGGGCCGCGACGATGCAGTCGGAGAGCGCTCGGAGCTTGCTTGGCCTCGCCGAGCAAGGGCAGCTGCCCGACGACCTGAAGTCGGAAGCCACGATGTTGCTCAACGCTCACCCCGACTATTACGGCGTTCGCCGTCGGGCCGCCGAGGTCTTGCCGCTGGCCGGGATCGGCGGGGGGCGGGAACTGCCGCCGCTGGAGGAATTGCTCTCCCGATCGGGCGACCCCGAGCGAGGGCGCGAGGTGTTTGCCTCGGCCGGTCAGACCCAGTGTTCCAGTTGCCACCGCGTACAGGGGCGCGGGCAGTGGGTCGGCCCCGATCTGTCGACGATCGGCACGAAGTACGGGAAGGACGCGTTGTTGACCTCGATTCTCAGCCCTAGCGCCGCCATCGGCTACAACTATCGCAGTTATGTGCTGGGGTTGGTGGATGGCCGGATCGTCACCGGCTTGCCCGTGGAAGAAACCGCGGATCGCTTGGTCTTGAAAACGGCCGAGGGGCAACGGCTCGAACTCGACCCGGCCGACATCGACGAGAAGCTCGTCAGCGATGTCTCCCTCATGCCCGAAGGGCTGGCGCAGCAGATGACCGACGAGCAGATCGTCGACCTGCTCGCCTTCCTCGAAACGCTTCGGCAGCCGGTGAGTATCGTCGGCGAGTTCCAGGCGGTCGGCCCGCTGGCCGAGGTCGATGCCGAGCCGGCGGTCGATCCGGAGCAAGCAATTGACACGTCCTTGCCCGTCCGAGGAGCCGATGGCCGCTCGCAATCGTGGCGGCGCCTGCGGGCGGATGCCGAGGGGCGAATTGATCTGTCGGCACTGGCCACCGCCGACCCGAACCAGGCGATTTATCTGCATGTTCCCGTGGTTTCGCCGGCCGACCTGTCGGCCACGCTCGTCATCGAATCGCCCGAGGCCGGGCTCCGCGCCTGGCTCAACGGCCGGCCGCTCGACTTGCCGGACCCCTCCGGCGACGACCCGACCCGCTCCGTCTCGGTCGATCTGACCCGAGGCGCGCACGACCTGATCCTCCGGCTCCCTGGCGGCTCGGCCGATCCGGGCATTATCGCCACCTTCGTGGCCGATGCGGCCTTGGAGTTCCGCGCGGTCGAGGGGCGCAAGGTGTCCAGCCGCTAGCGCGGTTTCCGCGTGTGCGTCGCTCATCACCGGGAAATGGGGACAGGCACCTCGCGGACTCGGAGCCAGTCCCCATTTCCCTGACCCTCCACAGGTAATCGGAAACGGACCTCGTCCAGGATCACGCAGAAGCGGTCGGGCGTTCGCAAGCGTTGGGACCGAGCGGCAAGCCCGGTTGCCACGCCTGCGACGCCTCGACCGCTTCTTCATGCGCGAGCGAGCATCGTGGACGGGCTCATTCGCGCGTTCATTCTTGCAGCATTTGCTGGTACGTTTGTCGAGCGCGATCGTAGGCCGCGCGCGCCTCATCGCGCTCAGCCGGGGCAATCCATTGACCGCGACGACGCCAGAGTTGTTCGAGCGCTTCGAGGCACCATTGCGCACTCTGCCGTGAAGCCCGGATCGGCTGCCCGCTGACGATCACCTCAACGGGATTGGTGTGTAGCTGAGGGAATTGCCTGAGGGCGACCCAGCTACTGCGGTCGATCGGAACGTCGAACTCCAGCGCGTGGATTTCCCCATCGGCCGGGACCTCTCGGGACGCAACGACCTGGCCGTTGACCACTAATTCGACGATCCGGGGCTCGCCCGGCTCGGTGAACTGGTCGTCGAGGCGGGGGCCATGAAGGTCAACCGTGTCTCCCACGAGCCGGGGGCCGCCGGCAGGGACCAGACTCCCGTACGCCACCGCCCGGGGGAGCTCGGGGGCGAAGGCGACCTTGGCGTGAATGGCCAGGGTCGAGGCCCCGTCCCGCTCAACCTGAGCGCCCGGCGAGGCACCTCCCACGGTGAACTCCAGGGCGTGGGCGTATCCGTCGGAGACGTAGGAACGGCCGCAGGCCAGCCCCTCGCACCAGGCGTCGAAGTCGATCGCCTCGACGGCGCCGAGTTGCACGTACACGCGCCCCTGGCCGACTCGCATGCCGCTCATGCAGGGGAAATCGGTTTCGCCGCTCACCTTCATCGGGAACCCGCAGTTGAGCAGGTGGTACCACATGTTCCATTCGGCGATTCGGGGGGTGTCCATCGCGCTGATGAAGTCGCAGAGTTCCAGCGGCGCCGCGACCACAATTTCCATCGCGCCGACGCCATCCATCTCGGGGACGGCAAGGTTGGGCAGCGTGTCGGCGACCCGGTCGTGGCTGACCCGCAGCTCGGCGGGAATGAGCACTCCATCACGGTCGGCATCGACCGTCTCGAAGTCCTCCGGCAAGAGGCCTGCCCGGGCCTCCGCCGGGGAGAGCACCCCGTCGGCATCGGCGTCGAGCGTTTCCATCAGGTGGCCGGAGGCGCGCTCGGGGTCGATCTGGAGGCCGGAGGCGGAGTGGGCGTAGCCGGTGATCGCTCCCTGGTTCTTCGCCCAGCGGAGCACGGGGATCGTCCAGCTTGGCCATCCGGTCGTCGCGGTGTTTTCGGAGCCGGGGTAGGTCTGATCGCGGAGATTCAAGAGGCAGACGTGCCCCAGAGCCTGCGAGCCGAACCCGCTGACCTCGACATCGTACTTGAGCAGCGTGAACGGCTCGCTCAGCCCGTGGACGGTTGGCTCGAAGAACCCGCGCTGATAGTCGTAACAGGGCCCCCAGGTGAGCACGCATCCCACGTTCAAGCCCTCGCCTTGAACCTGGAGAAAGACGTCCTCCGGCACGATTCCCTGGGTCGGGTCGGTGTAATGGGCGCAGCCGGCGGCGTGGATGTGGTGGTCGCCGCTGAAGAAGCCGAATCGGGCGGGGTCGATCCATCGTTCGAGCGGCACCTCAAGGGTCACGTCACCTTGCTCGGGAAGGATCACCTCCCGAGACAGCTCGCGGTATTCCGGCCCCCGGGTGGAGATCATCGTCAGGCGTCCCGGAGGGAGGAGGACCACGTCGCCGTCCTTGCGATAAATCTGACGCTGGAAGAACAGATCGGGGGCCACGCGCTTCGCCTGAGGTGGGTAGACCTGGCCCGAGCGATCGAGGAAGGTCAGCCGGGCGGTGGTGGGAGAACCGTCGACATCTCGGATGCGCAGGGTGACCGGGATGGCCGGGCGGACCTGGAAGAGGATGGGGACCTCGCCCCGGAACCCCAGGTCCTGGGTGCCCGGGCCGATTGCGAAGCCGAGGGTCGCCTCGCGGACGCCGGCCTCGGCGCTGTAAATCAAGGCCACCGCGTATTCGACCCCCAGGCCGCTGAGGTTCGGCGTCATGGGAGGGTCGTCGAACAGCTCGACC
Source organism: Tautonia rosea (assembly GCF_012958305.1). NCBI lineage: Bacteria > Pseudomonadati > Planctomycetota > Planctomycetia > Isosphaerales > Isosphaeraceae > Tautonia > Tautonia rosea. Next base: position 93,082 of record NZ_JABBYO010000008.1, on the reverse strand, counting down.
TGAAGGAATCGGCCGGGGGCCCCACCGGGGACTTCCCCCTCTTTCAGGTGGAGCTGGTCTTGCCGGGTCATGCTGAGCATGGCCGCCCCGGCCGTTACCGGACCCGATTGCGGGCTCGAAATCGTCATCCTGCGGCTGGCCGTGCTCTCGTTGAGGACCTTGACCAGGACCGGCGTGAAACCGCCTTGCTGCAGGAGGGCCGGGGCCGGTCCGCGAGCAACCTTGACCCGCTCCTCCGGGTTGATGGAGACTACTGCCAGGACGTGAGCATCAAGCAATTCCTGGATCGATAGCGCGTCGCGGGTCTCAAGGGCGAGCCCCAGAGGCTCGGCGGTCGACGCAGGGAGCGGAGCGCCGAGCAGCTCCAGGGCCTGGAGCACCCGGCCGACGTTCGCCGCCAGGGGCTGGCCCTCCACCGCAGTTGGCCTCAGTTCCTGGGCGACTGCGGGAGAGGCGACCGCGACGCTTGCGAGTAAGATGAGCCAGGAGATCCCTCGGCGAAGGATCTTGCAATCACAGTGCCTCGGAACGATCATCGGGACTCACTCCTTCGGAACGCGGCGTGACGACGACCCATCCTCGGGAGCACGCTCCGGGGCGAGCCATTTCCTTTACTATCCCGGCAGACGGCCGGCGCCGCAACGCCCCGCACGTTCGGGCCTCCGATCGACCTCCAGATCCACCCCAGGGAGCAAGTCATGTCGGGCACCCTGCACCTGTTTGTGTCTCGCGGCTTGCTGGGCCTGAGCCTGCTGTGCGTGACGGTTCTGACGCGGGCCGAGGCGCCTGGGGCCGAGGTCGGATCGGTGCGGCTCCAGATCGTCGGGCCGGGCGAGTCGGGAGCGGCCGAACCCATGCCCGCCAGGGTGTCGCTCAGCGGCCCCGACGGCGAGCCGGTGCTCCCTCCCGGCCTGCCGAACTGGCGCGACCACTTCAACTGCGACGGAACGGTCGAGCTCGACCTGGACCCCGGCTCGTATGCGTACGTCGTCGAGCGGGGGCCGGAATTCACCCGATCGGCAGGGAAATTCATGATAGAGGCCGGGAAACGCGTGGACCTGACCGTGCCGCTGGAACGGCTGGTTGACCTGCCGGCGCTCGGCTGGTATTCGGGCGAAACCCATGTCCATCGTCCGCCAAGCGACCTGCCGCTGTTGCTCCGGTCGGAGGATCTGCATCTGGCCCCGGTCCTCACCGTCTGGAATCGAACGAGTTACTGGCGCGATCGTCCCTTGCCGGATCAACGGCTCCTTGAGCTCGAACCGGGGCGGGCGTACCACCTGATGGCCTGCGAGGACGAACGCCGGGGCGGGGCGTTGCTGTACTTCAACCTGGAGCGGCCCCTCGACCTGGATGCGGACGGTCCCGAGGCCCCCTCTCCGGTCGTCCACCTCCGCGAGGCCGTGGCGGAGCAGGGGGCGTGGGTCGACGTGGAGAAGCCGTTCTGGTGGGACATGCCGACCTGGGTGGCGACCGGCCACGTCCGGTCGATCGGGATCGCTCACAATCACATGTGGCGTCTCGGCGTTCTGGACAACGAGGCGTGGGGGCGACCGAGGGACCGCGACCAGTATCCCCCGCCTCGCGGCAACGGCCTCTACACTCAGGACATCTACTACCGGCTGCTCAACTGCGGCCTCCGGATTCCCCCGTCGGCCGGTTCCGCCTCGGGTGTCTTGCCCAACCCGGTCGGATACAACCGGGTGTTCGTCCACCTCGATGCTCCGTTCTCGTACGAGGCCTGGTGGCAGGGGCTCGCCGAGGGCAGGTCGTTCGTGACCAACGGCCCGCTCCTGGTCGTCAGCGCCAACGGCGAGCATCCCGGCAGCGTCTTGCAATCGCCCGAGGGTGAGCCGGTCCAGCTCGAGTTCGACGTGCAACTCTGGTCGAATGACCCGATCGAGGCCATTGAGGTCGTCCGAGACGGCCAGGTCGTTCATCGGATTGACGATCCGGACCTCGGCGAGCCGATCCGGCTCGATGCGCTCCACTTCGATCAGAGCGGTTGGTGTCTCGTTCGGGCGATCGCCGACGTGCCGGAGACGTTTCGATTCGCCAGCACCGCCCCGTTCTCCATCGAGGTTGGGGAGCCACGTCGGCCCGTCCACAGGCCGGACGTGGAGTATTTTCTCCGCTGGATCGACGCTCGGATCGAGGCGATCGAGGCGGACCCCGAAGGCCTCCTGACCGATCCGTCGGTCAGGCAAAGCGTTCTGGAACCGCATCGGGAGGCTCGGCAGTTCTTTGAGCGGCTTCTGGGCCAGGCGGAGTGACGGTTGGGCGATCCCGCGGGCCTTCCACACCACAGCGCCGCCAATCAAAAAACCCGCCCGGCTCGTCGATGGACGAAGCCGGACGGGATTATTTGCGTTTGCTTCCCCGCCGATCCGTGGCCGAGTTGCAATGCGGGGAGGTTCCGTCCCTCCCGACCGATGGCCGCCTTACTCTGCGGCCCAGTTTCTGTGTGATTGGGTTTCGGTCGTGACGGGGATGACTTCAAACGTGCCGTCGCTGGGCACGATGGGAACCTCGGCCGTGAACCAGCCGGGGGGCAGGTCGGCCTCGGTCCAGTCGCCCGGAATCAGGCGGATGTTCGGGGGCATGCCCCAGGTCAGGCGGATCAGGCCCATCGGCTCGACCCCCTCGGCCACGGTAAAGGTGTCATCCCGGAAGACGGGTTTGGGATTGGTTCCCATGGTTTCGGGAGGTACGAGGACCGCGCCGGTGCTCGTCTCCTGCACGAGCAAACCGATGACCGGCTGCGAGCAGGCCGACACCATCACCGAGGCCCTTGGGGCCACGATTTGCCAGCCTTCGCCATCGATGCGGCCCATCATTTCGGGTTCAAACACCGCGACCCGCAAGATGCTGTCGGTCTGGTTGACGATGCGGTAGTCGGCCCGAGCGGTTCCGGCAAACAGGGCGACAATGCCCAGCGCCAGCAAGACGGAAATCAGGTATTCATCCAGGCGTCGTGTGGTAAAGAGAAACATGGCAGCCTCCTCCCCGCGTTGAAACGGGAAATGGGGTCATCCGACCCGGAGGCAGCCGATCCTCGGCTGTCTTCGGCCATCACTGAATCCTACGTCAAGCACCCGAGCCGTTGCAACGAAAATCCCGGAGATTTTGATCTATCGATGCAGCCGATACTTTGACGTGCCATGATCGATCCAGCCAATGGTGATTTCGCAGAGCGAGGAGGCAGTAGGCAGTAGGTAGGAGGCAGTAGGGAGAAGACTCACTTTTGCTTGCGAGCGTGGGGGAAGGATCAAGCTGTCTCCCTCTCCCCGCTGAGCGGGCGGGGGGAGGGCTGGGGAGAGGGGTGCTCATCCGGCTCGCCAGGTATCGCGATCGAGTCGCGCAGTCCCCTCACCCGGCCTTGCGGCCACCCTCTCCCCCGCAAGCGAGGGCGAGGGTTCAGGGCCGGCTTTCTCGCCCTGCATGCGGGGCGAGAGTTGAGAGGATAACGATGCGTCTCGAAAGGCGATGCCGAGGCCTCACGAGCTGCCCCGAGACGTATCGGGGTCGATCCGGGGCAGGGGAAGGAAGGGAACGGACGTGCCGGCGTCGTAGTCGCGGTCGCCGGCCTCGAAGGCAGCGAAGCCATCGGCCAGGGCCACGGTGCGGAGGTCGGCCGAGCCGGCCCAGTTCAAGGGCTCGACAACCGCTCCCTCGCTCAGGCGGGCGGGGAAGAAGGTAGGCCGATCCCCCCGGTGGGCGAACGGTTTGGCCAGTCGGGCGGTGAGGGTCGCGGCCGGGCCTCCTTCAAGCCCGCGAAGGACTCGCAAGGCCGGGGCGACGAACAGGAGGAAGCCCACGACGCCGCTCACCGGGTTCCCCGGCAAGCCGAAGACGAGGGTTCCGGGCAATCCACCGGGGCGTTCCGGCCCGATTCCGAACAGCAAAGGCTTGCCCGGCTTGAGCCGGATCTTGTGGAAGACGGCGGTCATGCCGAGCCCTTCCAGCGTGCCCGGCACCAGGTCGAGCTTCCCGGCCGAAACGCCTCCGGTGATGAGCATGACGTCTCGGGTCAGGCCCTCGGCCAGGATTGCTCGCAACCGTGTCGGTTCGTCCGGCGCGATGGGAGCCACGGCACTCTCTGCGGCCGAGGCCCGCACCAGGGCATCGAGCATCGTGGCGTTGCTGTTGCGAATCTGCCCCGGCCCCGGGGTCTGATCGGGCGGCACGATCTCGTCGCCGGTTGAGACGATGGAGACGACCGGCCGGGGCACGACCATCGGCGAGGCCCAGCCGACCGACGCCAGCAGACCGAGCGTCACCGGGTCGAGCCGATCGCCGGGGCCAAGCAGGGTTTCCCCCTCCCGCATCTCGCGGCCTTTCGTCAGGCGGCCGGCGTCTCGGGTGACCGGTTTGCGGGGAGTGAGGGTGACACGGTCGCCGGTTCGTGTGCTGTCCTCGACCATCACGACGGCGTCGGCTCCGTCGGGCATCGGGGCGCCGGTCATGATCGCCGAGCACTGGCCGGGGCCAATTGCCTTGGTCGGCACCCGGCCGGCGGTGATCTCCTCGATCACGTCCAGGTCGAACGGGCCATCCCCCTGAAGGTCGGCCGATCGCACGGCGAAGCCGTCGAGCAGGGCCTTGTCGAACGGTGGGAGATCCCGATCGGCCGTCACCGATTCGGCCAGAACGGTCCCAAGGGCATCGGCCAGGGGCACCTGGCGAGGGGGAAGGGCCTGGGCATGATCGAGCACGGCGCGGAGGGCTTCGGCGACGGAGAGCATCGGCCAGGATCTCGCTGCGAGTCGAGGGGAGGGATGGGACATTGCGCCGATGAGTCACTTGCCGATGAAGTTCCGCAGCAAGTCGGTGCCGGCGTCGGTCAGGAAGCTCTCGGGGTGGTACTGCACGCCTTCCAGCGGCCAGACGTGATGGCGGATGCCCATGATCTCCTGTTGATCGGTCCAGGCGACGACCTCGAAGTCGGGCGGGACGGTGTCGGGCTTGAGAATCAGGCTGTGGTAGCGGGTGGCCTCGAACGGGTTCGGCAGGCCGCGGTAGACCCCTTTGCCGTCGTGGAAGATCAGCGACGTCTTGCCGTGCATGATCCGATCGGCGCGGACGATCGAGCCGCCGAAGACCTGCCCGATGCACTGGTGCCCGAGGCAAACCCCCAGCAAGGGGACCTTGCCCGCGAACTGCTCGACCACGGCCATCGAGATGCCCGCCTCGTTCGGCGAGCAGGGGCCGGGGGAGATGATCACGTGCGTCGGCGCTTTCGAGGCGATTTCCTCGGGAGTCGTCTGATCGTTCCGGACGACCCAGAGATCGAGCGTCGGGTCAATTTCGCCGAGGCGCTGAACAAGGTTGTACGTGAACGAGTCGTAGTTGTCGATCAGAGCGATCATGCCGATTCTGCCGGAGGGCTGACGGTCGGAGGCAACGGGGTTCTGTTGCATCATATCCGGCAACCGGCACAACCGGAAGCGATCGCGGGACAGTCGGGGGGATCGGGAGGGTCGGACCGGGTCGAGGTGTCGATGAGAGAGGATGAACGGGAAAGAGGCGTCGTCGGAGTCCGGAGGACGATCCACCGACCGCCTTTGAGAACCATCTCACAGAGGAGGGAGTCCCGATGCTCGCCGGCCTGACGATTGCTCTGGGTCTGACCGTGTTCGGTGGTCACCCGATTGTGGGGCAAACCCTGAGCCCGCCGCCGATTCCCGCCCATCCGGTCCACGGCATGCGCGTGCCGGCTCATGGACCAGGCGCCCCGGCGGTTCCGCACGAGGGGGACGGCCACGGACACGGGCTCGGTCATCATCACGCGCATGGCGGCTCGGGAGGATTCATCCTGCCGAACCCCGGACCCGGAGACGGCTGGGGCTTCCCGAACGATTCGCCCGACGGCTACGGCTGGTACGATCCGGGCATCACCTTGCCGATCCGGGAAGACCGGACCACCGCCTACTACTTCCGCCGCTACATGGCCGTCCCTCCTGAAACCATGTTCCTGCCGAACTATTACAACCCGTTCGTCACCCGAGGCCAGCGGTATCTGCCTTATTCCGGGCTCGGCGGCATGCACGCTGCCGGAGGAGCCCCGAGCGGATCGGCCGCCACCCCGGTCACTCCCTACAGCGACCTGACCCGAGAGGTCCCCTCGGCCGACATCCCCACCTTCTCCGGAGAAGTGCAGGCCCCGCCGATCAACTCCAGCCGGATTGATAGCATGATTGATAATTGACCTCGGCGCCGATCCCGACGGCTCCCTCGCCCGGCCCGATGCTCCCTCTCGTTCCCTCCTGGTGTGAGGGGAGCGGGCTTGAAGGCCGGGGCTGCTCCTTTGAGCGAGCGTTGCGGGGGGAATCGACGTCAGCGGGTGTGATCCTCAGACGTGCCTCAGGTCGTGTTTCGAACGAAAAAAAAGAGGGCCCTCGCTCGGGTGAATCTGTTCTTCCTCCGATCCGCAATCGTCCCCGGGCGCAGGGCCCTTCTCCGATCGAGCTTTGGCGCCAATGGTTCCCGACCCTGAACGACTGCCCCGAGCATCGTCGCCTCGTTACACTGTCGGCGACACCGTTCAGGAACGAGCGTTCCTTGCGACTTACACCCTTGGATTGAGGCTGCCATGCGTCCGCGCGTTTCGCTCCCGACATTCCTCGCCAGGATGATGCGAGCTGTTCCTGCCTGGATTGCCGCCGTCGCCGTGTCGGCCGGGCTGACTCCCCCGGCCGGGGCTGATGAGCCGGTGCGCCTCCGCGTGCTGAGCTACAACATCCACCACGCCCGAGGGCTTGACGACGAGGTGGACCTGGAGCGGATCGCCCGCGCCATCAACGCGGTCGAGCCTGATGTCGTCGCCCTGCAAGAAGTCGATCGCAACGTGGCACGCTCCGGTTCCGTCGACCAGCCCGCCGAGCTGGCTCGCCTGACCGGCACCGAGGCCGTCTTCGACCGCAACATCCCCCTGCAAGGGGGCGAGTACGGCAATGCCCTGCTGACGCGATTGCCGATCCTCGATCGCCGTAACGTCCACCTGCCCAGCTTTTATGAAGGCGAACAGCGCGGCTGCCTGGTCGTCGATGTGCAAGGCCCCGGCAACGTGGGACCGATCCGGGTGCTCGCCACCCACCTCGACTACCGAGGCCCGAACGACGAGCGCCTCGCCTCGGCCGACCTCATCGCCGAGATCGCCAGCGAGCATCCCGACCGCCCGACGATCCTCATGGGAGACCTCAACGCCCTGCCCGACAGCCCGACCCTTCAGCGCTTCGATGCCAACTGGACCCGAACCAACACCGAACCCCTGCCGACCTACCCCTCCGAAGGCCCAACCCGGCAGATCGACTACATCCTCGTCCGTCCGGAAGGCCACTGGCGCGTGGTCGAGATCCGCGTGCTCGAAGAGCCGGTCGCCTCGGACCACAGCCCGATCTTCGCCGTCCTCGAATGGGTTGGCAACGCCGACTGATCCTCGACCTTCGCGAGCAAGCCTTGAGCGTGAGCCATGACGGTGATCGGACCTTCCCTCACCCTCTCCCCGCCCGTGGGGAGAGGACCGAGGTGTTGGGTCATCGTTCGGATCGCCTCGCCTCGCTTGGCGTTCTTTTGCTCGGCCCCCTCACCTTGCCTGGCGGCCACCCACTCCCCCGCTCGGAGAGGCAGGGGTGGAGAATCGAGCGACGTGGCTCGACTGCTCGGAAAATCGGCTCAGTGCGCTCAGTGATGGCGTGGTTGGGGGCTTCTCAGTGAATCGCCTGGCACGCGGCGTGCCTGTTGTGGATGCTCTCCCTCGGGGCCTCCCCCGGACATCGGGCCGGAACGGGTCGAGCACAAATGCGATAACCTGTGGTGTGACAGGTGGTTATTGCTGCCATTCGATCGTCTGCAACGGTTCCAATCGCCCGATGCCTCCCCCCCACCTTTGCCTCCTTCGACCCCCAAAATGCCCATGATTCGCGCACGATCGCTTCCGTTTTTGGCACTCACGGTTCTGGCACTGGTCGCGCTTTTTGCGACGGGATGGTCGTCGGGCGTGCCCGTCGGCGAGGAGATCAGCCCCGGCGACACGGCCTGGATGCTCACGGCGGCGGCGCTGGTGTTGTTGATGACGCCGGGCCTGTCGTTCTTCTATGGCGGCATGGTCGGCTTCAAGAATGTCGTGTCGACGATGCTGCAAAGCGTCATCGCGCTGGGGGTGATCAGCCTGCTCTGGGTGGCCGTCGGCTTCAGCCTGGCCTTTGGCGACAGCATCGGCGGGATCATCGGCAACCCCTTGACGTTCCTGATGTTCGACGGCGTCGGCGGTGAGACGAGCGAGGCGCTTTCGCCGACGATCCCGCTGGTGCTGTTCGCGATGTTCCAGCTCAAGTTTGCGATCATCGCTCCGGCCCTGATCACCGGATCGTTCGCCGAGCGGGTGAAGTTCTCGGCCTACCTGCTGTTCATGGTCCTGTTCAGCCTGGTGATCTACTCCCCTCTGGCGCACATGACCTGGCATCCGGACGGCCTCTTGCGCAACTGGGGGGTGCTCGACTTCGCCGGCGGCACGGTGGTGCACATGTCGGCCGGTTTTGCGGCCCTGGCCGGGGCCTTGCTGCTCGGCCAGCGGCACAGCCACAAGAACCGCGAGAGCCACGTACCGGCCAATATTCCCTTCGTCTTGCTGGGCACGGGAATGCTCTGGTTCGGCTGGTTCGGCTTCAACGCCGGATCGGCGCTGGGGGCCAATGGGGACGCGGCCCTGGCCTTTGCCACCACGAATACGGCGTCGGCCGCGGCCATGCTCGCCTGGATCTTCTGGGACTGGATGCTCGGCAAGAAGCCGTCGGCCCTGGGGGCCTGCATCGGGGCGGTGGTCGGCCTGGTGGCGATCACCCCGGCGGCCGGGTTTGTCACGATCCGGGAGAGCATCGTCATCGGCCTGGTGGCGAGCGTCGTGAGCAACATCGCCGTCCACCTCAAGACGAAATCCACGCTCGACGACACGCTCGACGTCTTCCCCTGCCACGGCATCGGCGGCATCGTGGGGATGATCCTCACCGCGGTTTTTGCCGACGGCGGCCTGGCCGAAGGGGAGTTCAGCCTGTTCGGCTATCACATGCTGGCGTTGGTGATCGTCTCGGCCTTCACCTTCTTCGGGGCCCTGGCTCTGTACAAGGTGGTCGATTTCATCATCCCGCTCCGCGTGACCGAGGAGCAGGAACGGATCGGGCTCGACCTCAGCCAGCATGGCGAGTCGGCCGTCGGCTATCTGCTCGCCGCCACCGTCTCCAGCAACGGCAATGGCAACGGCCACACCAACGGCCACTCCGAGACGCCGAAGCCCGAGTCTCAAGCAGTCGGCAGTCGGTAGTCCCTCGCGAGGATCACGCTCGATCACGCGGCGAGGGTTGACGATCTTCCTCCCTCTCCCCGCTGGGCGGGGAGAGGGGTCCTCATCCGGCTCGCCAGGGGAGGCGTTCTTCCGCTCGGCCCCCTCTCCCGGCCTTGCGGCCACCCGCTGCCCCGCGAGCGGGGGCGAGGGTGGACGATTTTCCTGCCTTACCCGATGGGAAGGGAGGACCGGACCCACGCGGAGAGGCTCACGCTCGCACCCTGTCGAGCCGAGACGCGAGGGCTTCCATCACCCGTCGGTCCGGGCTTCGCTCAGGGTTCCTCCCGAGGCGTCCGCCACCGTCCGACCCTTGCCGAGACCCGGCAGGTGCGGCCCCTTTCCGGCCCGACCGGCGCGGATGGTGGCAATCAGTTCGAAGTAGCGGTCGAGGTGGGCGGCCTCGGACCATTCGTTGATCCGCCTCGAAAATCCGGCGTGCGACAGTTCCTCGCGCAGCTCGTCGTCATGCACGAGCCGCCGGATCGACCAGAGCAATTCGGCATCGGTCCGGTAGCCGAGTCCGCCGCCGCTGCCCACCGCGTTCTCATACAGGGCGCCGCCTTCGACATCGACGATCACCGGCGTTCGGACCGAGAACGCCTCCAGCACCACATAGCCGAACGTCTCGGGAAAGAGTGACGGCACCACCACCGCTCTTGCCCCGTGAAAGAGCCGGGCCAGCCCCTCGCGACCGAGCAGCCCGTCGAACTTCACGTTCGGCAGATCCCTGGCCAGGTGCCGCAGGCGAGCCTCGTACGGCCCGGTGCCCGCGATCCGTAGATCGACCTCGGGCAGATAACGCATCAGCGGAATCAGGCGCTGAAATCCTTTCATGCGAACCAATCGCCCGGCCGCCGCCACGTAGGGGCGCTTGGTCTGGCCCGGCTCCTCGTCCTCAATCCCTCCCGACCAGTCATCGGGCAGGAAGTACGGCAGGTGGACCAGCGGAGCGCCGATCCCTCGGGCCCGGTGTTCCTCCAGCGCGTGACGGCTGGGAAATACCAGAGCATCGAGCTGCCGGAGCGATCGGTCGATCAGGCCCGTCGAACGCCATGCCTGCGGCGGCCGCTTGCCGACGAGGCTGCATTTGATGCATTCCTGCTTCTCGCATCGCCTGCGGTCGTATTTCCAAAGCAGGTGCATGGGGCAGATGAGCCAGTGCTCATGTGCCGTCATGATGCGAACCGCGTGCGATCCCATCTCCAGAACCGCGGGCCCGCCGATGAGCGAAATGTTGTGAAAGTGGACGACATCGGTCTTCACGTCGTCCAGCAGGTCCTTCAGCGCCTCAGCCTTGAAATAGGGGCGGCCGGTCACCTGGGTGGCGATCGGGGAGAGGATCCCCGCCTTGCTCTTGAGCGGGTGGACCGTCACCCCTGGCGGCGGCTCGAATGGGCGGAGCGGATGTGAGCCCCGGACCGACTCGAACGCATCGACGCAGTGGGCGACGTGGACCTCGTGCCCCCTCCTCGCCAGCGCTCCGGCCAGCCGCTCGACGTACGCCGCGTCGCCGCCGAAGCTGTGGGCGCCGAAGAAGGTGGTGACCATGCAGATCCTCATCGGCGTCCTCCCTGCCACCGGCTCAAGCCCAGACCCTCCCTGGCCCGGATCAGATCGAACCGTTGGTGTACCACGGATTGCTCGATCGGGCTAGAGCGGTTTCCGCGTGGGAGGAGCGTCGGGACACCACCCTCATCGGAGTCTTGCTCCTCGTGAAAACGAGAGAAATCCCGGGTTCTCGACCCTTGCCCCCGCGAGCGGGGGCAAGGGTGACCGAAGGCCGGGTGAGGGGGCTCCCGGTTCGAACGCCTCGCCTGGCGAGCCGGATGAGGACTCCTCTCCCCGCCCAGCGGGGAGAGGGAGACAGAGTGATCTTCGGCCAACGCTCGCGAGTAAGTTGCCTCCAGCCTCACGCCTCCTCCTCCGGTGGCCCCAGGCCGGATGACATTGATGCGAAAGGGGATCTCACGCTACCCCGATGGCCTTGCCCGTTGGGGCGGGCCGAGCGCCCGTCGCAAGTCGGCCACGTCGGCCTCGGTCGTCCCGCAACAACCGCCGAAATACCGGACCCCACAATCGAGCAACCGAGGAATCTCCCCCTCCCAGCCGCCCCCCGAGGGACGCATCACCAACGGCAGGCCGACCGGCCGTCGCAGGCGATCGGGCAACGTGACCGCCCGATCGGGCGGAATGCAGTTCCAGCCGATCGCCTGAAGGCCGACCTCGTCCGGATCGAAGTCGAATGCGGGCAGCGGATCATCATCGGCCACCAGCGCGTAAGTGACGATCATCGGCAGGCCGACGACTTTGTGAAGCCGTTGCAGGCGGTCGCCGATCGGCTCGGTCGTCCTGTTCGTTTCCAGCAAGAGGGCATCGACCCCTTCGTCGGCGAGCAGCCGGGCCTGTTCCGCCTCGTCCTCGCTGCCGGGGGCGGTCGGGCCAAGACAGCCGAGCACGAGCCGATCGGGGCCAGCCGCCTCGCGGGCGAGGGTCGCGGCCTGTCGGTTGATCGCCACCACGTCGGCGGCCCGACCGTAGCGGGCGAGCCACAATCGGTTTGCGCCGAAGGTGTTGGTCGTCACGGCATCGGCTCCGGCCTCGATGTCGAGCCGGTGGATCGCGGCAACGCTCTCGGGCCGGTCAAGGTTCCAGAGGCTCGGGTCGTCTCGGGTCAGGTCGAGCCCTCGGGCGATCAGGCGGGTGCCCATCGCGGCGTCGAGCAAGATCGGGCCGATCATCGCCGATCACCCCTTCGAACGGGGCCGCTTGCGGTACTTCGTACTGACTCGGGTGAGGAAGCGTTGTTCCTCAGGGGTCAGAGCATCGCGCCCCTGCTCGTGGATCTTGGCGAGGATCTCGTCCATCCGGCGCTCCTCGGCGGCCTCCTTGCTCGACTGCCGCTGCCGACGCGCCTCGGACCGCCGCCGACGCCATCGGGCCAGGGCGTTCTCGCGGTACGGGCGGACCACCGGACCGCTCCCTTCGAGGCTCGTGTAGCCTTCCGAGAAGTCGTAGCCGAAGAGGTTGTCCTCGTAGAAGCCTCCTTCTTCGAGCATCCGCATCTCGAAGCGGACCATCAGCTCGATCAGGATCGCCAGGCCGATCAGCTCGAACCCCCCCGTGCTTCCGGAGAAGAACAGCAGGCGGATCACGCCGATGATCGCCAGCAAGACGGCGAACGACCGGGCCATCCACGGGGCGATCAGGCCGTCTCGCGACGACGTCAACGACGGCCCAGCCAGATACGCCCGCAAGACCCGTCCCCCATCGAGCGGCAAGGCCGGAATCAGGTTCGCCAGGAACAGGACCCAGTTGAGGTAGGCGAACCAGCCGACCATCCAGATCGCCCCGAGGGCCTCGGCCGGCTCGCCGGCGATGGTCGGCGCTCCGCTGCCCGATCCGCCCGAGCCGAACGGGTTGAGCGTCATCCGGGCATCGGCAAAGAGCAGGCCGACTCCGAGAATCGCCGCCAGGCTGAGGCTCGTGAGCGGGCCGGCCAGCGCCACGGCCATCGACTCTCGGGCGCGGGCGACCGACACCGGTTGCGGCCCCTGAAAATTTCCCAGGGGCCAGAGCCTGATCTCGTCCGGCTCCATGTCGAGCCGATAGCTGGCCGCCACATGTCCCAGCTCATGCACGCCGAGCGCCAGGGCCAGCAAACCCAGCCAGGCGAGCGTTTCCAGGAGATCAACGTCCCCCTCGCCGTTCAGCAGGGTCGCCCCCAGCAGCTTCACGACCACGAAGACAATCAGCAGAAAATGGACCCGGACCGGGACACCCGCCCATCGGCCCAGGTTGATCGACCAGGAGAACGGATCGGACATGGCGGTCCACTCGCGGGGGGGAACCGGGCGGGACTTGGTCGATTTGATCGCCACTGTCGCTATTCGCGCAGCGTTCAGTCTAGCAGGTCTTCCCTCGCCCTCGCAACGAGGCCCGTTGATTCCTGTTTTTTTTGCAAGGAACGATTGCGACGCCTTGCGATTGTCCGTGTTCGACACCAGAGAGACGTTGCTCATCGGTCTGGTGAGGCCGATCGGGGCTCGTTCGTCGCAAAGGCCCTCTCCCGGCCGTCTATCCAGGGATCTGGGCCCTTGGGCTCGCTAGAATGAGGAGCACGACCGGCCCCCGTCCTTCGGACAGCAGGGGAGCGGCCTTGCCCGATCCCGAACCCTTCGATCTCCGGAGACGGCCCCGCATGATCGTCCCCTGGCTCCTCCTGTTGCTTTCGCTGCCGACGGCCGGCGCGGCCGATCCGATCGACGACGACCTGCGCCTGAATCAGGTGCAGGTCATCGGCACGCACAACTCGTATCACCTTGCCCCCAGCCCCGGCGTGATGGGCATGATCGCCCAGCTCAGCCCGAGGCAGGCCGAGGCGATCGACTACTCGCATCGTCCCCTGGCCGAGCAGTTCGGCACTCTGCTCATCCGGCAGATCGAGCTCGACGTCTTCGCCGACCCCGACGGCGGCCGCTATGCCCGGCCAATGGCCCGCGAGGCCCTCATTGGCCGCGGCGAAGATCCCGGCCCCGACCCGAACCGCGACGGCGTGCTCAACCCCCCCGGTCCGAAGGTCCTTCACGTTCAGGATATCGACTATTTGACCACTGCGGCGACCCTGGCCGACGCCCTGGCCCAGGTCCGCGACTGGTCGAAGGCGAATCCGCAACACGTACCGATCCTCATCCTCATCGAGCTGAAAGACCGCGCCGTCCCCGGTCTTTCTCAGCCGGCGCCGATCGGCGCCGAGGCCCTCGCCGAAATCGAGCGGACGCTCCGATCGGCCTTCGAACCCGATCACCTGCTCACCCCCGACGACGTTCGAGGCGACTTCGACACCCTTCCCGAGGCCCTCAACGCCCGAGGCTGGCCCCGATTGGCCGAGGTTCGTGGTCGGGTCGTCTTCGCGCTTGACAATACCGACCGCATTCGAGACCTCTACCTCGACGGGCACCCGAACCTCGCCGGTCGCGTCATGTTCGCCGATGCCGGGAGCACCGATCACCCCGCGGCCTCCTGGTTCAAACGCAATGATCCGATCGGGCAGTTCGACGAGATCCAGCGTCTTGTCCGCGCCGGTTTCCTCGTCCGGACCCGAGCCGATGCCGACACTCGCCAGGCCCGATCGGGCGACACAACCCAGCGCGATCGGGCCTTTGCCAGCGGTGCCCAGTTCGTCAGCACCGATTACCCCGAGCCCGACCCCCGGTTCACCGAGTACCGCGTCACCTTGCCCGACCAGGCCGAGGCGATCCCCAATCCGGTCGCCCTCGGGAGCGACACCGGGGGTCAGGCCATTCCCTGAACTCGGCCGGGCCGCGTTGGGTCCCTTGCCTCGCCACCGCTTTCTCTCCGTTCCTGTGCCTCGTTCCGGAGCCGTTCATGTCCGAGCCCAGCAGCACGCACCCCGAACCTTTGCGGATTGCCGTGCTCGGCAATGGCACCAAGCCCGACGTAATCACCGCGTCGGAAGCGCTCGCGGCGGAGATCCAGGAGCAGCCGGGCCTGGAGCTGACCGTCGTCGATCTGGGGAGCGACTCCGACCTCTCCGGGCTGGAGGCCGAGATCGCCCTGGTCCTCGGCGGTGACGGGACCGTCCTGCACACGGCTCGACGCATGAAGGACCACCCGACCCCGGTCCTCGGAGTCAATCTCGGACGGCTCGGCTTCCTGGCTGATCTGACCCCTCCTGGCCTCCGCGACCGCCTGGCCGACCTCGCCGCTCGACGCTTCACGGTCGAGAACCTCATGACGCTCGACTGCACCATCCGTCGCCCCGATGGTCAGACCTTCGTCTTCCGGGGGCTCAACGATGTCGTCCTCCGGGCCGCTCCGCCGTTTCATCTGATCGAGCTGGGCCTTCGGATCGACGGCGAGAGCGTCATCAGCTATCGAGGCGACGGCCTGATCCTGGCCACCCCGGTCGGCTCGACCGGCCATAGCCTCTCGGCCGGCGGCCCAATTTTGCCGCCGAACGCCCAGATGTTCGTCATCACGCCGATCTGTGCCCACACGCTCACCCAGCGCCCCCTGGTCGATGCCTCGCACAAGTGGTACGAGGTCATCCCGAGGCTGACCGAAGGCCAGGCCGTCACCGCGGTCATCGACGGTCAGGTGCAGCAACCGCTTACGCCTGGCGACCGCCTCGCCGTCCGTCGCGGCGAAACCCCGTTCCCGATGGTTCGCCTCTCCGGCCATCTGTTTTACCGGACCCTCCGCGACAAACTCGGCTGGGGAACCGATCCCGCCCTCGATCGCCGCTCGGGTACTGGTGGCGTCTAAGTCTGCTGAATGGCTAACTCCTTCACGCGTAAATTCGCAATTCTGTTTGCAATTTCACAAATCCATGCGCTCGATCCTTCTCTTGGTAGCGTTGGTGGTCCTCTCCTTCCTGGCCTTTGCCTGGCCGGGGCTGTTCGGATCGGACGCAATGGACCCGTTCCTTGCCAGCCGAGGGGCCTTGTGGGCCTTGATCGCGCTGGCGATGTTCGCGATCGGCTGGCGGTTGCCGGGCGAGGAGGTGGCCCGGGTCGCCTTGCGCTGGCCGAGCGTCCTCGGCGGTACGGCGATTCAGTATGCCAGCATGCCGATGCTCGCCGTGGCCACGGCGAGCATCGCCCGGCTCGATGCCGATGCCACGGTCGGCCTGATGCTTGTCGGTTGCGTGCCGGGGGCGATGGCCTCGAACGTCCTGACCCTGATGGCCCGAGGCAACGTCAGTTACTCCGTCGGCCTGACGACGGCCGCGACCCTCGCCTCGCCTTTGGTCGTCCCTTTGGTCCTGCGCTGGTCGCTCGGCGGCGTTTCGGTCGACTTCCCGGCGATCGAGGCGATGCGGCAACTGGCCCTCTTTGTCGTCCTGCCGGTCGGCCTCGGTCACGGCATCGGCCGATCGTTGCCGCGTCGGCATCGGCTCGATGGCCCGATCGCCTCGCTCGTCGCCAATCTTGTCATTTTGTGGATTATCGCCGTCGTCGTGGCCAGCAACCGCGATCGCCTGGCCGGGCCGAGCCCTCGGTTGCTGACGGCCCTGCTGGCGGTGAATCTGCTCGGCTATCTCGCCGGGAACCTCGGCGGCCGGTTGCTCCGGATCGACCCGCCCATGCGACGCGCCCTGACCCTCGAAGTCGGCATGCAAAACGCCGGCCTGGGCACGACGATGGCCCTGACCCTCTTTCCCGACCGCCCTGCCGCTGCCATCCCGTGCGCCCTGTACACCTTCGGCTGCATGCTGACCGGCACGGCGCTGGCCTCCTGGTGGTCGCTCCGCGCCGACCAATTCCCGACCCACCCGCGCCAGAATTCTGCCGAGCGGGTATGATCGTCACCCGACCGGCATCGGTGCCGGTCGTTCGTTGATCGGGCCTCGACAGGATGAGCGAGGAGATCGTGCGACCGTCGCCGACCTTCCTTTGCCTGGTCTGTCGTTTTTCTCTCACCAAGGACCTTCTCGATGATCGCTCGGCTGCTGCTTCCCGGCCTGGTGGCCATGCTCCTCGCTCCGGGTCTTGCCGGTGCGCAAGACCCCTTCGGAACCTACTCGTACGTCAGAGGTCAGCGTGGCGACCAGAAGATCGCCGAGGCCGAACTGAAGGACAACACCGTCAAGATCGAAGACGGCAAGCTCTCCCTGATCGGCGCCGACGGCACCGTTCAGTTCGAGATCCGCTACGTCATCGACGACGAACCCGAAGAAGGCACCTACAAGGCCACGATGGAAATCGTCAAATCGACGATTATGGAAGACGCCGTCGGCGCGAAGGCCAAGGCCCTGGGCAAGGCCGAGGGCACCGAAATCCTGCTCATCTACGAGTTCGGCGGCACCGACTACCCCGAATCCTTCGAGCCGAAATCCCCGTCGCAGCACCTCTTTGTCCTGAAGAAAGTCCCCGCCGGGACGCAATGAGAGCCCTGGCTCAGCCCCCCTTTTGTTTCTCTCGCCCGAGGCAAATCCGCCTCGGGTTTTGCTTCTCTCGCAACGGCTCTCAGCGTCGCACCGGTGCCGATGCCGTCGCATCGGGGCGGGCCACGATCGGCTCCCGAGGCTCGTAGCGCACCAACCGCCAGAACTCGTTCTCGACGCGATCCGTCGCAACGTGGGTCTGGTCCAGCGCCTGGTAAAACCACGGGAGCAGTTGCCTGGCGTCGGTCTTCTTCGATTCGATCAGCCAGCCGCCGAGCTGCGATCGCCGGGCGAACCGCTCCATGTACAACGCCGGTCGGTCATTCGCCAGGGGAGAGAAATTCAGGACGGGCAGGGCGGGTGTCCACGACCGGTTCCGCCAGCGAATCTCGCTCAATCGGGTCCGGTCGGCCGGGGGCCAGACCCCCAGGGGACCGAACTCCCACGGGCCGTTCCGGTTGTCGAGGTAGGTGATCGGATCGTCCGGCCCGAGATTCGCCCGCGCCAGCAGTTGCGCCAGGTCGGGATTCATCGTCGGCATGAGTCGATCGACCGAGGCAATGTACCCTCTCCGCAAGGCGGGGCCCCAGGGTCGAAGGCACTCGGCATTGCCAAAGCCAATGAGCATCAGCATCGTCAACACCGGGATCACGCTCGCCCGGGCCGGATCGACCGCGCCTCGGCGGCGGCCCCGATCGCGGCTCGGCAGCCCCCAAAGCACGGCCAGGCCCACGCAGACGATCGGAACCAGGCAGTGCAGGAACAGCGGATTGACCCGGATGACGTAGTAGCTGCTCGCTCCCCAGACCATCCCCCAGACCCCAAGCGCCGGCGCCATCGTCGCGCACGAGGCCCCGCGACCCACCCTCGCAACCACCGTGGCTGAGATCGCGCAGAACAGCACCAGCATCACCCAGATCGGCCCATCAAGCCGATGCGGATCGTCCATCACCACCCCATCGACCGTGAAGGCCATCACGTAATCAAGGAACCGGGGCCAGTCGGGCAGATGACCAAGCCCCACCTGATACCAGAGCGAGACAATTCCAACGGCCGCCGACACGACCAGCGGAACGGTCAACAGCCAGCCGATCAGCCTGAGGGCAATCACCGACCCTCGAAGGGGCTTCCCATTCGACGACCCCGCCACCGCCCGTCTCCAGGCCATCACCGCGAAGCCCGGCAGCCACATCACCGAGCAATAGAACGCACTCTCCGGGGCCCAGAGCACCCCCAGCATCCACGTCAACTGGCCCACCGCCGGAATTCCCCACCACCGCCACCCCGTCACCTCGGCCCGAGACTCCCAAACCAACACCCCGAGCAAGGCATAACACCAGACATAGCGGTAGGCGCTCAGCGGCGGGTGAACCGACGGCCCCGTCAGGTAAAAGGCGATGCCCGGCATCAGGAAGGCGGCCATCAGGGTTGTCAGCAAGGCAAAGGGATAATTCGTCGAGCCGGTCCGAAGCGATCGGAGCAGACCATAAAGCATCACCGCGGTCGCCGCCGTCAGCATGGCATGAACGAGATAGTACGCCTGCCAGGGGCTGGCCACCGGCATCCACGCCACCAACAGAACACTGAGAAACCCATACGTCGATGGCACGTCCCAGAGCAGCCAACCCCCCTGACGAACCAGCTCGGCCGGACCCACCGCCGCCGCCCAGTGGGCGAACCTCAGCAGACCAATCCCGTCGACATCATACGCGCTCGCTCCCCCGAGCGAGTCGACCCGGAAACTGGCCAGCACGATCAGGACCAGCGCCGCCAGATCCGCCCACCTCGCCCAGCGCCGCCGCCTCGGACGGATGGCCCTTGCCCCTCGTGGTCGGCCCACGTTCGCCAGGTTCAGCGAGAGCAGGACCATCGCTCCCATCAGCACCAATTTCGGGTAGAGCGAAACGGCGAGGAACTCTTGCAGCGATCCCCAGTACAGCAATCGTGCCGCAAAAAACCAGGAAGCGACCACCACCACCGCCCGGACCAGGCCTCCCGGCAACCGAAGCCAGAACTTCCGCGCCGATGGGAGCCAAACACACCACTCCCAGACCACCCGTCTCTCCTCGGTTCGCACCTGCACCGCGGATGCCAGGGCCAGCAGCGCTGCATTCAACAAACCCAGCGCCAGCAACGTCGGGTCAAAGTGCAAGACAAGAAACCAACCGATTCCGCCCACGGCCACCATCGCCAGGGCGATCAGGACCACGCCTCGCACCCCTTGACCCACCGGACCGGCCCGACGACGGACCCCCGCGCCCAGCAGCAGCACGATCGGAAACAGTGATCCCATCAGGATTTGGATCGCGATCTTCGTCTGGTTTCCGTCCCATCCCGGTTGTGCGATCACACCCCCAATCACTAGCAGCGCCAGCCCCGCAATGCTCAGCAAGCGGACCTCATCACCGAGCCAGGCAAGCATTCGAGACCAACCCACGAGCCCCCGAGACGCCTTCCTTGGCATCGCTCGTCCTTTCTTCAGATCAACCGGCGTTGGCCGGCGTGTCACCCCCTCAACATGTTTTTACGCGTAACGACTTTACAGAACGAATGAATATGAAGACTTTCGTTCGATCGGTCAAGATCAGTCCCTTGCCCCCCGGTCAAGCGGACCACGCCTCGCCCGTCGTCGCAAGACCTCCCTCGATCCCTTGGGATTACACTCAAGCCCTCACCTTGATCACTTTTTTCTGTAAACGTATCGACAGTTTCCCGAATTTTGAGTGTACGCCTGTTGACAAACAGCCGATCGTATGAGAGAACTCCACGAGCCTCGCTGAGATCTGTTCGCGTGAACAGGTTGCGCCAGGCCCGCGTGACCAGACGTCGTGCTGGAATCCGTTGAACGAAGGAGGGGTTGATGCAATCGGAACCGACCCGTGAACACCGCTGGCTCGATGCACTGATCGGGGAATGGTCGTATGAGATGGAGTGTCTGATGGGGCCGGATCAGCCGCCGATGACCTCGACCGGGACCGAGGTCGTCCGGTCGCTCGGCGGGCTCTGGACGGTCGCCGAGATTCACGGAGAGGGCCCCAACGGCCAGCCGTCGATCTCGCTCATGACCCTCGGCTTCAACCCGACGATCGGCCGATTCACCGGCACCTTCGTGGCCTCGATGATGACCCACCTTTGGACCTACGAGGGCTCGCTCGACGCCGACGCTCGCATCCTGACCCTCGACGCTGAAGGCCCCAGCTTTTCCAGCGAGGGTGTTTCGAAGTATCAGGATATCATTGAGCTCGTCGACGACGACCACCGGATCATGCGCTCGCAGCTCCTCTCCGACGACGGCAACTGGATTTCCTTCATGACCATGCGCTACCGCCGTCGTTCCGCGGCACCGGGCGCCGCTCACGAGCGTCTCTCCGCCTGATCCTGAAGGCCAGCTCCGCCCCAGACCCTCAGCCCGCCTTGAAAATCGAACAAAACGGCTCGGGAGCGGTCGGCCGCCCCGAGCCGTTTTTCACCCCATTTGATTCTCACAACACGTCACACGAGCACATTCGTTCTTGAGGAAGGTTTCCGCCGGAAGCACACGCTAAGGCCTTTGCCCTCGCTCTGGCGGAAACCTTGAGGCACCGGCGGCGAGCATCGTTAGCGCCGCCGAGGCCAGTTCTCGACCATGGTCTAGTCCAGTTTCCGTTTGCCTGTGAAGGGTCAGGGAAATGGGGACTGGCTCCGAGTCTTCGAGGTGCCTGTCCCCCATTTCCCGGCGAGCCGCTCCGCTCAATCGAAAACCACACTAGTCCATCAATCGTGCTTCGCCCGACGGTGTCGTCGCCGCCGATGCAGGCCGAAGCCCGCCAGGGCCACCGAGCTGATGCCGGCCATCGCCAGCGTCGACGGTTCCGGCACGACGGTCGCCGAGACCTGCTGGAAGCCCACGTTGAAGCGGACCGTTTCATCACCGCCGGTCAACAGCTTCGTTCCCGTCAGGGTTCCCGTCAGGGTCCAGTTGAAATCCGCTAGGTTCACATTCGAATAAAGGCGCTGGTTGATGAAGCCCAGCGGATCGCCCGTGCTCGGCGTCACCGTGCCCGACAGAAAGCTGCCGTCGGCAAGCGACAGACCGGCCCCGGAAAAGTTCAGGTCATCAAACGCGAACGACGATCCCGCCTGTGTCGCCCGTGCGCTGAGCACCAGCGAGTTGAACGCCGAAGGGGGCAGCTTGCCGTTCAGGTTCGCCTTGTTCGATCCGGACGGAGTGGTGGTGAAGGTCCCCCACGAGACCGTCCGATCGAGCGATCCCGGCCCGTCGAGGCTGAAGATGATCCCCTCGCCGGCGCGGTGTTCCAGCATGAATTCAAACACCTTGCCGCTGGTCGTCGCCACGTTACCCAAGGTGGCCGTCACCTGATCGGCCGGGGTGACGGTGCTGGGAGCGTTGTCGAGGCTCACATCAAACCCGGTGTTCGACAGGCGATACTTCGCATTGGCCACGGTGCCGCCGACCGAGTCGATCGTCACCAGGGGAGAGTTGACATAAATTTGCCCCGCCTGGGCTGGAATGGCCACCCCCAACAAGGCCAAGATTCCAAAAACGCGCGATCGAAGTTCCATCAACGTTCGTTTCCTCATCAAAAACCACGTGGCCATTTGGAACCTTTCCCAGGGCCGCTCGATCAATCTGCGGACGGCGATCCCTCCCCCGTCGTCGTCCCAAGAAGACGCGTCTGGGGTCTTTCGCCGCTTGCCTTTCGATCGGGCAATCCCAAAGGGGCCCCAACACTGACCTGCCATTGCCCGCGAGAACGGACCCTGCCCTCACGTGCCGAGGTTCCGGGCTCCTCGGCTCCCAGTCACCGACCGGTCGCCCGAGTTCCCCCGGATCAACTCCTTGTCTGAGGAAAGGGACCCGGCCAAGGTGCTGAACCTTTGCCCCCCTCCCTCGTACTCGTTCTACACCTCCCCCCGCGATTCTGTGTCGCTCCATGCATGAAATCGGCGCGAACTGTTGAATGGTGGCAACATCCCTTGTCGATCCCGACCCTCCCCACCCCGCGTTCGACCCCCTCGATGGTCCTGGTGCTCCCCAATTTCCGGCAAGAAAAAGTGACTCCCGCCCCCCTCAATTCAGAGATTCTTAGAGAGGCTCGCTCGCTCCTGTCCCTGAACGCTCGCATTCTCAATCCGGCTCGATTCCTCCCTCCGTGACGTTCCGCTGACATGCCTTCTCGGTGATTCATGCGTGGTTGCATGATTGCTCTTTTTCCTCGACCTTCTGGCACAGGATCGTGTTCGATCGCCCGCTCGGTCGAGGCGCGAAACGAACCCATTCCTCCATCCCCCGATTCCCGAAACGAACCAGGTGATTCGAGGCAACGCATTTCCCGAAAACGACTTGCGAAGCGAGCCGTCAGCGCACCAGATCGCGCACGGAAGGCGCACCGGGGCTCCCGAGGAGACGCCTCGATCCCGCTCGATGCCTCCCGCCCTTCCGTGCGGGTCGCGGGAGCCGGTTCGGCCGGAGCGACCGCGCTCATTCCCGAAACGAATTGCCCCAGGCTTCAGGCAAATCCCTCAGCCAAAACAAGATGCGTCAATCGGCTCCTGCCGTGTTCTGGCCCACCGCGCCGCGCATCGGAGGCGCACCGACCGCCTGGCTTACTGGCCCGAGGCGGTCGGATCGCTCAGGATCGGCAGGACGCGGGTCTGAAGTCCTCCAGTGACGTGGACCTCCCCGTCGGCGTCGATGAAGACGTCCACCTCCGAGCGCACCCCGAACTCGGGCAGATAGATCCCCGGCTCGATCGAGAAGCAGGTGCGGGGCAGCACCAGGCGGGTCTCGTGGGTTTCAAGGTTGTCCATGTTCGCGCCGTTGCCGTGCGTTTCCTCGCCGATACTGTGGCCGGTCCGGTGGATAAACGCCTCGCCGTAGCCGGCGGCCTCGATCTCGTGGCGACAGGCGTCATCGACCTCGAAGCCTCGCAACGGGGTGCGGGTCTGAAAGGCGTTTCGAACGCGGGCAATCGCGGCGTCTCGGGCTCGGGCGACGATCTGGAAGATGGCTTCAAACCGCTCCGGGACCTCGGTTCCGACGAAGCCGACGCGGGTCAGGTCGCTGTACACGCCTCCCGGCCGATCGCACTTGGCCCAGAGGTCGATCAGGACGAAATCCCCTTCGCGGATCTCGGCGTCCTGCCCCGCCTTCGGCTCATAATGCGGGTCGCCGCTGTGCGGACCGACCCCCACGATCGGCGGCGAGTAGGTCGTCAGGTCGTGACGCTCGAAGTGGTCGAGAATGACCTGTTGCACCTCGGTCTCTCGGATCGAGCCGCCCCCGCTCGTCCGTTCGGCGATCAGGCCGAAGGCGATGTTGAACGCCTCGGTCGTCACGCCGGTCGCCTCCAGGTGCATCGCCCATTGCTCGTCGGTCCACGAGGCTTCGAACTGCTGGATCAGGTCGCCCGAGGCTGCGACCTCGACCCCGAACGACCGGACCAGCTCGATCACCCCGGCATCAATCCGGGCGATGTACGGGTTCGAGACCCGAGGGGCGTATTCCATCGCCACCCGCTTCGCCCCGCCGAGCATTGCCTGGACCCCGGCTTCCAGCTCCTGCCATTTAAGATAGACCGTCGCTTCTCCCGGCAGGTGGTCGAGGGCCCCCGGCTCGATTCGGTGGACGACCTTCCTCGGCTCCCCTTGCTTCGGAATGAAGTAGAAGAACCGCCGCGACCCGGTCGGCCGATGCGCCAGGTCGAGGACTCTCCTCGCCAGCACGTTGTTTCCCCGAAAGTCGTACAGGAGCCAGCCGTCGAAGCCGAACTGGCAGAGCGATTCCTGAATGGCGGGCAGGTCGAACATCGGTCCGGCTCCTCCGGAGGTGGAAACAGTCATCGACGATCAGAGGCTCACACGTTCCTGCCGGTCCTCGGCTCAAAGGCCCGGCGGCTTCCGTTCGGTCCAGTGGGTGGCCGACTCGTATGCGACGCCGACCCGCAGCAAGGTCGCCTCGTCCCACGGTCGGCCGACCAGTTGCAGACCAATCGGCAATCCCGAGGCCGAAAACCCGCAAGGCACCGACAGGGCCGGCTGGCCGGTCAGGTTCAAGGGCAAGGTATGGTCGAGATACAGTTGCACCAACGGTGTCCGCTGTCCTCCGGCCTCGACCTCCTGCACGCCGATCGGCGTGGCGACGATCGGGCTCGTCGGCAGGGCGAGCACGTCGAACGATCGCCAGAGTTGGCGGTACTGCTCGATCACCAGGCGTCGGAGGCGCTGCGCGTCGAGGTACCGATCGCCCGTCAGGAACAGCCCTGCGAGCAAGAGGTTGCGGATCTCGTCGCTCAGGCCATTGTTCCTTTGTCTGGCGGTTGCTTCGTGGGCCGCGGTGGCCTCGGTGAAGATGATTGCTCGGTGGGCGGCCCTCGGCAATTCAGGACCGGGGAACGCCACCTCGACGACGTTCGCCCCCAGCCCCCGCAAGACCTCGATCGCGTCCCGGACCGAGGCGGCTACCTCGGGCTCGGCCACGTCAAAGGAATGGCCGGTTGGCACGCCGATGCGAAGCCCTTGCAGCCCTCCCGCTCCCGCTCTCAACAGCGGATCGGCCAGGGCAGGGGCCGAGACCGTGGCCGGGTCCTTCGGATCGGGGCCGGCCATGACGGCGAGCATCAGGGCCGCGTCCCCGACCGTCCGGGCCATCGGACCGACGGTGTCCATCGACCAGCTCAGCGGGATCCCGCCGTGTCGGCTGACCCGGCCGTAGGTCACCTTCAACCCGACCACCCCGCAGAGCGCCGACGGTTGCCGGACCGACCCTCCCGTATCGCCTCCCACGCTTGCGAGCGCCATTCCGGCGGCCAGGGCGACCGCTCCTCCTCCCGTGCTCCCGCCGGGCACGCGATCGGGAGCCCAGGGGTTCCGCGCGTTGCCGAAGTGCGGGTTCTCACTGGTGAACCCATAGGCATATTCGTGCATCAACGACTTGCCCACCAGCACGCAGCCGGCCTTGCGCAGGCGGGCGACCGCCTCGGCGTCGGCCTCGGGCACGAAGTCGAGCAGGGCCTTCGAGCCGTTGGTCGTCGGAACCCCTTTGGTCCAGAAGCCATCCTTCACAGCCAGAGGAACGCCGGCCAGAGGGAAGGATTGGCCGGTGTCGACCGCCCGATCGACGGCCTCGGCCTCGGCCATCGCCTGATCGGCCGTCACGGTGATGAAGGCGCGGAGGCGGTCGTTGTGGGCCTCGATCCGGTCGAGCGCCGCTCGGACCACCTCGACGGCCTTCAACTCCCCGGTGTTGACCCGCTGGGCGATGGCCTGGGCGTTGGTCTGGGTCAGGTCGAGGTCGATCATCGCGGCCAGCCTTCCGGATCGAGGGCGAAGGCGATGTCTGGCTCGACGCCGTCCAGATCCACCTGGTCCATCAGCTCCATCTCGGCGATCAGGCTGTTGACCAGCCCGCGAAGGGCCTCAAGCTGCTGGTCCTCCAGTTCCAGCCGGAGGACTTCTTTGGCGTACAGCCGGAAGGGTTCCGGGCCGAACCGGTCGGGGCGTTCCTGGGGAGAGGGAGGGCGCATGGTCGGTCGCTCCAGTCCGGTCGATCGGGCCGAGGGGTCGAGCCTTCGGGCCGATTGTGCAATGCCCCGCCCTGGTTGCACAATAGGCCGGTCAACCCAGGGGCTCCCTCTCCCGACTCGAAGGACGATCGCACCCATGACCGACACTCCGACCGCCCGCATCGGCATCGTCACCGTCTCCGACCGCGCCAGCCGGGGGGAATACGAAGACCGCGGCGGCCCGGCCATCCACCAGTACTTCACCGAGGTTCTCACCTCGGCCTGGGAGCCGGTTCCCCGCTTGGTCTCCGACGATCGCGAGCAGATTGCCGCCACCTTGATCGAGTTGGCCGACCGCGAAAGGTGCCCCCTGATCGTCACCACCGGAGGCACCGGGCCCGCTCCCCGAGACGTGACCCCCGAGGCCACGCTCGACGTGGCCGAGAAGCCGATGCCCGGCTTCGGAGAGCTGATGCGGCAGGTCTCGTTGACCAAGGTACCGACGGCCATCCTCTCGCGCCAGACGGCCGTCATCCGGGGCAAGTCCCTCATCATCAACCTGCCAGGACAGCCGAGGGCCATTGCCGAGTGCCTCGATGCCGTCATGCCCGCCGTCCCCTACTGCATCGACCTCATCGGCGGCCCCCGACTGGAGACGAACCCCGACCGCATCGCCGCCTTCCGGCCCAGGAAATGACAGCCTCGACCGATCGACCGCTCAATAGCCCTTCACCAACGAGTACGAAGACCATGCCCTCCGACAGGCTCAACGCCGATCGCCAGGGATCTGCACCAACAGCCTGTCTGTGGATCTGGGGATTTTTGTCGATTGTGCCGGTTTTTCTGATCGTCGGAGCGAGTCCTGCCGATGACCTTCAGAACGGTTGAATGTTCAAGCCGAGGGGACCAGAAGCTCCTTCCGCTCGTGCGATTCGACCGAGCCGCGTTGGCTCCGCTGCCTGTTGCGAGGCCGGATGCCTCGGCTCGCCGAACCCGAGGTGGGGGCGACTCCGGACGCTGGGCTTGCCGTTTCCCTGGCCTCGCCATGCTGGTCTGATCGACACACGTTCAGAAAGGACGCGATTCCCATGGTCCGAGCGAGCGGCCTTCGGTGGGTGACCATTCTCGTGCTGTGTGTCGTCTCGGCGAGCGAGGTCAGGGCTCAAGGAGTGGTTGCCCCGGGGGCGGGGCCGATCAACCGGGCGATGGCGGGAGCCTCGACAGCGGCCCCTGTTGACTTCGGTGCCAGCTACTGGAACCCGGCGACGCTAAGCTTTCTGGAACGGGACGAGGTCCTGCTCGGCTCGGAGCTGCTCATCCCGAGCATCCACTACTCAGGGGCCCTGCCGGCCGGATCGATCAACGGAGTCTTCCCCACGACCAGCCGCTTCGGGACCTCTCGAAGCGATAGCGGAGTGGCCAGCAATATCGCGGTCGGCGGCTCGTTTCAGCTCCGTCCTGAGTCTCCGTTCACGATGGGCCTCGGGATCTTCGGCCTGGTGGGTGGGAACGTGAACTTCGCGGGGAGTTACTCGACCCCGCCCCTAGGCCCGCGTCAGCCTCCCGAGTTCTTCGGCCTGGGGCCGATCTACGCGAACACGGCCTTGCTTTCGATCAAGCCGATGGCGTCGTACCGGGCGAGCGACCGCCTTGCGGTCGCCGTGGCTCCCGTGATCACGACCGGCACCGTCCAGTTCAGCCCCGCCTTCTTTGCTCCCGGCCCGCCGGACGAGTTCGGTGTCTCGACCTTTCCCCCCGCCACCAATGCCCGACCCTTCTGGGGAGCCGGCTTCGAGATCGGCCTGTTCTATGAGCTGACCCCCTCGTGGAACGTCGGCTTCTCGTACAAGAGCCCGATCTGGCAGGAGAAATGGTCGTACAATACCTTCAACCCCGACCTGTCTCCCCGTCGAATCGGCATTCAAGCGGAAGTCCCGGCGATCTACTCATGGGGTGTCGCCTACAAGGGGATCGATCGGCTCCTGATCGATGTCGACCTTCGCTATTTCGACTACCGCAACGCCGCCCTCTGGGGGGATTCGATCGAGAGCGGCGGCCTGAACTGGAAGAGCATCTTCGCCGTCGCCGTCGGCGGGCAGTATCAACTGACCGAGCGCCTCACCCTCCGAGGGGGCTACCTGTTCAACGAGAACCCGATCAACGAGGTCCAGACCCTGTTCAACGTCCAGGCGCCGGGGTTCCTCCAGCACTCGCTTTCGCTGGGGGCCTCCCTCCGCCTGAACGAGAACATCGTCTTCTCGGCCGGATGGGTCCATGCCTTCCGTAACGACATCGAGGGGCCGATCGCCCAGATTCCCGGCTCCAGCGCCCGGATGGATGGGCAGGTCGACTCGATCTTCGGCGGCCTGACGATCCAGTACGGAGCGCCGAAGAACCCGGCCCGCCTTGCGTCAGGAGGGGAGGCCGGGGCGCCTGTCGCCGCCTCGTACTGACACGGTCAGCGGTCGGGGGTGGTCAGATCGGCCAGGACGGCGATCAGATCGGCCTCGGTCGGGGCGTCGGTCAGCTCGACCTGGCCGAGCGACCGGGGAAGGACGTATCGGATACGGCCGGCGCGGTTCTTCTTGTCGAGGGTCATGGCGTCTCGGAGGGCCGAGGGGTCGAGCCCCGGAGCCCTCGTCGGCAGGCCGAGATGATGCAAGAGCCGGGTAAGCCGATCGGTCAGGTGGTGGTCGATCCATCCGAGTCGTTCGGCCAGCCTTGCCTCGGCCACCATGCCTGCGGCGACGGCCTCGCCGTGCTGGAACCCCTGGCCGTATCCGGCGACGGCCTCGATCGCGTGCCCGATCGTGTGGCCGAAGTTGAGCACGGCCCGCAGGCCGGTTTCCTCCCGCTCGTCCTGAGAGACGACCTCGGCCTTCAGCTCGCAGCAGCGGGCGACGACCCGCCGGACGGCCTCGGGCTCCAGGGTCAAGAGGGCCGTGGCATCGCGTTCGATCAGGTCGAAGAAGGGTGCGTCGAGGATCACTCCGTACTTGACCACCTCGGCCATCCCGCAGCGAAGCTCTCGGGGGGGCAGGCTGATGAGCGTCTCGGTGTCGATCCAGACGCCGATCGGCTGGTGGAAGCTGCCGACGATGTTCTTCGCCGCCGGTCGGTTTACGGCCACCTTGCCGCCGACGGAGCTATCGACCTGCGCCAGGAGGGTCGTCGGCACCATGAGCAAGGGAATCCCTCGGGCATAGGTCGCCGCGACGAACCCGGCCAGGTCGCCGACGACCCCGCCGCCGATCGCCACAACCGCCGCGTGCCGGTCGGCCCGCAGGGCAATAAGACGGTCAAGCAGGGCGGCGGCCTGGTCGAGCGACTTGCTCGCTTCTCCCGGAGGGATCACGGCCGTCTCGATGGCGATTCCCTCGGACGTCAAGGCCCGGGCGAAGGGCTCGGCGATCGGCTCGACGTTCGCGTCGGTGATGACCAGGGCAACGCGGCACCCTCGGCCGGCTCGGGTCGCCTCCAGAGCCGATCGGGCGAAGGGGCCGAAACCCTCGGGAGCGCCGGAGACGATCCGGATGTCGTACGACCGCTCTCCCAATGGGACGTGGACGGTCCGGGGCTTGAAGTCGGGGTCGAGCGGTGCAGGAGCGGGGGCATCGGTCACGTCGGGGCCTCGCAGCGTTGCGGATCGCGGCGTCGAACCGATCCCGCCGCCCGTTTGCCTGACTGTAGCGATCGGCTCTTGGGGTGGTCAAGCAACTCACTCGTGGGGGATTGCGGCCCTTCCCGGCGGTCTTGATCCGGAGGTGTGCCGGCCCAAGGACGCGAATCCAAGACGAGTTTGCCGGTTGGGCCGAGGCTCCGGCCTTCTGGGAAGGCTGGGGGGGATCGGTCGGGAAAGATTCCTCCGGGGCGGGTGCCGCTGGCGGGTGGACAATCGAGGCACGAATGCCAACAATGTCCGGAAGCCCGCCGAAGCGCGATCCCGATGGGAAGTCGATTCGCAACAGGCACAAGACCCAAGGGCCGGTCGACCGGCGGGTCGTTCCCCTCTCGCTTCAGAACCTTCCGCCCATGAGTAGCCCGAGCACCGCCGTTGACCTCGCCGCGTTCCTCGGGGATGCCCGGCGGCGAGTGGACGAGGCATTGGACCGCTACCTGCCCGACGACCGTCTGTCCGACGCCGAATGCCCCTCTCGGCTCCTGCTGGCCATGCGGTACAGCCTGCTTGGAGGCGGCAAGCGGTTGCGCCCCATTCTCGCCTTGATGGCCGCCGAGGCCGTTGGGGGGGAACCCGATCAGGCGATGCCCGTGGCCTGTGCCCTGGAGATGGTGCATACGTATTCCTTGATCCACGATGACCTGCCCGCGATGGATGACGACGACCTCCGCCGAGGCCGCCCGACCTGCCATCGCGCCTTTGACGAAGCCACCGCGATCCTCGCCGGAGACGCCCTGCAGGCGCTCGCCTTCGAGGTCATCGCCCGAGACATCCAGCCCGGCGAGGCCGCGGCCCGCTGCTGCCTGGAACTGGCCGAAGCCTGCGGACCGAGCGGCATGGTGGGTGGCCAGATGGCCGACCTGGAGGCCGAAGGGCGCTCTGATGCCACCGTCGAGGCGCTGGAAGCCATTCACCGCCGCAAGACCGGCGCCTTGCTCCGGGCGAGCCTTCGCATGGGGGCCATTGCCATCGGAGCCGATGAGGAGGAGTTGCTCGCGCTCGACCGCTACGGTCGAGGGGTCGGCCTGGCCTTCCAGATCATCGACGATCTGCTCGACGTGCAAGGCGACGAGGCCAAGCTGGGCAAACGTGTCGGCAAAGACTCTGGCCTGGGTAAGTGGACTTACCCCGGCCTGCTCGGCATTGAGGGCAGCCGCCGCCGAGCCCGCCAGGTTGCCGAGGACGCCGTCGCGGCACTGGAGCCGCTGGGCGACCGCGGCACCCGACTGAGGGCCCTGGCCCTGGACCTGCTGGAAAGGGACCGTTGACGATGAGCACCCCCCCGAGTCCGATCCTCCCCCGCATCCAATCGCCGGCCGACCTGCACAGGCTCTCGGAGGACGACCTCGAGCGCCTGGCCTCCGAGATGCGCGAGGAGCTCATCGGCGTCGTCGGACGCCGCTCGGCCCACTTCGCCAGCAATCTCGGTGTTGTCGAACTGTGCCTTGCCCTGCACCTGGCCTTCGACTTTACCCGGGACCGGCTCATCTGGGACACCGGCCATCAGATCTACCCCCACAAGCTCATCACCGGACGCGCCGATCAGATCCACTCGATTCGGACCAAAGGCGGCCTGATGGGCTACCCCAACCCGAGTGAGAGCCCCTACGACCTGTTCATGACCGGCCACGCCGGCTGCGCCCCGTCGACGGCCCTGGGCTTGCACGCCGGCGACATCGTGACCGGCCACCCCGATCGTTACAGCGTGGCGGTGATCGGCGACGGCGCTTTCCCCTCGGGAGTCGTCTACGAGGCCCTGAACAACGCCGCAGGCCACAGCCACGGCAAGCGTTATCTTGTGATTTTGAATGATAACAAGATGTCGATTTGTCCGCGAGTGGGGGGCATTGCCTACTACCTCGACAAGGCCCGCATGACCCCTGAGTACAACCGGGCCAACAAGCTGGTCCGCAAGCTCCTGCCCAGCATTCCGCTGGTTGGCGACCAGGCCGATCGGATGCTCCAGCAGTTCAAGGACGCGGTGAAAGCGAGCTTCCACGGCGGCATGATCTTCGAGGAACTGGGCTTTACCTATCTTGGCCCCGTCGATGGGCACGATCTGAAGACACTTCAGTCGTACCTGGAAAAGGTCAAGGCGATGGAGGGGCCGATCCTCCTGCACGTGTTGACCGACAAGGGCCGCGGGTTCGAACCGGCGGAGAAGGACCCCGTCTCCTTCCACGCTCCCGCTCCCTTCCAGCGCTGCGAGGAGGGGATCATTCCCTTGAAAACCTCCTCGACCAAGGCGTACACGAACGCCGTGGCCGACGCGCTCTACACGGCCCTCGGCCGTGATCCGAAGGTTGCCGTGTTGACCGCCGCCATGTGCGAGGGGAACAAGCTCCAGAAGATTCGCGAGACGTTCCCCGACCGCTTCTTCGACGTCGGCATCTGCGAGGCGCACGCCGTCACCTTCGCCGCCGGCATGGCCAAGGCCGGCGCCCGGCCGGTGGTGGACATTTACAGCACCTTCCTCCAGCGCGGATATGACCATATCTTCCAGGAGGTCGCCCTTCAGGACTTGCCGGTCGTCTTCTGCATGGACCGCGCGGGCCTGGTCGGCTCGGACGGCCCGACGCACCACGGATCGTATGATCTTGCCTACATGCGTCCTTTCCCGAACATGGTTGTGATGGCCCCCGGCGATGCCCGAGACGTGGCCCCGATGATCGACTGGGCCCTGGCACACGATCACCCCGTCTCAATCCGCTATCCGAAGGCCAACCTCGAAGAAGTCGAGCGCGACCCGCAGCCGATCGAGCTGGGCCAGGCCGAGGTCCTCGAATGGGAAACCGATGGGATGTTGCTCGCCCTCGGTGCCCAGGTCCCCGACTGCCTCCGCGCGGCCGAACGACTTCGCAACGAGCACGGCCTTCGGATCGGCGTCATCAACGCCCGCTTTGCCAAGCCGCTCGACACGGCGACCGTTTTCAAGGCCCTGGATGAATGCGGCTTCGTCCTCACGGTTGAGGAAGGCTGCCTGATGGGCGGCTTCGGCTCGGCGGTGCTGGAAGCCGCCAACGAGGCCGGTCGGAACACCTCGCACGTCCGCCGGCTCGGCTTGCCCGATCGATTTGTCATGCACGCCGAGCGCGACGAGCAGCTTGCCGAGGTCGGCCTCGACGTCGATGGCATCGTCCGGGCCTGCCTGGACCTTGTCCAGCATCTGGGCATCACCGGCGAGGCCGACGAATCGACCGCCGCCTCAGGCCGCTCGGCCGGCTGATGGATCGGGCCGGGCCGTTGCAGGTCTCTCGCCCGCCCGGAGGCGTCTTCGCCCCGACGCCCTCGGGCCGGTACAATTGCGCCGGAGAATCTGCGTTCACGAAGGACGACCGTCCGGGGGAGCCGCGATCATGGCCTCCGCATCGAGCACAACCGCCAGCCATCGCCAGACCGGGGCATCGGTCCGACCACTCCCTCCCCTCGAGAATGGTGACCGGCTCACTCGCGCCGAGTTCGAGCGCCGCTACGATGCGATGCCCGAACTGAAGAAGGCCGAACTGATTGAGGGAGTCGTTTACATGGGATCCCCCGTCCGTCTCCGAAACCATGGGCGCCCCCACTCCCACCTTGTTACCTGGCTAGGGACTTACGAAGCCGCGACGCAGGGCGTCTTCGTCGCTGATAACGCCACCGTCCGGCTTGACCTCGACAACGAGCCCCAGCCCGATATCCTCTTGATGATCGACCCCGCCCGAGGGGGCCAGGCCCGGATCTCGGACGACGATTACATCGAAGGCGCTCCGGAACTGGTTGTCGAGATCGCCTCCAGCAGTGTCAGCCTTGATCTGAACGCCAAGCTCAATGTTTATCGTCGCAGCAACGTCCGGGAGTACCTCACCTGGCGCGTGCTTGACGGTGCGATTGACTGGCGAGTCCTTCAGGACGACCGCTACGAGCTGATCTCGGCCGACGAGCAGGGCCGACTCCGAAGCGCGGTTTTCCCTGGCCTCTGGCTGGATCCCTCGGCGTTGCTGCGGGGAGACCTGAACGCCGTGCTTGCGGCGCTCGGAGCCGGCCTGGCCAGCCCTGAGCACGCGGCGTTCGTCGATCGCCTCCGAGGCTGACCGGAATACTTCTCAGCCCACCGTCTCGCCCGGTTCGGGAGCAAAGACTTCGGTCGAAAGGCCGAGGTGGTCGATCTGGGCCCGCAACTGCTCGGGGGTGCCGATCAGGGGGGGGAAGGTGCCGTAGTGGCAGGGGATCACCGCCTTGACGCCGAGCAAACGGCAGGCGAAGGCGGCGGCGCGGGGGTCCATGGTGAAGTGGTCGCCGATGGGAAGGATGGCGAGGTCGGGGGCGTAAAGTTCCCGGATCAACGACATATCGCCGAAGAGGCACGTGTCGCCGGCGATGTAGAGCTTGAAGCCGTTGGAAAAGGTGGCCACGTAGCCGGCCGCCTCGCCGAGGTAGACGATCGTGCCGTCCTGCTCGGTCCACGAGGAGGAGTGGCGTGCGTCGGTCATCGTCAGGGCAATGTTCGGCGAGCCGAGGCAGACGGAGCCCCCTTTGTTCATGCCGAGCAGCTTTGATTGATCAATTCCTTTGGAGCCGAGCCAGCCGGTCAGATCGTACATGCCGACGATCTTGCCCGAGCAGCGTTTGGCTGCCGAGAACACATCGGCCAGGTGGTCGGCGTGGCCGTGGGTGATGGCGATCGCGTCGCAACTGACGTCGTGCAGCGTTTTCGGGCATTTCGGGTTGTTGGCCAGAAACGGGTCAACCAGCAGGGTCTGGCCCTCGGGCGAGGTGATGAGAAAGGTCGAGTGGCCGAGCCAGGTGATGCGGACGTTCTGAAAATCCATTGCTCGATGAGCTCCCGGGGGTTGCCTGTGGCGGCCTCGCCGAGGTTCGGTTCGGTTCGGTTCGGGGCAGGGCGAGGGCGGCTGAGGAATCGAACGGATCGGGGTGGCAGATTCGTCGGTCGGTAGAGATGTCTGCATTCTGACGGCCGCGAGTCGTCTGGGCAACCTGATGCACCCGGCGACGGGTTTGATCAAGAGGCCTTGCACGATCGAGAACCGTTTCGAACCTCTTCGAGAAAACCAACAGATTGGGATGCCGTTTGCGTACAGGAGAGAGAAGAGTGTGGAGTCGGTCTCCCCGACTTGAGACGCTTACGACCGCCTAGAGTGGTTATCGATTGAGCGGAGCGGCTCGCCGGGAAATGGGGGACAGGCACCTCGAAGACTCGGAGCCAGTCCCCATTTCCCTGACCCTTCACAGGCAATCAAAAAACGCTCTAAGGCCCGGCTGGTTCCGGGATTCGCGGTGGTCGATCCTTCGTTGAGCATTCAAACCAGGAGCTGCAACACGATGTCCGCATTGAAGACTCGACTTGCCTGGATGACCGGTTTCGCCCTGTGCGGCGCTTTGCTCGTGACCGGCTGCGATGCCGGCCCTGGCGATGATCCTGCAATGACGCCCGTTGAGCCCGCCGCTCCGGCAATGCCCGGCGACGACATGGGTGGAATGGACCGCTCCGGCCTGATGCGCGGTATGCCCGGCGACGCGGTCGCGACCCCTGGCGGAGAGTCGACCGCTCCTGCCGACGAGCCGGTTCCTGCCGACGAGCCGACCACGATTGAGCCTCCGGCCGATGAACCGGCCCCGATCGAGACCGAGCCGGCGGATCCCGGTCTCGAAGAGCCGAATTCCTGAGCGGATCGCTCGCTTCCAGATCGTCTGGAATCGCGTTGAGAACGCTGCGTCCGGTGGATCATTGGTTCATGCCGCCGGATGGGAACTTCATTCGGAGTCTTCCCTGAAACGCCAGTCCAGTATTGGATGCCGGCTCCGTGACCGATGGCGATTCGGCAGCGGGGCTGAACTCAGACGGCGTTTCAGGGCGTCGCGCAGGGATTGAAAGCGATGGCGGCCATGATTCACTCGGACTCGATCGAGGTTGTGACGAGGGGGCGGGGCACGGTTGAACTGACCGACCAGATCCAGGCAATTGTGGCCGAGTCTGGCATCGATCAGGGGCTCTGCACGGTGTTTGTGCATCATACGAGCGCCTCGCTGATCATTTGCGAGAACGCCGATCCGAGTGTCCGCTCTGACCTGGAGCGCTACACGGCCCGCCTGGTGCCCGATGGCGATCCGATTTTTCGGCATACGCTTGAAGGCCCGGACGACATGCCGGCTCATGTCCGATCGATTCTGACGCAGACGTCGCTCTCTGTTCCGATCGCCCGAGGCCGCTGCGACCTGGGGACCTGGCAGGGAATCTTTCTCTGGGAGCATCGGACCCATCCCCATCGTCGTCGCGTGACGGTGAGCGTGATGGGCGAGCGTGCCTGATGCCCAAGAGGGCGATCTCATGTCTGCACCATGACATGAGAAAGCCCGTGGCCCGCATCTGCATGGCAGGACTTTCGCTCCCCAGAGCCTGTGTCATGACGGCGTGAGGGTGCGGACGTCTTTGCTGATCTCGACCGTTGCGTTCACAAGAATGGCCCGCGATCGTTCCTCCGGGGAACAGGATCGCGGGCCGGTTGTGGTGTAATTGCTCTGGCTCAGCGTGGTTTCGAAGTTCCGTTGCGAGTTGACTGCGGATTGGACCCATTCCCTGGCCTTCGGCCACCCGCGCTCCCATCACCCGGGCATTGGAAGATCACGGTGAGACTGATCCAACCGTCCGGGAACCACGCTCCCAAGCGAGACGGCTCAACCTAACTCACGACGCCTTCGTTGCAGCGCAGCAGGCCTTGGCGTCGGCACAGCAAGCCTTAGCCTCGGCACAGCAAGCCTTGGCGTCGGCGCAGCAAGCCTTGGCCTCGGCACAGCAAGCCTTGGCGTCGGCGCAGCAAGCCTTGGCTTCAGCGGCCTTCTTTGCGGCGTCGCAGCAGGAGGCGCAGGCGTCGGCACAGCAAGCCTTGCAGGCGTCTTGATCCTTGCAGCATGAGGCGTCGCAGGTCTTGGCTTCGGCAGCCTTAGCCTCGGCACAGCAGGCCTTGGCGTCGGCGCAGCAAGCCTTGGCCTCGGCACAGCAAGCCTTGGCGTCGGCGCAGCAAGCCTTGGCTTCAGCGGCCTTCTTTGCGGCGTCGCAGCAGGAGGCGCAGGCGTCGGCACAGCAAGCCTTGCAGGCGTCTTGATCCTTGCAGCATGAGGCGTCGCAGGTCTTGGCTTCGGCAGCCTTAGCCTCGGCGCAGCAAGCCTTGGCGTCGGCGCAGCAAGCCTTGGCTTCAGTGACAGTGGTGGAGGTAAGCGTGACCTTCACATCGGTGGCGCAGCAAGCCTTCGCTGCCCCTTGATTTAGGGCGCACGCGGCGGCGGGTGTGTCGGCAGAAGCGGGTACGGCCGCAAGGGCCATGGCAACAAGCCAGGCACCCAGGGCGAACAGATTCGATCGGCGCGTCATGGGTCTCAAACTCCTCAGGAAAGATCAGTCGAATTCGGTTCCGAACATGAAATGCACGTGATGGACGCTCTCCGACCGCAGACGGGACGCGGGCCGGTCACCGATCGATCAACACCTCAACCGGTTCGGTTCAAGGGTGAATCGCTCGGCGATCTCGGCGGCGAGTGTCGCGTGAGGGAACGGTGATGCGAGGCGCGCCCGGTCGGATGGCGCGCGATCACTCGCGACCCGTCGGCGTTGGCAAACACACGGGGCAGCGGCAGTTCAGGGATCGTTGTAGAGAGGCACCTGATCCGATCCGTCGACCCTGGAAGAACGCGACCAGGGAAGATCACGGGGCGGATGGAGAACGCCAGACAACAACAACGAACGGAATGCGCCGGCCTCAATGAGCGAGGGGCGAGGCCTTGCTAATTCCGCAACCGAGAGGTCGTCAGAATGAGGGGAACCGAGGATGGAGCCGGTCGGGGGAGACCGCTCGCGAGAAGGAGGGACGCCGACGGCGAGCTTGGAAGCGTGAGCGTCGGCTCGAAGGAGTGGGATGTGCGGGACTGATCGCGCGAAATGCTGGAACGAACCGAGCGATCGACCACCGGTTGCGCGACGTTCGTCACGCAGCAACAGGAGTTGGTTCGCGTCCGACAGTGTCCGTCAGCCGCTGGGGAGACGGGAACCGGCACCGCTGATCGGGTGGGAAGGGCGTTCGGAACCCCTGGAACAGTGTGACAGCAGTGGTGCTTTGACGGCTCAGGCTCCGGCAACGGCTCGCAGTGATGCGTCGAACGGGCGCCGGCTGGCAACGGGCAAACGTCGACGGTCGGCAAACCACCGATCATCAACCCGAGCAGAATGCCCAGGCCGATCCAGCCACGATCCCGTTTCCGATCGCCTCGAATCATGCGAGTTTCCTCGACCAGGGAGATGTGGAACATCGCGAACCCTGGCAATACAGGATCTTATCTGTCAAGGTTGTCGGAGTCAATCGAGAACGAACTTGAATCCCCTCGTCCAACTTCCTGTTGGGAGCAACCAGATCGAGGGGTGGGTGAGCGGTTTCCTGATGGGTCTGCGCTCGGGTGCCTTGGTTGTTTGGGGCGCGCGAACAACTCGTCGGTCGTGACGGCCCGATGGCACCGTTGTCAGTCGGTTCGGTTTGTCGATGGACCGAACTGCCGATTGGATCGGAATTTGCTCGGACATGGTGCCACCTGGTGGTTGCTGTCGTAGCTGCCAGGTTCCGCGGCACTTGAGCCGGGAGTCCAAAACGGCGTAGGCTGAAGGGGTGTCGTTCTCGCAAAGCCGGATTTGTGAGCAGGCTGCGCGGTTCTTTGAGGTCGGGAGGGAGCAGATGAAGGCGATGGTCCTCCGAGAGTTTGGGTCGATTGAGCACTTCCACCTTGAAGAGGTGCCCGACCCATCCCCCGGTCCCGGCGAGGTCGTCATCCGGCTCCGGGCGGCGGCGCTGAACCACCGCGATCTCTGGATTTCGCGGAACATGTACCCGAATGTGACCTTGCCCGCGATTCTCGGTTCCGACGGTGCCGGGCAGGTTGCAGGGTTGGGAGACGGAGTCGAGGGGCTCCGGATTGGGCAAGATGTGATCATCAACCCGAGTCTCGATTGGGGCCGGAATGAACGTGTTCAGGGAGAACGGTTCCGGATTCTCGGCATGCCCGATCACGGGACCTTTGCCGAACTGATCGTCGTGCCCCTGGAGAATGTCTTCCCCAAACCGGCCGGGCTGCATTTCGAGCAGGCGGCCGCACTGCCCCTGGCCGGGTTGACGGCGTATCGGGCCGTGGTGACCAAGGGGCAGGTCCAGCCCGGTGAGGTGGTGCTCGTGACCGGCATCGGCGCCGGGACGGCGATCCATGCCTTGCAAATCGCCCGAGCCCTGGGAGCGAGGGTCTTCGTTACGTCGGGAAGTGACGCGAAGCTCGAACGAGCAAAAGAGCTGGGAGCCGAGGGCGGCGTCAACTATCGAGATCCGAACTGGCCCGACACGCTTCGGGCGCTTGGGGGCAGGCCTGACGTGGTCATCGACAGCGCCGGCGGAGAAACCTTTGCCCATGCCGTCGACCTGCTCCGGCCCGGCGGTCGGCTGGTCAACTTCGGGACCACCACCGGACCGGTCCCCTCGCTCAACGTGTTTCCAATCTTCTGGAAGCAACTCCAGTTGCTGGGCACCACCATGGGCACCCCGGCTGAATTCGCCGCGTTGCTCGAACTCGTCGAGGACCGTGGAATTCAGCCCGTCGTCGACCAGACCTACTTCCTGGACGATTTACGCGATGCCCTTCGACGCATGGAGCACTCTGAACAATTCGGAAAAATTGTTATAAAAATTGATTGATTCGGCGATTGTGGGCCGTTGCTACGCGAC
This sequence comes from Tautonia rosea, assembly GCF_012958305.1. Classification (NCBI taxonomy): domain Bacteria; kingdom Pseudomonadati; phylum Planctomycetota; class Planctomycetia; order Isosphaerales; family Isosphaeraceae; genus Tautonia; species Tautonia rosea. The sequence goes on along the minus strand of NZ_JABBYO010000008.1, from coordinate 53,904 downwards.
CAACCGGACCAAGTTCGTTCTTCCGAACCGAGGAGAGGAGAGGCAGGAAGAACGGGGCCTGGTGTTGATGTGTCTTCCGAATTTCGCCGAGCGAGGTTGTCAGGCGGGATCGCCGGTGACGGCCTTCATCTTGCGAAGCCCTTCGCGGGCAACCTCAAGCGGATCACGGGTCCAGTACGTACGATTGAACAGTTCGAGCGAGAAGGTGCCGTTGAAGCCGATCGCACTGAGGATCTCCCTCAATCGATCAAAGGGGGCAACGCCGTCTCCCGGAAACACGCGATCGGCATCACTGATCGACTCCCGAGGGGGTTCGGCGGGGTAATCGTTCAGATGGAAGACATGAATCGAGGCTCCGTTGAGGTACAAGAGCCCTTCAAGGCTTGATCCACCTTTATATAAGTGATACACGTCGGGCAAGATGCAGGCGTCGGGTCGGCCGCTTTCGACCGCGACAAACGCCACCTCGCCAAGCCGCTGGAAGGTTTGGGAAAAACCCCAGACCTCCAGTTGGGGGACCACGCCGAACTCGGTGCCCAGTTCGAGCAAGGTGGCGTAGCGCTCGGCCAGGGTGAGCAAATCGCCGTAGCGTTGATCGGTCAGGCCGACAGGAGGGGCGGCCAGCCGGGTGCCGCCGATCGCGGCCAGCGTGGCCATGTCGCGTCGGGCTTCCTCCAGGCCGGCGGCCCGTTCGTCGGTGTTATCAACCGCCCACCGGGCAAAGCCGATAGCGCTGGGCACGGCCAGTCCTGCATCGGCAATCTGCTGCCCGAGATCACGGACGGAACCGCCCTCATCCTTGAATCGGTTGATGTCGCGGAGCCAGGGTTCGATCGCGTCGTAACCAGCTTCGGCCGCGATGCGAATCTGATCGACAAGACCGACCTCGGAATTGGCCCCCCGGATCGTGCTGGTGTTCAGGCAGTAGCGAGGGGGGTTCAGGGGGGCCCCTTTTGGGGTCGCCAGCAGGGTGCGAGCCGCGGCCGGAACCATTGCCGTCCCGGCGAGGGCACCGAGCGTTCCCTGAATCCACTGGCGCCTCGAAAGGGTTCGCGACCCCGATGGTGCCGTCGCGTCGTTGCTCGTCATGGGTTCCGGGCCTTTTTCTGTTCCGGAGCAGGGGCCAGCCCCGAAACCATTTCGGGAGGCGATGCCGCGCCGAGGGCTCGCCGTGCCGGCCCCGGCCGGGCTCGAATGATTTGAAACGGATCTTACCCACCCCCCGGCTGGGCCTCCAGTCCCGATCAGGCCGACGCGTCGGCCAACGGGCGATGCAGGACGTACGCCTGCCGACGTTCCTGACCCTCTCCGGTTCTGACGGTTCCGACCGCCCGGTAGCCGTTGCGGAAGGCCGATTCGAATGCCTCCCGAGCGGCCAGTCGCCAGCGGTTCGCCCGTTCGGGAGACGAGGCGCGGAGTGCGGCGAGGTCGCCCGGGATTTCGAGCAAGACGATCGGTACGCTCGGATCGATTGGCTTTGCGGTGGGACCATCAGGATCAATCAGCAAGGGCAACTCTCCAAAGGGGTGCTCCGGGAGTGTCGGGCGAGTCAACTGCTTTGGCTCCCAGACGGCGATGAGCCGATCGGTCGGAATGCCTGCGTTCAGGTCGTCGGTTCGGGGACCGTACATATCGACCAAATAATGCGATGCCGTGGCGTGCAGGGTATCGAGGTTGAACCGAGCGTTGCCGGCCTGGAGCGGATCGAACGCCCAGGCAACACAGGCCAGCCCTTCGGCCTCGGCAATCATGAACTGAGCCTGCTTCATCCGACGCCCGAGACCTCGTCCCTGATACTCGGGAACGACGCCGGTCAATTGCGAGTAAAGCCCGAGCTTCTCGTCGATCTTCCCGAGAAACGCAAACGACAAACCCGCTGCGGTGCCGTCGTCCAGGAAGGCACCCAGGACCAACCCTCCATGCAGGTTCGCGCCCACCAGGGTCGCCACCGGCACGACGTACGACTCATCAACCAGGCCCCACGATCGGCGCTGGGCATCCTGGCAGGCAATATAGTCGGCAGGGCTTTCAGCGCGGCGGATCACGATCGGTTCAATGGTGGGGTCGCTCATCCGTCTCGTACTCCACACGCTCAGATTAAAGAGACTGAATCAAGCTTGCGATCAACGCGGCGCGGAGGGGGAGGGAATCGACCTCGATGTGCTCGTGAACGGCATGGGCACCCGCTCCCAGGGGGCCAAGACCGTCGAGGGTGGGCAGGCCGATTGCCGAGGTAAAGTTGGCGTCGGAGCCTCCCCCCGTGGAGCCTTCGGTGAGGTCAAGGCCAAGCGGTTGTGCCGCCTCTCGGGCACGCTCGAAGAGTGAAGCCGTGGCAGCGGTACGCTCCATCGGAGGGCGGTTGAGCCGACCAGTGAGGGTGAGCGTAGTGCCGTCGAGGGTGGGAGTGAGGGCGTGTAAGGCATGGTCCACCCGGTCGGCCTCGTCCAGGGTAGAAACGCGCACATCGATCTCGGCCGTGGCGGAGGCGGGAACGACGTTCACGGCTCCTCCTCCTTCCGCGCGACCGACGGTCAGGGTGGTGCCGAGGGAAGGGTCGGCAATCGCGTGGATGGCGATGATTTGATGAGCGAGTTCGAGCAGGGCGCTTCTGCCTTTTTCGGGTTCGATGCCGGAATGGGCGGGAATGCCGCTGACGTTCAAGGTGTAGCGTCCGACCCCTTTTCGGGCCGTTTTCAGGCCGCCTCCAGGCAAGGGAGGTTCGGGCACCAGGGCATAAGCGGCGTTCTGAGCCGTCGCTTCAATCAGGGAACGCGAGTTGGGGCTGCCGATTTCCTCGTCGGAGGTGAGGAGGAACTCGACCGGACGAGGCGGGCTCAGATTCAGATCGCGCAGCGCCGTGAGGGCGGTGAGCAGGAGCGTGAGCCCTCCTTTCATATCGAAGGTTCCGGGGCCATGCACGCGACCATCCTCGACCCGAAAGGGCATGGTGGTCAGGGTTCCCACAGGCCAGACCGTGTCGAAGTGTGCCATCAGGAGGGCGGGCCTGGGGGCATCGGGTGCAGTGTGGCCGAAGTCAAAACGCGCGAGGAGATGATCGCCCCCCTCGACGTTGGCGATCCGATCGACGGACGATGCTCCAGCATGGTGCAGAAACCCGGTTAGACGATCGGCGAGGGCGTCGAGTGCGCCCTTGTCCTTGCTGGGAGATTCATGTTCGACAAGCGTCCGCAACAGCATCACGATGTCGTCGAGCCGGGACGAAAGGTGAGGGAGAAGGTCGTGAGGTGGCATGGAGGTCGGGTTCCGAGGAGAGGGTGATTCGATCATGTGTTGTGACTTGTAGGCCGAGTGAGTCGGGGCCTACCGATCGACCTCGTTCGCGTCGAGCGTCACCTCACGCCGGGTGTTGCCGATGATGATTTCTTCGACCGGTTCGTGACCGAGTCCCGGACCTTTGGGAACGGGTACGTCGCCGTCGAAGGCGAGGACGGGGGGATCGACGATGTCCTGAAGGTAGTACTTGTCGGAACCGGACACATCTCCCGGGAAGACAAAGCCGGGAAGGCTCGACAGTGCGACATTGGCGGCGCGGCCGATGCCGAACTCGTGCATGCCGCCGCACCAGACGGGAACACATCGCGTGAAGCAATAATCATGAATGCGGCGAGCTTCCATCAAGCCGCCGACCCGGCTGACCTTGATGTTGATGACCCGGCAGGCCTCAAGTTCAAGCGCCTTGCGGGCATCATCGACCGAGTGAATCGACTCGTCGAGGCAAATCGGCGTCTGCAGGGCAGCCTGGAGTCGGGCGTGGTCGATGATGTCGTCGTGCGCCAGCGGCTGCTCGATGAGGAGGAGATCGAACTCATCAAGACGACGCAGCATGTCAATGTCGTCGAGTGTGTACGCGGAATTGGCATCGACCTGAAGCAAGATGCCAGGGTAGACGCGACGGACCTCTCGGACCACCTCGACATCACGCCCGGGACCAATTTTCAGCTTAATGCGCTTGTAACCAGCCGAGAGATGCCGCTCGATCGTATCAAGCAGGGCGGACAGGTCATCCTCGATTCCCAGGCTCACCCCCGAGGCGATCTTCGGCCGCACGCCACCGATGAACCGGGCAAGCGAGATGTCTTGCGACCGGGCCAGTAGGTCGCAGCAGGCCATCTCCAGGCCGGCCTTGGCGAAGTTGTTCCCCTTCACCAGGCGATACAGGGCGGTGAGATCGTCGATCGTCTCCCAGTCCTTGCCCAGCACGAGCGGCCCGAGAAAATCGCGCAGGATGTGCCAGCACGTTTCGGTCGTTTCGGGGCAGTAGTACGGGTCGGACGGGCTGGCGCATTCGCCCCAGCCAACGAGTCCATCAGCCGACTCGGCGCGCACAAGAATATGTGCAAGATGATCCTTCACATGCGAGCTGGTTCGGAACGGACGAACCAGCGGAAGACGGACAAGCTTCAGGTCGATACGGCGGAGCTGCATGGTTGGGGGTGGTTGGGGGAAACCGGATGGAGGCACTCCGGCAAGGGGAGGGACGGTCGTCAGCGAATCACCGACGTTGCGTCAGGAGATCGGAAGCGTTCAATCGTCGTCAGGGTCGGCCGCCAGGGCGGAGGGATCGTCGAAGGGAGTGGTCAGGGCGTCTCCCTCCTCAGAGGTGCCGGTGAGCAGGGCGACCCGCCGCTCGGCGGTTTGGAGCGTGGTGCGGCACTGCGCGAGCAGGCGGACTCCGCGTTCGTAGCGTTCCAGCGAGGCATCAAGGTCGAGCGTTCCCCGTTCCAGATCGGAGACAATCGCCTCGATCTGTCCCAGGGCGACCTCGAAGGACGGGGGATTCGGTTCAGAAGCCGTTGGGGAGGTCTGAGGGTCGTCGGGCATCAGATCAGCTCCGTTCGGGATCGGTGCGGAAGGGGCCGGAGCCTCCGGGGGCGAGGCGCTTGCGGGGGCGATCAGTCGGCACGGGGGCCGCGGCACCTGGGGCGGGGCGGCGGTCGCGGCGGGCAGGCCGCTTGGTGTCGGCCGAAGAGGCGTTCAGCTCGTCGTGCGCGGGTTCCCCGTCGGTTGGGCTCGCTTCGACCCTGCTGAGGATTGATCCCGAGGCGAGCCGAGTCCGGATCACCGTCCCGGGCCGGGCATCGTCGGGCGCTCGCACGACTCGGCCGTCGTCGAGCCGTTGCGTCAGGCTGTAGCCTCGGGAAAGAACGGCGAGCGGACTGAGGGCATCAAGCTGACCGGCCAGGGCGGCCAGGCGATCGCGGCGACGATCGAGCAGGCGAGCCATCGCCCGATCGGACCGATCAGCCAGCGATTCGAGCCGCGATCGAGCGTCGCTCGATCGGAGCGCCAGCGCGCGGGCCATTCGACCAGAAAGCGTTTCAAGCCGATCCAGCACATCACGAGCGTCGGGCACGGCCAGTTCGGCCGCGCCGCTGGGGGTCGGGCCGCGCAAGTCGGCCACGAGGTCGGCGATCGTCAGGTCGGTCTCGTGCCCGACTCCGGAAACGATCGGAACGCGGGAAGCAACGATTGCCCGCGCCACCACTTCTTCATTGAATGCCCAGAGGTCTTCCAGGCTGCCGCCGCCTCGGCCGACGAGGATCAGATCGACCTGGCGGAGGCGATTGGCCATGGCGATGGCGGCGGCCACTTCCTCGGCCGCCCCCTGGCCTTGAACCTTGGCCGGGGCGATCAGGATCTCGGCCGACGGCCAGCGCCGACCGGTGATCGTCAGGATGTCTCGGACCGCCGCGCCGGTCGGGCTGGAGACGACCACGATTCGCCGGGGAAACTTCGGAAGGGGGCGTTTGCGGGCCGGGTCGAACAGACCTTCGATCCGGAGGCGGTCGCAGAGCTGCCGGAAGGCCAGTTCGAGCGGCCCAATCCCTTCCGGCTCGATGGTCCGAACATTGATCTGATACGAGCCGTGCGGCGGGTACAGATCGACGCTGCCCCATGCTCGCACTGCCAGGCCGTTTTCCAGATCAAAAGGAACCCGGGCGGCCTGAGTCCGCCAGAGGACGGCCCGGATGCGGGCCCCTTCGTCCTTGATGTCGAAGTAGACGTGGCCCGACTTCGGGCGGGAAAGGTTGGAGATCTCGCCGCATACGGCCACCTCGGCAAATGCCGATTCGAGCAGCTCGCGGATCAAGCTGGTCAGTTCGGTGACACTGAGCACCGGTGGAGCGCTGGGCAGACCAACTCCCCCGGCGGTCGCCTTTGGATCACGGTCATGAGGATCAGGCAGGGAATCGAACAGCGACGGACCGGGCATGGCAACAACGATCTCTCGACGAGCAGGGCGTCTGCACCAGGCCAGGGCCGGCCCGATCGCTCAACGAACCACGGTACGCCCAGTGTAGCGATTCGCCGCGATCCGTCCCAGATCGGATGATTGGCCGGTCCTCCGGGTGCCATTGCCCTTGAGTCGGTTTGCCGCACGGTCGAGGGATCGGAAACCGGGGATTGCCTCTCCCCGGTGCGTCCCGGATTCACGATCAGGTGAAGCAGCGTTCGACAGATGCAGATGTCACAGCACAACGTGTGCGGGGAATCATGCAACCCAAGCTGGCTTGAGTACCGGGGGGCGTAGGCCACCCCCCGGAACCGCTCCCGGTTTACCCGATGCTCAGGCGGCGTACTCGGAGTGTGCCGAGAGAGCCTCGCCCGTCTCCAGCTCCGACTTCGTCGCGGCAATCGAGTAGATGTACAGACCAAACGCAGCCTTGGCCAGCACGTCGGCAATCGAGTAGCCCACCTGCAAGGCGACTTCCGCGCTTGCTCCCGAGAGGCCGATCATCGGGGCGAGGTAGGCGATCGGGTAGAACGACCAGGTGATCACAATCAAGTATCGAGCAAAGCTGATTCGTCCCCGGACCTCACTCGGTTGGCGTTCGAGCGAGGTCGACAGCTCGGTCAGCAGGACAAACAGGATATACAAGAATGGGAGCATGCTCAGGCCCCAGAAGAGCCATCGTGTCCCATTGTCGCTGGAAATCTCACCAGGGTAGCCGAGGATGATCATCAAGACAGCCGCCCCGCCCAACCGCCACGAGAGCGAGCGAGCCACGGGGGCCGCCAGGGCCATGACGGCAATCAGCTCGATGACAAGCAACGGCACGGTCAAGATCCAGTCGGCATAGCGGTAGTAGTCGTTGAACGGCGTGGCCGTTTCCTGGAAGACCACGCCCGATTCGGTCTCGGTCAGGGCATAAGCGTCGTGCCAGCTATCGTAGATCCGGACGTAGTGGTAACACGCCAGGGCGACGACCACACCCGAGACCAGGACGGCGAGCCGGTACTTCGGGTGGATCTGAAAGCTGGTGAAGAAGAAGAACAGGGCCGCCGCTCCCATCGCGGCGATCGTAAAGGAAAACATGTTCGAGACCAGCTCGAACTGGGAAAGGGACAGTTCCACGGCGTCGTTCCTCCGGGTGCGGGAAGATGTGACCGTTCACGACAAGGGCGAACGTGCGCAGACCGAGAACCACCCGGTCCGCACAGTCGGAACGTTTCAAGACTCGCCGAGATGTCGTTGGTCGATGCGGAAGGCTTCCGGCGATAATGTGATGGGCGGAACCCACGCCGTGCGAGACGTTCGTCCGGAGTGGTCGCCGGTATGTTGCACTTCCTACAGGGTGGCATAGTCGAGGGGAATCCGTCGTCAAGAGAAAATCGCCGGGAAAACCCGGCTGAATTGTGATGAGCGTGCGGTTGCAGACAGAAGGGGACATGTTTCTCAAGGGGACATGTTTCTGCGTTCGCTTCGACTCAAGGCTCGACGACGACGGAGTCATGTCTACAACATCGCCGGGGATGCAGCCACTTCCATTGAACGACCGGATTCTTTATGGGGTTCCCCGACCCGAGTTGAGGGTCACATGTCATATCTATCTGCGTCGATGAGCCTGATGGCATCGGTTCCAGGGATTCTGGCCTGTACCGCTGCGCTGGGGCTGGTCGCACTTGCCCCTGAGGTTGCCGAGTGGCCGGCGGTGCAGTGGGCACCCTGGGGGGTGGGGCTCCTCGTGTTCGGGATTCCCCACGGAGCGCTCGATCATCGGATTCCTACCGAGAGCGATCGGTCGCCGGGCGGCCTGGGGTTTCTTGCGGGGTATTTGGGGGCAATCGCGGTTGTCTTGATGCTTTGGTGGATCGCGCCCATGGCGGCTCTGATTGGGTTTCTGGTCGTGGCAGCATTCCACTTTGGCCAGGGCGATCTCTACTGGAGCCGAGTCGACCGGTTCGGGCTGCAAGTCGAGGGAGATGATTCGCCTGACCACACCGGCGAATGGCCGGCCTGGCGGTCGGTGCTGCTGCTTCTGGTTCGGGGGGTGGTGCCCATCGCCCTTCCGGTGCTGGTCTTCGACGCCATGTTCGCCGAGGCGGCCAATGCCCTCACCGGCCGTCTCTTTGGCGATTCGGCCCGCTGGGCCATTCCGGAATCGATTCGGAAAGCCGGTCTGGTCGCGGTGGGACTTCTCGTTGCTTTTCATCTGGCAACGCTCGCCGTGGAAGCCTGGCGACGTCCCGATCGCCGAGCCGTTGCGCTGAGCGAGGCGGCGGGTTCGGCGTTGCTGGTCGTCCTGTTTTCGGTCGTGCCGCCGGTTCTGGCGATGGGAGTTTATTTCAATGCCTGGCATTCGGTTCGGCATGTCGTGCGTTTGCTGCCGGTGGCCGAGCCCACCCGATCGGCGGCCCGTGCCGGCCAATGGCTCACCGCACTGGCCCGGTTCCATCGTTCCACCCTGCCGACCACGTTGATCGCCCTGGCCATGATGGGGGGCCTTTGGTGGTTCGTGCGAGCCAGAACCGGAGACGTGGCCGATTTCGGCCTGGCAGCGTTGGCGATGGTCAGCGCATTGACACTGCCTCACGTCATCGTCGTGCTGGGGATGGACCGCATGCAGGCGGTCTGGGATCGGCCGAGGGCAGGGGAGGTGCGGTCGTGATCAGTCCACCCAGGATGCCCCAAACCGCGATCAGTGATTCCCGCGACTCGATCCTCGTGCCCCGGCACCGAACGCCGCGGCCGTCGACGACGACCTACGATCATGTGATCCTCGGAGCCGGATGTGCCGGGCTGAGCCTGGCCTGGCACTTGCGGTCGCTCGGCGATCGCGGGTCGATGGCGCTGGTCGATCGGCGGCCGGGGTACGCGAACGACCGTACCTGGTGCTACTGGGATGTGGAGCCGACCCCCTTTGACGACCTCGCCACCCACGCCTGGACTCGATGGGCCGTCGTGGATGAGCGGGGGAACTGGATCGAATCGCAGTCGACGCGCTACCGATACCGACGCTTGCGGTCGATCGACGTCTACCGCCGCATTCTCGATCGCCTGGCCGGGGACGACGCGATCGACCCGTACCTCGGCGCGTCGATCCGAGCGACGACCCTCGAAGCCGAGACCGTTGCGGTCGATCTGGCTCAGGAGACGATTCGCGGTGTCCGGGCCTATACCAGTGCTCGGCGACCGGCAGCCCTGGCCGAAGCCGCGCGTTCGGGAGAGGCCGCCATGGTCCAGCACTTCCTCGGCCAGACGGTTCGGACCGAGCACTCGGTGTTTGATCCCGCCTGTCCAATCCTTATGGACTTCCGTGTCGATCAGTCGGATGGGCCTCATTTCGTCTATGTCCTTCCACTGTCCGATCGCGAAGCGCTGGTCGAGAACACGTACCTCTTTCCCGATCCGGTTTCGGCGAGTCGACACCGAGAGGAGATTGCCTCCTACCTCGATCGCTGCTTCGACGTCGAGCGGTACGAGGTGATCGAAGAAGAAGCCGGACGCATTCCCATGACAACCCATCGGCCGAACACCGCGCCAGGAGCCCGGATCGTGCCGATTGGCCTGGCTGGAGGAGCGGCGAGGCCATCCAGCGGGTATGCCTTCGTCCGGATCCAGCGGCAGTGTCGGCGGATCGCGGAACAGATCGCGGGCAACAGATCGACCCGCGCACGGCTCGATGCACCAATCGCCGATCGGAAATATGATTTCTTTGACGCCGTGTTCCTTCGGGCGCTCCTTGATCGACCCTCCCGCGCTCCCGATTTGTTCGCTCGGATGTTCGACGGGGTGGACGCCGACCCCTTGGTCCGTTTTTTAAGCGACCGGAGCACGCTGACCGACGACCTCCGCATGGTGGCCGCCTTACCCAAGGTTCCCTTCCTGATCGCCGCGAGCCGATCGACCCGCGCCTGGCTTCCCCGATGCCTGGGGATTGGCAGCACCAACGACGAGATGGATCCGTCTTGAGGCGAGCGAACCGCCTCCAATCGCCTCAAGTGCTGTCGCACCCTTGTCGATGGAAAAGGTTGCGGTCATGATCGAGAGTGCTTCAGGTGGCGGATTCCCCCGTGTTCGAGCAGATTGCCCGATCGGAGGAACCGATTGAGTTTCGGAACAGGGATGGGTGAGAGGCATGGTTGGCCGCATGATGGAACCCTCTGCGGTCATTGCTAATTCGAAGACCTTACCCTCGGTCGGTTCGACGTCGACCGACCCCCTTTCCGTCCGTTCCGCGCTGGTCGTCGCGTTCTATGGTCTGACGTTATTGCTGGTCAATTTCGGTCAGCCCTGGGCGTTGACCTTCCATGAGGTGAACTTTGCCGGACCCGCGCGGGAATTCCTGCAATCGGGCGACTGGCTGGTTCCCCGGATCATGGGGATGCCAATCTGGGACAAGCCCCCCTTGATGCACTGGTCGATCGCCGCCTCGCTGCTCGTCTTCGACACCGAGGCCGAATGGGCTGCTCGGCTTCCGGCAATGGTCTCGGCCGTCCTGACCAGTCTGGTCATCGCCTGGCTGGCGGCTCGCTGGTATGGCGACCGCGTCGGCCTCTTGGCGGGTCTGATTCAGTCCAGCTCAGTCTATGTGTTCATGCAGGGGCGGCTGGCGGAAGCAGACATGATGCTCTGCGCCATCGTGACGATGGCAATGGCGGCCTTCGCGGCCGGCGTGCTCGATCGCAACGGCGACCGGCCTCCGATCGGCTGGCGTCTGGCCTATTTCGGGGCGGCGGGCCTGGCGTTTTTGGTCAAGGGGCCGGTCGGCCTGGTCCTGGTCGCCGTGGGCAGCGGCCTGTTTGCGATCGCGGAACGCAAGTGGCTTGCCTGGCGATTGCTCCTCGACCCCATCGGCTGGATGGTCATGCTGGCCCTGGTCGTTGCCTGGCCGGCGGCGGCGATGCTTCGCGAACCGGGCCTGCTCGATGTCTGGTGGCGGCACAATGTGGAACGCTTCAGCGGCGATCTGGGCGGCGGTGGCAAGGACCCGATGTTCTATGGCTACACCTCGGCCTGGCTCGCCTTGCCCTGGACCCCTTTGGCGATCTTCGGAGCCTTGACCCACGCGAAGTCCGTTCGAGCGCAGAAGACGAGCGATCCTCGAGGGCGGTTCCTGCTCTGCTGGACCTTCGGCATGATGCTCGTGCTTTCCCTCTCGGCCTGGAAGCACAAGCACTACATCATTCCGGCCTTGCCTCCGCTGTCGATCTGGGCGGCGCTTGGCCTGATTCGCATCATGACCGGAGCGATCCCCGATCGTCTCCGACATTGGCCGATCGCCCGCATCTCCCGACTGACCATGCCGTTGCTTGGCCTTCTCGGGATCGTGGGTGTGCTTGGCCTTGCCGCGAGCGGTAGGTCGGGATTGCCCCTGGCCGGGGCGAGTATTGCGACGCTGGTCGGCCTGGGGCTGACGATCACCGATCGACTTTGGCACGCGGGTCAGCCCCGAGCGGCCGTTGCCGGCACGTTCGCGGTGGTCTGGGGAGCCTTTGTCCTGGTGCAATCGCTCGCGATGCCCGAGGTCGACGATTATCGCGGGCAATCGGAGCTGGCCACGCGGTTCTCGGCCGAGTTGCCTCCCGACGCCGATCTCTCGGTCGTCGGGATTCCTGATCCCCAGATCACCTATTATCTGCCCATTCCGGTTCGGCGACACGATGATGTGGCGTCGTTTGCGGATCGGCTCGTCATCGAGTTCGATTCGGACGAGGAACGGGTTTACGTCGTGGGTCCGCAGTGGATTCTCGACGATCTGGAGCATCTGGGACGGGTGCGCCTGCTCGATCGCGCCACGTCGATCCATCCGAGAAAAGGGGAGCCCGATCGGATGCTTGCCCTCGAACTGCGGCCCGACCGCACCCGGCTCGCCTCGAAAACCAGGCCCCACTGAGTCGATCCGCCGGCAAGGGTCGGCTCGTGCGTTCCCTCCGTCACGGGCATGTTCAGGCTCCAGGGAGCCTGCGCACGGATGTCGTCTGCTCGATTGTTCGGGAGGGGATGCCCGGGGCGGTCGATCGCAGCCGAGGGGCAGCAGGGCCGGGGATGCTCGGACGATCATCGGTCGGCCAGAGGAGATGCGAGATGGCCTCGGCCGGTTCGTTCGCAATCATGGCGTCGAGTCGCGCAAGGTAGTGGTCTACCGCGTCTTGCTGACTCCCCGGAGCGATCCACCAGGGGGGATCAATCGTCATCGCGAATCGCCCCGCGGGCCGGTGCGAGCAAAAGATCGGTACGACGGGCACCTCCGTCACCACGGCCAGATCGGCCCAGGCCGACTGAATCTGGACCCGACGCCCGAGCAATCGACCCGGTCGAGCACAGCGGGAGTCCCAGGCGACATCACCGTTGATCAAGACCGCCAGGCCCTCGACCAGGGCCGATCGCGCTCGAAGCACACGCAACACCCCGTCTCCCGACGGCATGGCTCGTCTCAGAAACAAGGCCGATTGCGGGTGGCGGGGCAGGCCGTTCGGGTCGTCGAGCGTTCCAGCCAGGTCGAACCAGCGTGACAGCTCATCGGAGACATGGTGGGGACGTTGCAGCATCATCCGCAAGGGGACCCGACGACGGACGAGCCAGTGCATTGCCGCCAGGTAGGCGCCGAAGTGCGACCCGAGCAGGATCAGGCCCGATCCCGATCCGATCGCCGTATCAAGGTGCTCGGCTCCAGTCACGTCGAACCGGCTCAGGGCGGCCTCGTCCGACAGCCCGGAGAGAAGGCAATCACGCGCCGAGAACCGCGCGAGATTACCGGCAAGCGCCCGTCGGGCCGCGTCGAGATCCCAGTCGGCCTGAAGCCCTTCGCGAGCGTCGGCCAGTCGAGCGGCGATCCGCCGGGCTCGGTACGGCGAGCGAGCCACGAGACGGCCGAGGGATTCCAGGACGGCATCCGACTGCTCGGGGCCAAGCCGCCGCAGTGCCGGGATCAAGGCCCGGTAATACCAGGGCTTCCAGCTCGTCAGGTGACCGGGAATCAGCCGCACGAGCACCTCGGAACGTTCCGGAGTCCAGGGAAGACGCCCCCGCCGTCAGGCCGCCTCGGACGAGGCCTCGCCTGAGGCGATCGCCATCAGCCGGGGATAGTCGATCTTGTCCGTCGAGGTTGACGGCAGAGCGGGCAGAAACCGGATGGCATCAGGAATCATGTAGGCAGGCAAGTGCGCGGTGCAATGCCGCTTGACCGCGATGATTGAGCCTTTCTGCCCCGGTTTCATGGCAACGAACGCCGTGATCGTCAGACCGGCGTCGCCCGGTACGGCAACCACCGCGGCTCGGGAGATGCCGTCGAGGCGATCGAGCGCCGCCTCGATTTCTCCCAGCTCAATCCGGTAGCCTCGCTTCTTCACCATCCGGTCGCGACGCCCGTGATAGGCAAAGCAACCGCCGCCCTGGTCTGCGACAAGGTCTCCGGTCCGATACCAGAGGGTGCCGTCGGGGCCTTCCATGAAGGCTGATTCCGTCAGATCATCGCGCCCGAAGTAACCACGCATCACGCCCGGCCCGGAAATGAGAAGCTCCCCCTCGTCTCCTTCGGGAACGTCGTCGCCTTGCTCATCCACCACTCGCGCCTCAAGCGGGGGGCAGACCGGGCCGATTGGGAAGGCCTCGGTCCGGTCGTCGTTGATCGAGGCGGGAATCCGGTACGCCGTGCAAACGTTCGTCTCCGTCGGCCCGTAAAGGTTCCAGAGCGTGGCCGATGGCCAGAGCTTCCGAAGCCGCTTGAGCTGCGTGATCGGGAACACCTCTCCCGCAAACAGCACGAGCGACGGCGCGTGAAATTCCGGGCGATCGAGGCGGCCGAACTCGGCCAGCAGGCCGAGAATCGACGGCGCAGAATACCAGACGTCAATCCGACCTTCGGCCAGGAAATCGCCCAGCCGAGCCGGGTCTTTCCCCATCGCCTCGCTCACAAGAACAAGCGTTCCCCCTGCCCGGCACGAGGCGTAGAGATCAAAGACCGACAAATCGAAATGAAACGGCGCATGCGAGGCAAAGCGTCGACCCGGCTCGGGGCCGAACGTCGAGACGCACCAGTCGAGAAACGACAACGCATTCTGATGCGTCAGGGTCACCCCTTTGGGCGTGCCGGTCGATCCCGAGGTATACAGAATGTATGCCACATCGCCATCGAACCGAGGGGACGGATCGGGCGTGGGAGCCTCGTCGGCCATCACCTCGTCCCAGGTCGCGCAATCGTCGTCGCCGGTCTCTCCCACAACGATCAACTTGGGCAGCGGGCCAGGGCCGGGCCAGGCGTTGCGCAGGGAGGCGACCAGAGACGCATGGATCACGATCGTCTTGACGAAGGCGTCGGCCAGAATCCCGGCTCCCCGGGCGACCGGAGCGGTGGCATCGACCGGTACATAGGCAGCCCCCGCACGAAGGATGCCGTGAATGGCCGCGACAGCTTCCCGAGACTTCGGCAGCATCACCCCCACACGGTCCCCTCGGCCCACACCATAACGCGCCAGGCGGGCATCGAGCCGATCGGCGGCGTGGTCGAGCTGGGCATAGGTCATCGTCTGACCGTCTTCGGTCTCGACCGCGACCCGATCAGGCCATCGGCTGGCGGCGCGATCGAGCAACTGGGCCAGGTGGATCGTCTCCCGAGGAGCCAGCGCCGGCCGGTGCGCGGAATGTCCCGTATCGATCCGGCGATCGGGATGGAAGCGAATCGAAGAACCGGTCGGAGCCGAGGTCGAACGTTCGCTGGTGGTCCGTGGTGGAGCGATTCGGTGAGGTTGCATGGTCGTCAGTCCTTTGACGGTCATCACAGGAAGGGTCACGAGCCGCAGATGTGATCGAAAGGCGGTCAAGCCGGTGCGAGCGAGACGCAGGCCACCCCGGCCGCTTCGGTCGATTGGTAACGATTACGGATGCGAGTCATCGAACTCATCGAGCGGGTGAGCCGTCAACAGACGCCCACCGCCTTCGGCATTGAGCAAGAGCATCGAAAGCTCGGGATCCGCCACGAGGGCTCGGGCCAGTTCGAGAAAGATCAACCGATGGCCTTCGGCGTTCGGGTGGTCGTCCCAGGGGGCGAGCGCGAGCGACGAGGGATCCTCGTCGTCGAACGCTCCGGTCAGGTCAATTAAACGAATGCCGTGGCGACGAGCCATTTCCTGATGCCGATAAACTCCTTCGTCCCGGTTGCCGGGAAGATCCGACAGGCCGGCCCGAGGAATGATCAGATACACCAAGGGCAGGCGCCGGGATCGACATTCGGCGGCCAGCATGCCGACCGCGCCGTCGCCGACCGTCCAGAGGTGCGGCGCCAGTTTCGCCTTCAGGCGGCCTCGGCGCTTGAGCTGGCCCTCGGAGGTCAGCGCAAGATCGTCGTCGGTCAGGGCAGCGACCTCAAGCACCGCCCGCACAAAGTCGTACGTCGGGTCGGCTCGATAGCGCAGGAGGTCGCAAAGGTGGATCTCCGAGAGCCTCGGGTCGAGCATCGTTCCCGAGTAGAGCACAAGATCAGGATCAAAAGTGCTCGCGAAGGTGCGGAACCGTTCCAGGCGTTGCGCTGGTCCGTGAGCGGCCATGGCGAAGTTGAGCACCTCGAACTTGCGATCGAGCCCGATCTTCACCGCCCGGGCATTGAGCCATTCTTCGAGCCAGTTCTCGTACGTTTCTGAAACGTCGACACCCCAGCCCATGTCGATCGACGAGCCGAGCAAGACGATCCGGAACGTTCCTGGAGGCTTGGCGACCTGATAGCCTTCCAGATCGCGCAGGCCGTGCTCGTTTGTGGTGAACTCATGATCGAACACCGGCTTGCGAATGTTCGGATAAAGCTGGAACTGAATGAACGAATCGGGAATGTAGTGCGTGGCCCCCATATCGTGGAAGCTCACCCAGCGGCCGGGCTTCCCCAGCAATCGCAAGGCAACTTCATCCGAGGCCCGGTCCTCGGGATCACCGCGGTTGATGAGTCCCTCATAGTACCCGCCGGCGTTGGCGTCGCGGTCAGCGTTGTTGCCCTCGGTCGATCGCAGCGACTGCATGGCCGATCGTGCTCGACCCGCCGGCCAGTCAATCAGGCCGACAGCGAGCAGCGCGGCCGAAAGCAGGAGGGCCGACAGCAAGGGGGCTCGTACGGTGAGGTTTCGGGTCATCAGTGTGCGGCTCCCCCGGCCGATCCGGGCCGGCTCGGTTGGGTCCAGGGGGCACCCGGCCGATTGGCCAGCGCGTCCTCCAGGCGTTGGGCGAGGATCGCATGCCCTTGGGCGTTCGGGTGGTAGTCGTTCGGGCCAATCGCCAGAGTTGCGGGGGAGAGGCCGTCGAAGGCGTCGGAGAGATCGAGCACCGGATCGAACCCCGAGGCCTTCGCAAGGTCAACCAGGGTCTGTCGCTCGGTCGCGCTGACCGACCGTCCCACGCGAGGCAGCAAGATCCAGACAACCGGAACCCCTCGGCGACTGCAATCGGAGCCGAGCGCCCGATACACATCGCTCAGGATTCGAAGTTGCTGCGCCTCCAGCCCCTTCTTGATGCTCGACGAACTGGCACCCGGCTTCAGGCCGGCGGCATTGATGGCATCTTGATAAATAGGAATCTCCCAGCCATACCCCGCAGAAAGCAGGCGCCGAAGCCGCCCTTCGTCCCAGTCCAGGTCGGCGGCGGTCGCCTGCACGATGACCAGATCGGGATCGAGCGACCAGCCAAGCCGCTCCAGATGCTCTCGCCGTTGGGCCGGCGCATAACCCGGAACACAGAGGTTGAGGATCTCAATCCGAGGCCCGCCGACCGTCGAGGATTGCGTATCGAGTGCCTTTTCCAGCCTCGGTTCGAAGCCTTCGCCGTCATGCACGCCCCAGCCGACGCCGATCGAATCACCGATCAGAACCGCTCGATAGGTTCCTTCCGGCTTTTGTGCTTCGTATTCCCGGTCTCGCAGACCCAGGGCATTGGTCGTCCATCGCGCCTGTTGAAAAATCGTCGTGAACGACGGCTCAAGGACACACTCTCGAAAATCGTCGACCGGCCGCGCCAGGTCCGTCACCTTGAACGGAGGCGGCTTGGGCGGAGAAGAAACAAGAGTCTCGCCGTCGAGCCGTCGTCCCGTATCAAGCAGGTGTTCATAGTAACCGGCCTCCATGCGGTCGAGGTCGGCGGTATTCTTGCCGGCAAGCAAGAGCGATTCGGCTGCCTCGGGACGAAACTCCTCGGGTGCCAGCCCCCAGCAGAGCAGGGCGGCGGCTAGCGCGAACTGGCAGAGCAAGGGACGATTCACCGTCATGATCGCATCGCGAGGGGCAGAGGATCGAGGCTCCGGGGCGCGAGCGGGGGGGGGAAGGTTCTCATTCACGACCCCATCCCCCGGCGAAGCATCGCCAGCCAGGCATCGAGGCTCGGGCTGGTCCAGAGCGACCAGAGCAAGGCAATCGTCACGAATGTCGCCGACACCTTGGCCGACCAGACCAGTCCTCCCCGCACTCGGGCCGAGGTCGAAGGGATTGTCTTCGCCTTGCGGCGGACCCGCGATCGCCGGGCGTCAAGCTGCACGTTGATCAGCACAAACACGCCCAGAATGCTCCAGAACAGGGCATCCGGCACGCTGAAGTGCCACGAACCGCTCAGCCAGAATGACTGGTACGCATGCAAGAACCACGTGGCGACAAACACCACGGTCGTTGCCGCGGCCAGGGCCTGCCACTGCGGTCGGCGCTTCAAGCGGAACGCCACCGGATTGAAGAAGACGCGGACCATGAAG
This sequence comes from Tautonia rosea, assembly GCF_012958305.1. NCBI lineage: Bacteria > Pseudomonadati > Planctomycetota > Planctomycetia > Isosphaerales > Isosphaeraceae > Tautonia > Tautonia rosea. The sequence goes on along the minus strand of NZ_JABBYO010000008.1, from coordinate 35,944 downwards.
TCTTTCCAGTAGATGTTGATCCGGCGCCAGTAGTCGGTGAAACTCGTCGCCAGCAGATAATGATGATGCGTCTCAGGCAGCTTGAAGCCGAACAGATGCAGCATGCCGCACGCGATGTGAAACTGCCCTGAGACATGAAGGTAGAGCAGATAATTGCACGTGAGGAATCGTGCCAGACTGCCGGGTCCGGCCACCTGCTCAGGGCTGATCAACAATTCATGATAGACGAACCGATAGAGCATCAGGTGGACGAATCCCCTGAGCATCATCTTCAGTCCATCGCGCTGCACGGCGTGAACTTCGCCCGAGAAATAGCCGCGCTGCATGGTCCGGTAGTCAACAACCGGGAAATGCAGAAAGCAGTAATTTGGCAGCAGGAAGAAATAGCTCAGCACATCGCTGGTTGGTTCGGCCTGCTGGGCATGCTTCAGCTCATACAGGAAAATGATGAGCCGGAACATGAACATCGTTCCCAGAATGGGCAGCACCGGCGACGGCAGGCTCGACTCGATTACCCCCGCCTGAATCAGGCCCAGCCCAACCCCGACCCCAAGCACCCCCAATACCTTGGCCTGCCAGGGCAGGGGGGCCAGACAAAGGCCGATCAGACCCAGTGCGATCGGCAAGACCACGACTGCGGTCGACGCGCCGAAGACCCAGACAAGCCCCACGATCGAAGCGCCCACGAAAAACGGCTTCTTCCAGCGAAATGGCAGGGCGTAATGAATCGGGAGGGCCGCGGTTGCGATCGCCAGCAAGAGGTGGAAGCCCCGACCTTCAAGGTTGTACACATTTGCAAGCCCAACCAGCAAACCAAGCTGAAGCATCACCGGCAAAAAGTGCCGGAGGCTCCGTCGGCAGGTTTCCGGCTCGCCAGGAAACAGTCCTGGCGATCGGGGTTGGGGTTGCGGTTGCGTTTCGGTGCGCTCGCGAACGAACCGACGGTGAGGCGCACGGGGTGGCGCGACGATCCTGGTCATGGCGAGCCGCATGGGGCCATCCCCCTTCCATGGCGGACGTGTGATTCGGCCTCGGGTGCGTCGGGACCGGCCGGGATGGGCGATCATCACAGACGCTCGACGCAATCGATCGCTTCCGGAAAAAACAAACGGGGAGCGGTGCGTCGGACCAAAACATTCCCCGTTGGCTGACCGAGGAAAGACGTGTACACGCGTCGTGATGCAAGGGGGCCGGGCCATCCCTGTGCCCGTTGATGCCCCCTTGCCATCGCATCCGTGCGTCCTTCCGACGCCTCGAAAAACCCCCAGCACACCGAAGCGAGTGTCGACGTGAAGGGTCCGGACGTCGTCAACCTGAGAGGCGATTGCGGCACGATGACTCGCGAATCGCACATCAAGTTGATTGGGGCTGGGATATACCCGAAGGTCCGCAACCCTGTCAACACGGGCCGATTGCCTGGCATTCCCGGTTTTTTTTCTCGAATCGACGCAATGTGAGTCAGGCCAAGCGGGTCGGGTACTTTACTGACACTCGATTTCCCGACCGCTTCAATCCCCATCGTCCTTGCCGAGAGGGTTCCCCTTGTCGGCCGCGATGCCTTGGGCTATGGTGCACCAAACATCATTCGAGAGACCAGCCCGCGCCGCGCCGTGTCGCCGGGCGGCAGGTTGAGCAGCGTCTGCGACGGCCAGGGAGGGCGAGTCACGATGCCGCTTCGTTTTTCGCATTGGATCCGTTCGAGAGGGCCCGAGGCGGTTCTGGCTCTTGCATCCCTGGCAACCTTTCTCGGGTTGCTCGGCGCGGTCGATCTCTGGGGGAAACGCGAGCAACGAGCCGCGGCCGAGGCGCTTGACACCGTCGAGCACGGCCACTGGCTCATCGCCGATATTCAGAGTCGCCCCCGGCTCGAAAAGCCTCCCCTTCCCCGGTGGGTCAGCGCCAGTTTGATGCTCGTGAGTGGCCGAAGCGATGAGCTGATGGTCCGGCTGCCCTCGGCCCTCTCGGCAGTCGGCGTAACCTTGCTCGTCTACGGGCTGGGCCGTCGGCTCGGCGGTCGATCGGTCGGCCTTGCCGCGGGACTGGCGTACTGTACCACCTTTTATGTGATCACCGAGCACCGTCAGGCGGGCAACGACGGCCCGCTCGCCTTCTTCACCACGCTCGCGCTCTACGCCGCCTGGCGACGCTTGCACGGTGATCGCGAGGGAGCCGAGCTGGCCGCGCCGGCCGACGAGCGGGGGTCCTCCCGATGGACGCTGGTCATGTACGCGGCGATCGGGCTCGGGTTTCTCACCAAAGGCCCGGTGATTCTTGTCCTGGTCGGGCTGACGGTCCTGCCTTATCTCATGCTCTCGCGACGCTTCGGTCCGGGAGTGCGCTCGCTGGCCGACTGGCGAGGCATCCTCCTGATGCTGGGGCTTTGCCTTTGCTGGCCGGTCCCGGTGCTGGTGGCTCGGTTTGATGCCCTGAGCGTCTGGTGGCTGGAGATCGGCCAGAAGGTCGGATCGGCCGGCGTCACGCATCATGGCCGCCGAACTCCGCTGGCCGCCGAGTGGTTCTGGATGGCGATGCCCTGGACCCCCTTGGCCCTGATGGCCCTGGTCCTCCCGTTCACGAAGAAAGGGCGATCGACCCGGCCGACCATCTGGTTCGCCTGGCTCTGGGCCTTCGCCAATCTCTTGATGTTCAGCACCTGGTCGGTGGCCAAACCCAACTATTACGTCCCCTGTCTGCCCGCCGTGGCCCTTCTGGCGGGATCCGAATGGGTCCGCCTCGCCCGAGCGGCCCGGACCGGAGCCTTCGGCCCGAGGCTCATGTTGCAGACGACCTGGGTGGCTCTGTTCGTCATTGCCTGTGCCGCTCCGGTGGTGCTCTCGCAGCGCATGCCCGATCTCGTCACTCCTGCGGTGGGCCTGGCCGTGGTCGTCAGTATCGGAGTGATCGGCTCGGCCTGGGCCTGGCGTCGAGGAGCCGAAGGCATGGCGCTGGCCCCGATCGCCGGGGCGGTGTCGTGCAGTGTGCTGATCATCTATGGTGCCATTGCTCGGCCGGTCGTCTCGAACCAGAGTCATCGGCCGCTAGCCGCAACCATCGAGCGGATCGTTCCGCTAGACCAGACCACCGTCATGTTCTTTCACGAGCTGGATGAAGGGCTCTGGTTCTATCTCCGCGATCGAAACCTGGCCCCGGTTCCCGGCAGTCAGCCCGAAACCAACGACGCGCACGATCTGTTCATGGAAGCCCAGCGCGGCCTTTTGATCGAAGACCCTCAGCTTCGCATCCAGCGCGATCTGAATACCCTGCTCGGCTGGATTGCCGACCCCGACCGCTCGACCAGTTACATGCTGATCCGCGACCGCGTCTACGATCGCTTCTCTCCCTCCTTGCAAGGCAAGGTTACCGAGCTCTACCGCGAACCCGACCTCCAACGCAACGAGCTGATCCTGCTCCGGGTCGATCCGGCCGAGGGGCTCGCGTCGGCCTCGGCCGATCTTCGACACGATGAGCAAGTCGAACCCGCCTCCCGACGGTAAGCGAAGTCGCGGTCTTCCGCGGACGAGCGGATCCCCTTCGACTCACCGGCCAGGCCCTTGATCTCCCTCCGATCCCGATCACTCGGGCTGAGCGAGGTCAGGGGCCTGGTTCCGTTTCGCCCTCACCATGGGTCGGGGCTTCCTGCGGGTTGAAGAATTTCCGTTGCGAGCCAGCCCTGAGAAGCTCAACGGATCGGCGAAAGCCTGTGGATTGCGGTGCCGAAAGGGTTCCGGTCTGCGCGGTCGTTTCGGTTGATTGGGCGTCACGGTTTACCCAGGCGGAAGCGGCTCTCGGACCGGGACGACCGGCAAGTCCGTTCGCCCTAAACCCTTGTCAGAAAAGGGGGAAGGCGTTCAAGGGACCGCCCGGGGATGACGATACAACGGGTGGCTCGCCAAGGGATCGCCGCGGCGAGGACTCGGGAGCATCGAGACCCCAGGGGGTGACCTGATGACGGTCGGGCCGGTCGGCCCCAGACGCCGGGAACGTCTGCCGAAGTGAGGTCCCAGTCCATCTCGAACCGAATTGCATCGCGATGACGCCGACCGACCGATCGGCCATGTTGATCGCGTGCAGACCGAATCTTTGAGGAGATTGCTCTCCCATGTCGAAGCTTTTGACCTTGAGCGTCTGCCTGGCCCTCGCTCTCGCCTCCACGAGTGGCGTTGCCCTGGCTGGCGGCCACGGCGGCCTGATGCCTTCTCCGCAGGTTGTGGCTGCTCCGCAGCACGTTGCCCCGAGCGGCCAGGGTGTTCTTCCCACGGCCCAGGGATATGGTGATGTCTGCGCTCCGGCCCCCAAGCACTGTGGGCTGAAGCTCCCCCACATCAGCCTGCCGAAAATCTGCCTGCCGAAGATCGAACTGCCCAAGATCCCGCCCAAGTGCTACGAGTACGAGTGGGTTCTGAAGAAGAAGCGCGTTGGTGGCGGCCTGCTCGGCATGCTCCACCACAACAAGGGCTGCGCCCCTGAGGTCGTTGACTACGGCCACGCCGTTTACCCGACCGGCCAGGGTCTCGTCACCCCGACCGCTCAGTACACCGGCGCTGTCTATGGCACCGGCCAGGCCTACGGCTCCGGCCAGGCTGCTCCTGCCGCTCCTGGCATGATGGAGCCGGCTCCTGCTGAGGAAACCGACATCGCCCCCGAGGCCCCGGTTGTCCCCAGCGCCTACGGCCGTCTCGGCTCCTCGCTGTTCGGCACCACCCGCTGATCGAGTGGTACCACGATTCGGGCGATCGCATCGTAAAGCCCTGCCAGCAGTGCTTCCGACGCTGTGATCGAGCATGAACCCACCTTCCTGATTCCGCACCTACGGGGCGGCCTTCCTGACCGGGAGGCCGCCCCGCCCGCATTTTCCCCGGACCTGCTGCCGCGATTGACAAGACCCGGGGTTTGTCGGATAACTCGCTCCGCTCGGAATGAATGGCGCTCGGCCGGCTCTCGCCGTCCTCGATGAGCACCTTCAACCCCGAGGCATCGCTGTGGTCGCATCCGATCGGATGGCCTGGCTCTGAATCATTCGATTCGGTTCGAGCCTTGCACACCGCGGATCGAGCAAAAAAAAGGGCGGGGCGATTATGCGGAGCGAAGATCGCGAGCCGGGCGGGGCCAGATCAGCCCCGGGGTCCGGGAGGCGTCGGCTGGGAGAGCGGCTGAAGGGGCTCTCAGGCTGGCTCCGCGATCGACAGCAGGCCCCCTACCGCGTGGCCGCGCTCGCCATTCTCGTCGCCATCGTTGCCCTGGTCTCCTCGTCGCTGCTCACCCCCAAAGCCGATCAGACCGAGTGGCTCGATCAGGGTCGAGCGTTTCCTCCCGATCAAGCCGAGGCCCTGCTCAACGAGCTGGCCCTCAAGGGAATCGACGCTCAGGCCGATGACCGGGGTCGCGTCTCCGTTCCTCCCGCCCGTCTCGCCGAGGCGCTCAAGGTGCTCGACCAGCTCGGGTTGAGCCGCCGTGCCTTGATTCAGGAAGTGGAAGACCCGACTCGCCCCCCTCTCATGGCCGACGCCACCGAACGGACCGAGATCCATCTCCGCGCCGAGGCCCGCAAAATCGAACGTGCCCTGGAGGAAATCCCCGGCATCCAGTCGGCCGTCGTCGTCCTGATGCCGAAACCCGGCCGCCCCTTCGCCCGACCTGAAGCCGCCCGCGCTGGGGTCCATCTCCGGGCCGATCGCAGCCGGTCCCTCTCACCCACCACCGTCGATCGCGTGCTCAACGTCATCGCCACCTTCACCCAGTTGAAGGCCGACGACGTGACCATCATTGACGCCCAGGGAGACGCCTTGCTCAAGGCCGGAGACCCCGGTTTCGCCCGCAGCATGAGAGCCGAAGCCCTGGCCCGGAGCTGGGAAGCGGCCATTGCCGAACAGCTCTCCCCAGTCATCGACGGCGCCTTGGTTGAGGTTCGCCTCGACACGCCGATCGACTCCGATCCTCCCGCGCCGGTCGTCCCCACGATCGACGAGGACGCCCCTACGTTTCAGCCGACTCCGCTCGCTTCGCCCGCTCCCCCCTCCTCGTCGATGATCGTTAAGGTGGTTCCGAACGGCCCGCTGTCGCTCGATCCGCCCCCCGAATCGATGGCCTCCGAACCCCCCGCCGCGTCGAGCCCGGTCCCCGCCGAGCCGCCTCCCGCTCGGGCGAATGTGCTGGTCAAGGTTCCGGCCTCGTACTACCTGGCGCGGCACGATGCGTTTCTCAACGCTCGCGAGCCAAAGCAAAACGCGATTGATCGCTTCGTCGCGTTCACCGAGGACTATGTGCGCACGATTATTGCTCACGTGATTCCCGAGACATCGCTCGGACGTGTGCAGATTCTCATGCAACCCTTGCCCAATGAACCCGACACGCCGCGCCCGATCGTGCGTGAGGCTCGCCAGGAAGCTGCCCTCTGGTGGGTCCCCGCGGCCGTGCTCGGAGGCGTGGCCGGGCTTGCTTTGATTGCCGCGGCCAGCGGTTGGCTCTCCGGCCGTCGGCCCGCCTTGCGTGCCTCGTCGGCGATGGCCGGCACGTCTCGTCCGCATCTGCCTCCCATGCCAGACGACGACACTCCTGGCCCGGCCGATCGTGTCCGAGAACTGGTCAGGAGTGATCCCTCCGCGGCCGCGGCCGTGCTCCGACGATGGGTTGAACAGGGAGCAGACACATGAGCACAACCGCGTTTGACGGTCCTGAGCATGTCTCAGCAACCTCTGGCCGCCCTGGCGATCCGATCCCCCCCATCCGCAAGGCGGCGATCCTCGTGGTGAGCCTGGAACAACCCCTCGCCTCGAAACTGCTCGCCGAGCTTGATCGCGCCGCCGTCGAGGCTGTCACGCTCGAGATCGCCCGGCTCGACCGCATCGACCCGGTCGAGCAGCGCCGCGTGCTCGACGAGTTCTTCGACCTCGGACTCCGCCGACTCTGGTTCGCCTTCGACGACGTGGTCAAGCTCAGCGACCGCGACCTTCGGACCGCCTACCACGACGAAGACGCGACCGTCTGGGCCCTGGCCCTCGCCGGTGCCGCTCGTCCCGTACGCCAGAAGGTGCTTGAGGCCTTGCCGCCCGAGTCGTCCACCGCCCTTCACCAGACCATGGAATCCCTTGGACCCTTTCGGCTCGACGATGCCGAGTCGGCCCAGTCCGAACTGGCCGAGCACCTCCGCCGCCTGCACGACCGAGGACAACTGACCCTCCCCGAGCCCGCCGGCCGGGAGTCCATCTTCGTCTAGTAGGGTACCTCCTGCACGACGGACCCTACGCATGCTCATCCCTCTCCCCCGCCCACCGGGTAGAGGGTGCCCGCAAGGCCGGGTGAGGGGGCCGAACGATCGTCGAAGAATGCCGAGCGACCGGAGCCCGCACGACGCGAATCAATCATGGTCTTCATCGCCCGATCGCGACATCCCCGCCCGTTTTTCCCCCGAACCGACCGGCGCACGATGATGCAAGGCGCAGACCACCGTGGATCTTCGACCCGAATGGCCCGGCCGAGTCTGGTCTTCCTGCTGGTCCTGATCCTTGCCCCAGCACTGGCAGCTCAGGAACCGGCGGTCAAGCCCGGCGCTCCGGCCGCCGAGGCGTTGCGGGGCAGGGGGGGGATTGGCGACCCAGCCACCGTGAGCCTTGTGCTCACGGCCGTCCTGGCGATCGTCGGCGTTGGGATCGTGCTCGGGACCCGGAGAAAACCGACAGGGTCCGCGGGGGTCTTGCGCGTGGTCGGCCGGGCTCATCTGACGGGAAGGCACGCGGTCTATTTGCTCCGAGCCGGCGATCGGACCCTGATCGTCGGCGTCGGCCCGCAGGGAGCCCCATCGCTCCTCGGGGAACTCGACCCCTCCCCCTCAACGCCCAATTCGCACCACCCCGGCGACGCATTGCAGGACGATTGCAAATGAAACGAACCATCGTTCGATCTGCCTGTGTGTGCATGTCAGTGGCCTTGCTGTTCGCGCTCTCGTCCGCTTCCACCGGACAGGAGGCGGCCACCTCGCCACTCGACACCACGCCGATGGCGTCCGCGATCCTTCAGATCGGAGTCGACCCCGAGGCCCCCGCCTTCGAGTCCGGCTCGGTTGACTCAACCGTCGATCCTGCCGCCGGGTCCGATCCGTCCTCAACTCCTGCGGACGACACGTCGGCCGACCCTCCCACGGCTCGGGCCGAGGTCGAGCGCGTCGCCCGAACGGTCGGCCTCTTTGCCGCCGTTTCGCTCGCTCCCGTGGCGGTGTTGATGGCCACGGCATTTGTTCGAATCAACATCGTCTTGCTTTTGCTGCGTCAGGCGATCGGAAGTCCTCAGGTCCCCGGCAATCAGGTGCTCACGGTCTTCTCGCTGCTCCTCACGGCCATGGTCATGGCTCCCGCCGCCGAGTCCGTCTATCGCGACGCCATCCGCCCCTACGCCGATGGCGAGCTGCCGGTCGAGGAGGCCTGGCAGGTCGGCTCCGGACCGATCAAAACCTTCATGCTCGATCAGATCCACCGAACCGGCCACAGTCACTATCTCGACGCCCTCTCCGTCCATGCGGCCGCAGACCCGATCGCGACCGAGGCAGAGACCAACGGAGACGGAAGCCCCTCGCCGGTCGCTTCGCCTCCCTTGCGGGTTGTGGCCCCGGCGTTTTTGATCAGCGAACTCACCACGGCGCTCTGGATCGGCTTCCTCATTTACTTGCCGTTCCTGGTGGTCGATCTCGTGGTTTCGGCCGTCCTGGCGGCGACCGGGCTGATCATGCTCCCCCCGGCTCAGGTGGCCTTGCCCTTGAAGCTGGCCCTGTTCGTGCTGGTCGATGGCTGGTGGTTGGTGGCCGATGGCCTCTTGCGGACCTTCGCGCTGGGGTCTTCGGGAGCCGGTGGGTAAAAGATTCCCAGAATTGTTCACCCGTCGAGGATGAACTGATGGACGATTCCGTACTGCTTGGCGCAACCCGGGAAGCTTTGCGCGTGGCCGTCTTGCTTGCGGCCGGACCGCTCGGGGTGGCGCTCATCATCGGTGTCCTGGCCGCGATGGCCCAGGCCATGACCCAGATGAACGAGCCGACGGTCGGCCTGGTCGCTCGGCTCGGCGGGGTGGCCGCCGTCTCGGTCCTCTTGCTCCCCTGGCTGCTGGCGCGCTGGCTCGACTTCGCGGCCCTGGCCTTCGGTGGCTTCCCCGATCTGCTTTGACCGCATCCTCCCTTTGCCTGCCGTCGAGGTCCTCCCGACGGATCTCCCGAGCGTTCTTCTGGTCCCGAGGCTCCCATGCCCGACCTCTTGCTTCAGATGACCGGCGGGCCGTCGTCGTTCGTCCTGGTGCTGGCCCGATCGAGCGGCCTGGTCTGGGGACTGGCCTGGCTGGCGGTGGCCTCTGGGGTGGGAGTTCGCACCAAGATGGCGGCCGCCGTGCTCATTGCCTCGGCCGTCGTGCCGATGGTCGGGCCTCGGATCGCTGCCCCGGCCGATGCGCTCGCACTGGGAGGTTCGGTGCTGATCGAGGCGGCCCTCGGGGCCGTGCTGGGGGTGGGGGCCGGCCTCATCGTCGCCGCGGCGCGGCTGGCGGGAGAGGTGATCGGTACCCAGGCTGGCCTCTCGGCTGCCTCCTCGCTCGCTCCTGAAGCGAGCGAGGGGATGGAAACGCCGCTGGCCACCCTCTTCGGCCTGATCGCGCTGGCCACCTTCGCCGCGCTCGACGGGCCGATCCGACTGACCATCGCCCTGGCCGACAGTTACGCCCTCGGGTTTGTGCCCGAGGGGGAGACCGCCTCTCCGGCCGGCAGAATCGAGGCCGAGCTGGTTCACTCCCTGTTTCAGAGTATCGGCCAGGCGCTCGGGCTGGCCCTCTGGCTGGCGGCTCCGGTCGCCCTGTCCTTACTGGTGGCTCAGATCGCCGTCGGCGTGCTCATCCGAGGCGCTCCGGCTCTGTCGAGTTTCACGACCTGGCTTTCGGTGCGTGTGACCCTCGGCCTGATCCTCCTGCTGATCGGCCTCTCCTGGATCCTTTCGGGCCTGGCCTCGGCCTGGCTCACCCTGCTTCCCGGCTCCTGAGGCGGCTGTGCTTCGCCCGTTGATCCGCTGTCGTGTTTCGTCCTGACGATCGAGGTTCCTGCCATGTCCGACGATCGCACGCTTGAGCCGTCTCCCCGGCGGCTCCGAGAGGCTCGCGAGCAAGGCATGCTGCCCCACAGCCCCGAGCTGACGGCCAGCGTCGGCATTCTGGCCGCCGTGGCGGTGCTGGGAGCCTCGGGAGGCCCCTTGATCGACGCCATTCTCGGTCTGATGCAAACCGCGCTGGCGGGGGAGACTCCGGGGCTGGCCGATCCCCAGGTCTTCGTTCACCAGCTCCGATCAGCGATCGGAGCGGTGGCGGTGCCGATGCTGGGGGTCCTCGTTGCCCCGGTTCTGGCGGCGCTGCTGGCGCACCAACTCCAGATGGGGGGGCTGTTCGTCCCGTCGCTCGCGCTGCCCAATCCGGCTCGGCTCTGGTCCGGAGCCCGGGGCGGCTCGCCCGCCGATCGCCTCGGCCGGGCTCTCGGAATCGTGCTCCGGGCCTCGGTCCTGATCGTGCTGACCTGGTGGCTGATCCGGTCGATCCTCGCCCGGTTCGATCCGCTGGCCGCCTCGGCCGATCGTTCCGCGATGCTCCGGTCACTGGCGGCGGCCTTGCACGGCGCCCTCTTGCAGCTCGGCCTGGCGATGCTCGTCATCGGCCTGATTCACTACGCCATCCAGTACCGTCGGCTTCACGCCCAGCTCCGCATGACCCCCGAGGAACGCCGCGAGGAGCAACGCTCGAACGACGGCGACCCCTCCCTCCGCTCCCGACGCCGAGCCGCCCGCGAGCGCCAGCTCAGCCCTCGGCAGACCGAGCCCACCTCGGCCGCCGACCCGATCTGAGCCGATTGCGCCGGTCTCGATCCGGTTGCTTCAGAGTGGACGAAAGATCAGGTTCGCCGCGAAGCAATAGCATCCAGAGATTTGAGAGGTGCTGGCGTTCTTGGTTGATTGCACTATAATCGAGGGGTTCATTGAACCTGGGGGAACCGGCGTATTCTGGTCAATCGGTCCTCTCTTTGAAGAAGATGAGGTCACGTTGCTGCCAACGTCCGCGTTTTTTCCCCAGCATCAAGGCCTCGTGATCCCGCCTGGAACGAACGCAGTGAGCGGTTGGGCCTCTGGCCCCTGTGCTGACGAGATGAGAAAAGAACGCGCTCCCGGTCGAGGCGGTTCCGAGGTGTGTGACATTCATGCGAAAATCGCTTCAGGAGGTATCATCCGTGGCTCGACGAATTCTCTGGTCCCGCGTTTGGGTTCTCTCGGCCGTGCTCGGACTCGGCATCTTCAGCGGATGTGCTCAGGAGAATGCGGCCCCGGCCCCTGCTCCTGAAACTGCCACGGGACCTGCCTCGGGTGACGCTCCTGCCGCCGATGCCCCGGTGGGCGGCCGTGCTGCCGATTTCGGCGGCGGCGGCGAAGAAGCACGCGGCGGCGGTCGTGGCGGCCGTGGCGGCCGCTGATCGCTCCCACGGCCTTACCGTGTGACACCCGTTCGTGACATTCGGCCACAACGGTTCGAACTGCCAACCCTGCCGATCCCTTCACCTCTCCCTCTTTGAAACTCCACGCTTCGTCTCCGATCGGGCCCGATCGTTCCGACACCACGAGGGTGTCGCGGCGCGTTGTGCTCGATGGGAAGACGCAATCTTCCTCAAGGACCTTCGTGTCCCATTTCGTCCTGGTTTCGATTCCATCTCACGGATGATGTCCTCACTGAAAGGACCGTTCCATGTTCCGGCCTTCTCCGCGTCGTCGCGGATTTACCCTCATCGAGCTTCTCGTCGTCATCGCCATTATCGGCGTCTTGATTGCGCTCCTGCTGCCTGCGGTGCAATCCGCCCGTGAAGCCGCTCGCCGAGCGCAGTGCACCAACAACCTGAAGCAGCTTGCCCTGGCCGCGGCAAATTACGAATCGACCTTCGGCAGCCTGCCCCCGGGCCATCTGCCGGCCCGAGACATGACCTTCGGCGGCTTCTGGTGGGGGGCGAACAGCCTGGTCATCATGGCCCCTTACTTCGAGCAGGCGGGCGGATTCAATGTCTATAACTTCTCCGTCGCCGGGCTGAACCCGCCGAACGTCACCGCCGCGGGCATCGGCATCTCGACCCTCTGGTGCCCGAGCGACTCCGACGCCGCCAACTCCGCCCCCTTGAGCACGGCCGACTACGACTGGTCGTTCCCGGGGGCCCGGCAGGCCTTTACCAGCTACGTCGGCAATCGTGGCACCTTCTACCAGACCCACCTCAGCGCCCAGCACGGCACCGCGCTTTATCAACGCCGCATCCAGGCCAACAACGGCACACTCTTCAACGGTAGCGCCGTGAAGCTGGCCGAGATCCGAGACGGCACCAGCAACACCTTCCTCTTCGGCGAGAAAGCCGTGAGTGCCTTCCCGCAAACCAACGGCGGCTACTTCTGGTGGAACGCCGGGTTCTGGACCGACGCCTTCTTCGACACCAACTTCCCGCCCAACGCCTACAAGCGTTGCAACGACAGCGTCTACTGGTGGGTCAAGTACGAGGCCACGGCCAGCTTCCACCCCGGCGGCTGCAACTATGCCTTCGTCGACGGCTCGGTTCGCTTCATCAAGGACACCATCCAGACCTGGCCGACCAACGGCAACGGCTGCGACGATCCGATCGGCGTCAGCTTCAACGGCGACGGCGACTACATCTTCGGCAATGCCTTCCCCGCCGTGTACCAGGCCCTCTCGACCCGAAGGGTGGGCGAGGTCATCAGCGCCGACCAGTTCTGAGGTGAGGCAACAGCCGCTCCCGATTCCGGATCCCCTCGCCCCGCGCGGGCGATCCGGATCGACTTCGCCCTTCCCAGCGCCGGGCCGGCGCGGAGGCCCACCCATGCCCCACGCGATCGAGGAGTTCGTCCGCCTCGCCCCCGAGGTCTGGCCCGAGGGCGCTCCCCAGTGCCAGCCGGGTGATCTGGACCAGTGGGCCCCGATGGGCGTCGGTCTGCCTCCGGGCACTCCGATCCCGGTGATGCCCTGGGACTCCCCCGCAACCGCCCTGAAACGGACCTCACACCTCGGCGTCCAGCCGCATTCCGGCCACCCCTTCACCGGAGCCCCGTCGCACGAACCGGCGGGAGGGACGGTCTATTTCGCGCTGCGACGTTCGCCCGACGACTTCGCCGCGATGCTCCGCATGATGGGGGTCAAGTGGCTCGACTCGACCGACTACGCCGCCTTTTTCCGGGAATCGACCGACCCGGCCGACCGCTATGTCTCCCAACTGCGGGTCGTCCCCAGGTTCGCCCTGAAATACCACTTCCGGGTCCCCGAGGGACCGCTTGGCGAGGAGTTGCGGCGGCAGCCCTTGCCGCTCGGCGAGGTCCTCTCTCGCTTCGTCGACCACTTTATGCAAGCCCACCGGGAGAAACGCTACCCCCTCGACGGGCTCCTCGGCGGTGATGGAGACTTCGCCCGCGAGTTCCTCGGCTTCGGCTTCTCCGTCGAGAATCAGTACGCCGGGATTTACCGGATCTGGACCCGGGCCTACATCGCCACGAAATGAACAAAGCCCCCGGGAAAGCGGCGAGCCGTCTCTCCCGGGGGCAATCATTGCGGTCCGTCGGACAGGCCGATCGGCTTATCCCTTCTGCGGCCGATTGCCTCCCGATCCCGATCCCGAGCCTTTCGAACCCGAGCCGGAGCGGTTCCCCTTCGGTTCGGACCCCGACCCCGCCGAGACGCCGGCCGGTTCAGGGGCGATGCCATTGGCCGATCCGGCCTCCTCCGAGCGGTCGGAGTCGCTGTTGACGACCTGGCCGAAGTAATCCGGCATCTTCACGCCACCGATCTCCTGCATGATCTGGAGCATCGGGGGTAGGGTATGCGCCATGTTCCGGAGGAATCCGGCCGTGGCCCCCGTGCCCGTGCCGTCGCCGTTGTGGCCGTTGGCCCCCGAGTCCCACACGACGACCTTGTCGAACTTGATGTTCGAGATCGCCTGCGCAGCCGTCTCGGAGAGCTTGTCCAGGTGTTCGAGCATGAGCATCTGGAAGGCCGCCTGCGGGCCTCCACAGGCATCGACGATCGCCTTCAACCCTTCGGCCTTCTTGGCAAGCTGTTCGTACTGGCCGCGGGCCTCGGCTTCGAGCTGCGCGAAGATGGCGTCGGCCTCGGCGCGGGCTTCCAGGCGTCGGCGTTCGGCGGCGGCCTCGGCGTCGACGATCACGCGGGCCTTCTCGGCCTTCGCCTGGGCTTCGAGCTTCGCCCGCTGCTCGGCCTCGACCTTCTCGGCCTCGGCCAACGCGGCCTTCGCCTGGGCACGGAACTGTGCCTCGATGACGGCGGCCTCGGCCTCTCGCTTGCGGGTCTCGCCGATCTGATACGCTTCGGCCTGCTTGACGTTCAGCTCGGCGTTCGAGGCGGCCACCTTCGCCTTCGCCGTGTTCTCGCCGGCGATTGCCTGGGCGTCGGCGTCGGCCACCTGAATGCGCACGTCTCGCTCAGACTGCTTGATGCCCGCCTGCTGCTGGAATCGTGCTGTCTCGACGCCGACTTCCTGCGCCCGCTTCAGCTCGGCCACTTCGAGCATCCGGTCGCGTTCGGCGGTCTTCGTGCCGATTTCGCGGATCTTCTCGGCATTGGCCACCTCGACGGCCTGCTCTTGCTCGGCGCGGGCCACGCCGATCGACCCCTTCTTCTGCTGCTCGGCCACGTCGATCTCGGCCTGGTTGACCGCCGTGCTGGCCGCCTTCCGGCCGATCGCCTCGATGTACCCCGAGTCGTCCGTCAGGTCGGTGATGTTGACGTTGATCAGCACCAGGCCGATCTTGTTCAGCTCCGGTTCGAGCGAGAGCTGAATGTTCTCCAGGAATTTCTCCCGGTCGCGGTTGATGTCCTCGATCGTCATCGAGGCGATCACCTGTCGAAGCTGGCCGAAGATGATGTCGCTGGCCTGGCTGCTCATCTGCTCTCGGGTCAGGCCGAGCAACCGGATCGCCGCGTTTTGCTGCACCTGCGGGTCCGAGCCGATCGCCACCGTGAACACACTCGGCACGTTCACCCGGATGTTCTCGAACGACAACGCCCCCCGCAGCGGAATCTCGATCTGGATCGGTTCGAGGCTCAGGTAGTCGTAATCCTGGAAGATCGGGAAGACCAGCTCGCCGCCGCCCTGCACGCACTTGGCGGCCTGCTTGCCCGAACCGGCACCCCACTTCACCAGAATCTTGTTCGACGGGCACCGTTTGTAGCACCTCAGCGCCGTCGTCACGATGCCAAACAGGGCGATCGCAAACAGCACGAAGCCGATCACCCACCAGTTGTTCGCCTCCAGGTTGGTGCCCGAGGCACCCTGTGCGATGAGAATCGAAGTCGGCAGCGTCATGATGACGAGTCCCCGGGTCAAAGGTTGCCAGTCGTGAAGATCAATGCGGTTTCGTCAACGGTCGATGACGACCCGACCATCGATCAGTCTGCGAGTGATGCGGTCTTGGCCACATAGGCCGATTGCGAAACGACTTCCAGCGTGCGGTCGTCGATGGCATGCACCACCACGACCGCCTCTCCCGGACGGAGTTCGGGGCCGGGGGTCACGGCGCGGACCTCCTCCGATCGCCCCTGAACCGTCACGAACACCTTGCCGACGCCTCCGTTGCCCCCCGGCACCGTCAGGTACACCCGGCCGATCGATCCCACGGCGTTGCTCATGCTCAGCGAGCCGCTCCCTTGGAGCTTCCGCACGCCCGCGAATGCAAACGCCAGCACCGCCGTCGCCAGCGTCCCGACGACCACCGCCGCCACCAGGCTTCCCACCGACGAGACGCCCGAACCCTGCGCCGCCAGTCCACCGACCCCGAAGAACGTGATGAACGACACCACGCCCTGAAACGTGATCCGCTTCGCCAGGTCCGAGAACCCGCCCGCATCGTGCCCGACGGTCGGTTCCCCGGTGTCTCCATCGGGCAAATCAGGGAGGTCGAGGTCCAGCCCTTCGCCCCCCAGGTCGCCGCCGACCCCCAACAGGGTGAGCAGCAGTTGCAGCGCGAGGATCGTCCCGCCCACGATTGCACAGAACAGGAAAAAGGTGCTCATCGTCCTTGCTCCAAACCAATCAGAACGCCGGGATCATCGGTTCCCTTTGAGGTGACTTGGGAAGGATCTTCGCCTCGCCCGCCCAGATCTTTCGTAACTTGCACCGCGTTCCCCACCTCGGGAATCGCTCCAGGCGATCTCCTAAGCATAGCTGATACAATCGCCCCGTGCGTTCCGGTCCCCGGACCTCCCGGGTCGAGCCCCCTTTTCGCCCGCCCTTCGGCCCCCTCGATCCCGAAACAGAGACGAGGCTCGCTGACCCTGATCGCGAAACAACTTGAGGCACCCGGCCCGCCCCGCCTCCCTCCTCGGTCCTTGCAATCGTCCTTGATCCGACTGGACAGCCTCGCCGCCTCGATGTATCGTCCCCGCACACATCCGGCCAGGCCACCCGCCCCCAGGAGTCTTCGCCACCGAGACGGCCCGCCACCCGCCTTCGGAAGGTCGCAGTGCGCGGCCATCCTGTTCGGCGCAACGCGGGGCGATCGCGGTTCGCGCGGATTCTTCCAGGTAGATCGGGCCTTGCCCATGTTGGCGATTCGGTTCCCGAACGGATTCGGAACGGAGACTCGGATGTCCGCGACCGCCCCGCTTCGCAAGAGCTCGATCGGCCGATCGGCCCTGACCGATGCCGCCTTGCCCGTGGCGATCGTCGGGGCCATCTTCGTCCTGATCGTTCCCTTGCCTCCCGGTGCGCTCGATCTCCTCCTCGCCGGCAACATCGCCCTGGCGGTGCTCGTCCTGCTGACCACCCTTTCCGTCCGGTCTCCCCTCGAATTCAGCGCCTTCCCGACCATCCTGCTCACGACCGCCCTCTCTCGCCTCGTCCTGAACGTGGCGACGACCCGATTGATCCTGACCCGAGGCGGCGAGCACGGCCTCGACGCCGCCGGCGGGGTCATCCGGGCCTTCGGCCGGTTCGTCGCCGGAGACGAGGTGATCGTCGGCGCCGTCATCTTCCTCATCCTCGTCGCCATCCAGTTCCTGGTGATCACCAAGGGAGCCGGGCGGATCGGCGAGGTCGCCGCGCGCTTCATGCTCGATGGCATGCCCGGCAAGCAAATGGCCATTGATGCCGACCTGCACGCCGGGGTCATCGACGCCTCCGAGGCCGCCCGCCGCCGCCTCGACGTCCAGCGCCAGGCCGACTTCTTCGCCAGCATGGACGGTGCCGGCAAGTTCGTCCGGGGCGATGCCGTCGCGGCCCTCGTCATCACGGTCATCAACATCCTCGGCGGCCTGGTCATCGGCATTGCCCGATCGGGCATGGCCCCGATGGAAGCCGTCGACGTGTTCACGAAACTGACCATCGGCGACGGTCTGGTCGCCCAGGTCCCCGCCTTCCTCACCTCGCTGGCCGCCGGCCTGATCGTCACCCGGTCGTCGGGCGAAACCGACCTCGGCCAGGATGTGGTCGGCCAGTTGCTCGGTCGGCCCGAGGTGCTGGCCATCTCGGCCGGATCGCTCGCCCTGCTGGCCTTCACCGAGCTGCCGATGCTCCCGCTCCTGACCATCGCCGCTGCCCTCGGGGCCGGAGCGTTCATCGGTTCCCGATCCCGGAACGAGGCGGACGAGCCAACCGACGAGCCTGCCCCCCATCCGTCCCGCTCCTCGTTCTCCGAATCCCGATCGACCGACTCCTCGACCCGATCCGAGCCGCTCCCCCACCGGACCACCGAAGGCGCTGCCACCGTGGTCGAAGGCCCCGGCGAACGGATGGAAGACCTCCTGCACGTCGATCCGCTGGAGCTGGAGATCGGCTTCCGCCTCATCGCCCTGGCCGACCCGACCCGAGGCGGCGACCTGCTCGACCGCATCCGACACGTCCGCCACCGAGTCGCCCGAGAGCTCGGCCTCATCGTCCCTCAGGTCCGCATCCGAGACGAGATGGGCCTGACCCCGAACGACTACCGGATCAAGATCCGAGGCGTCGTCGTGGGGCAGGGGACCGCCTTCGTCGGCCGATTGCTCGCCGTGCCTCCCGCCGGCCTGACCGGCCCTCAGGTCCACGGTCGAGACGGCATCGACCCTGCCACTGGCCGCCCCGCCGTCTGGATTCACTCCGACGGCCGAGACGCCGCCGAACGCTCCGGATGCCGGATCATCGAGCCCTCGGCCTCCATTGCCGAGCACTTCGGCGAGATCGTCACCCGGCACGCCGACGAGCTGATGACCCACGAACAGGTCGGCCGACTCCTCGACCGCGCCCGGGAAACCTCCCCCGCTTTGGTCATCGAGGTCGTCCCCGGCATGCTCCGCGCCGGAGAAGTTCAGCGCGTCTTGCAAAACCTCCTCCGCGAACGAGTCAGCGTCCGAGACCTCGAAACCATTCTCGAAGCCCTCGCCGAGCACGCCGGCCGGACCCGAGACATCGACGAGTTGACCGAGTGCGTCCGCCGAGCCCTCGGCCGTCGGATCACCCAGCAATATCTCGGCCTCGACGGCCGCTTGCGGGTTGTCACCGTCGATGCCCCGCTCGATGCCCGGCTCTCACTCGCCGCCCGAGAGAACGACCGTCCCGCCGAGGCCCTTGGCGACGATGCCGCCCGAGGCGTCGTCCGGGCCGTGGCCGATGGCGTTGCCGCGGCCGTCGCCGGCGGAGTCCCCCCGGTCATCCTCTGCTCGGCCGAGTCTCGCCCCGTGCTCAAGGACTTGACCCGAGCCGACTTGCCCCGGCTCGTCGTCCTCAGCCGACGCGAGGTCCCCCGAGACACGCCGATCGAGATCATCGGCACCGTCGTCGAACAGACCGACGTCTCCGACCATCCCCCGGTGCTTTCCGAATCGATGCACACGCATCCCGCCAGCTCCAGCCCGATCCTCCGAGGCCCCCACGTGGCCATCACCCCTCGCTCCTCCGCGGTCGGGGCCGGCTCATCGGCTTCGGAAGACACCCCCCCGGACCATTGGTCGGGAGGTCATCGGCCGTGACCTTTGAGGGCATCCAACAACACTGTCCGAGGATTGAGCGAGGCCTCTGGGTGGTCCCGGTTGCTCGTCAACCGGGGCGGCACAGCCGCACGAGGATGCGGGAGGCCGCACCGAGACCTCTCGTCGCTCCGCGACCCCGGTTGGCGAGCAACCGGGGCTACCCCAAACCTGGGACATTGTTCGCGCATGCCACCTTTGGGGGTCGTCTCACCTGGCGAGACAATCGCCCAGGCCTCTCGGGTGCGCCCGGACCCGTTGTGATCCGATTGGTGCTTCTCCATTCGTTCATTTAAGCCCCGTTTCTCCTCGTTCGCCCGATCGAACATTCTCAGCCCCCCATTAGGTCCTTCAAATGTCCCCGACCACCCCCCGCACCTATCGCGCCGGTACGCTGAAGGAGGCCCTGTCCCGGGTCCGCCGCGACCTGGGCGGTTCGGCGGTCATCCTGGGGACACGCGAGGTCCGCCGCCGACGCCTGCTCGGACTCGGAGAGCGAGAGCTGATCGAGGTGACGGCCGCCCCGCCCGACGACCGCACCCACCCGCCGCAAGGTGCTCCGCTCCGAGCCGTCTCGATGCCCCGATCCCCGGTCGCTCCGGCCGCCCTTCACGAAACCGACCCCCCTCGCCCGACTCGACCCGCGCTCGATGATCGCCTTGGCCGCCTGCACGAATCGGTCGATGAGCTGAGCCGAGCCGGACGCATTGAACACCTCGTGGTCGACGTGCCCGCTTGGCTGGCCGGCACCTACGCCCATTTGCTCGATCTCGACGTGCCCGAGCCGATGGCCCGTCGCCTCGTCCGCATCGTGGCCGATTCCGTCGAGCCCGACGAGGCCCACCAGCCCGAGGCCATCGACGCCGCCCTCCGCCGAGCCGTCGCGTTGAACCTCTCGGTCGCCCCTCCCATCGCCGGTGTGCCCGGAGCCCGCCGCGTTGTTGCCCTCGTCGGTCCGACCGGCGTCGGCAAGACGACCACCGTGGCCAAGCTCGCCGCCAACGCCAAACTCTCGCTCGGCTTGCGGGTCGGCCTGGTCACGGTCGATACCTACCGGATCGCCGCCGTCGAGCAGCTTCGCACCTACGCCGAGATCATCGACCTTCCCCTCGCCGTCGCTGACGCCCCCGACCGCATTCTCGGCGCACTTTCCGACCTCGGCCCGGTCGATCTGGCCTTGATCGACACCGCCGGACGCTCCCCGCGCGACGAGGTCAAGATCCGCGAGCTGGCCGATTTCCTCGCAATGGCTCGTCCTGACGAAATCCACCTTGTCCTTTCGGCCGTCTCCGGCGAAAAGAGCCTCCACGCGGTTGTCGAGCGTTTCGCACCGCTCGGCTTCGACCGCCTGATCCTCACCAAGCTCGACGAGGCCGACCGCCTCGGAGCGCTCCTCGGTGTCGTCTCCCGAGCCGGCCGACCCGTCAGCTACCTGACCATCGGCCAGGGGGTTCCCGACGACATCGAATCCGCCGACCGCGACCGCCTCGCCGCCCTGATCCTCGGGCAGGAGGCCGTCTTCGCATGACCCCAGAACACACACCGCCTTCACTCCCTGTTCCGTCCGGCTTCCCGAATCCCAGTCCCCGCCCGATCGGAAGCACGACTCACCCTGATCTCAACCCCCAGTCCGAGGGATCGCTCATGTCGGATCAAGCTGATGGCCTCCGCTCCCTGTTCAAGAACCGCGCCACCCCCCCCGGCCTCCGCGCCGATCAGGCCGCCTTGCCCGCGCCTCCGCACCGGGCGCGGACCCTCCTGATCACCAGCGGCAAAGGCGGGGTCGGCACCTCGAACCTGACCCTGAACCTCGCCGTTGCCCTCGGCGCGATGGGCCGCCGGGTCGTCCTCATCGACGCCGACGCCGGCCTGGCCAACCTCGACCTCCTCTGCGGCCTGGCCCTCGACCGCGACCTCGGCGATGCCATGACCGATGATCGCCCGCTGGCCGGAACCATCGTCGACGGACCCGAATCGATCCGATTCCTCTCCGGCGTCCACGCTGCCCGAGCCGGTGACGAGGCCGTCGATCGCGCCCGAGACCGCCTCGCGGCCGAGCTGCCCGACATCTCCCGAGAAACCGAGGCCGACTTCATCCTCATCGACGGCGGCTCCGGCCTCGGCCCAAGCGGCTCGACCCTGGCCGACGTGGTCGATCAGGTCGTCGTCGTTGCCTCTCCCGAACCCACCGCCCTGGCCGACGCCCAGGCCGTCGTCGCCCGCCTGCGACGCCGACCCGGCGGCGGTCCGCCGATCCGATCCGTGATCGGCCAGGCCCGATCGAGCGCCGAGGCGATCGAAGCCCTCGACCGCCTCGCCTCAGCCTGCCGGTCGTTCCTCGGCGCCGCCGTCCGGCCGATCGGCCCCGGCTTCGTCCGATTCGACCCGAAAGTGCCGACGGCCGTCCGCCGTCGCCGACCGTTTTTGCTCGATGCCCCCGGCTGCGAAGCCTCGCGCTGCATCAAGCGCCTGGCCCGCGCCCTGGCCGCCGAGGCCGACGAGGCCCTCGGTCTGGCCCCCCAACGTCCCGGCTTCCTGTCGGCCCTCACCGGCCGCAAGACGCCCAAAATGGCGGTTCGCTGAGCCGAACCCCGTCGGTAATCTCGGGAGGCCGCCCTTTGTTGGCGAGCTTGACTGAGTCTTGCTGTCGGATTTTCGCGAAAGCGATCTTGCCAAAAAAAGAATTGAGTGAGAGGTTCAAGCCGGTTCGTCCGGTTGTCCGATATAACGCGTGAGAGCGGATCGTTCGGATTGGGTCGGAGGAGTGAAGTGATCTGTAGCAGTCGGCTCGCGAGGTGAGCAGCAACGGAGGGCTTCGAAACCCCTCTGGCAATGGCTTGCCCCGCCCCGGTTCGGCTCGGCTGTGGATCCCCTCACGATTCGGTTCGAATGCACCTCCCGCCTCGACGCCCCGCAGTGGCGGGGTGGATCAGGCGGGCTGACCCCGGCGGCCAGGACGGCGCCCGGGCCTCTCCGCAGACCCCCGACGGAGGTCAAGGATGACAGCCAAGGTGGACGTGGATGTCGCTGAACTCTGGCGGCAATTCAAGGAACACCCGACCACCGACCTGCGGAACCGGCTCGTTGAGCGCTATCTCCCGCTGGTCAAGTACAACGCCGAGCGTATCTGGCAGCGCCTGCCCGAGGGGGTCGATCTCGACGACCTCATCTCCGCCGGCGTCTTCGGCCTGATGGACGCCATCGACGCCTTCGATCTGACCCGAGGCGTCAAGTTTGAAACCTACTGCGTTCCCCGAATCCGCGGTGCGATGCTTGACGAGCTTCGCACGATGGACTGGGTCCCCCGGCTCGTCCGGGCCAAGGCCACCAAGATGGAGGAGGCCCGCAAGTCGCTCGAAGCCGAGCACGGCCGACCCCCCACCGACCGCGAGCTTGCCGAAAAGCTCGGCCTCAGCATGGCCGAATATGAAAAAATGGCGATGGACGCCAACGCCGTCGGCCTCATCTCCCTGAACAAGAAATGGTACGAGACCGATAGCTATAAAGACGTCCGCGAAATCGACATTCTCGAAGATAAAAAGGGCGAGGACCCCACCGGCCGACTCCAGCGCAAAGACCTCATGCGCATGGTCACCAAAGGCCTCAACCGTAATGAACGCCTCATTATTATCCTGTATTATTATGAAGAACTCACGATGAAGGAGATCGGTGCGACCCTCGATCTCTCCGAGTCTCGCGTCTCTCAGATGCATTCCTCGATCATCCTGCGCCTTCAGTCCCAACTGAATGGCCGCCGACCCGAGTTCGGCACCTGATCCTTCATCCCTTGGTCCCGTTCTGTATCTCATCCTGTTCCGGCCGATGCGGCCTCCGAACCCCGGCGGCCCCCATCGGTCCCGCTCTCATCCTGATCCTTCCCGCAGGCCCCGCGCGAGGCTCTCCCCAGAGCTTCTCGCGGGGCCTGCTCGTCGTTACCGTCGCCCCCTCATGCGATGCTCCCCTCACCCCGGACCTCTCCCCGCTCGCAGGGAGAGGGAGACGGACAATCAACCCTCTCCCCGGGTCGTGGGGGAGCAGGTGGCCGCAGGCCGGGTGAGGGGGACGACCTGCAGACGCAGGAACGACTCGCGACGGGGAATCAAGGACCGATCGTCACCCCCAGCGCCACAACTTGGGAGGGAAAGAATGCCATCAATTGATTATCCGCCATCAGGATCACCAGCTTTCGCCCATCTTCCAGATCCGGCCCGAACGCCATCCCCTCCAGATTCGTCGGAATGAACCCCTCGATCGTCCCCAGATCCAGCACCAACCGCTTCGTCACCGGCACCACATCCGCTCGACCCGCCAGCCGATCGGCCCCAAGCACGTTCGTCGCCCCCGCGCTCGACACTTCATAAAGCCGCACGGAAAACCCCGAACCCGTCGAGAACGACCGCTCCAGCGCAAGCCATCGCGATTCGTCGATCGCCAGCAACTCCACCAGCCCCGCGACGTTCGCACCGTTCTTCCCCACAATGGGATCGGCCTCATAAACGAACTCGGCAACCGGCATTCCTGAATCTGTCTCGAACCTCAACACCCGGCAGGGCGAGCCGCGCTCGACGCTTGCCGCCGGTCCATCCTGATGCAGGGCGTTCTCGGTCGCTGTATCGAGAAACCGCCCCCCCGGCGTCAATGTCAACGACTCGAACGCCAGGTTACTCCGCACCCCTCGCCTCGGCGTCGATGCCGGCAAGTACGCCTCCGGCACCTCCATGCTTCGGCGATACCTGCCGGATGTCCCGTCAAACCGATCCACCGAGGGCGGCACCGGAGACGAGGCATTCGGCATCCCTTCCGCACTGATGAAGATGTCTCCATTCTCGCCGAGCGCAATTCCTTCCGCGTCCACCGACCCTTCCGGAACGCGCGATCCGTCCGCCCTCGTCAACTCCAGCATCCCTTCCAGGCGAACCCCCCTCGGCCTCAGCCGTCCGTCTTCCAGGCCGATCGTCAGGCGATACACCCTCGGCGCCGCCATTCCCGGACCCCCTTTGTCGTCCGAGATCGCCAGGTACTCCCCCTTCACCTCGTCAAAGACGATCCCCGACAAGCCCCCGACCCGCGTCCCTTCCACCGTCGCATTCCCGGCCACCGTCGCCTGTCCGAGAAATTCGACCTCCGCGACGACCGGCCCGCCCTCGATCGGCTGCGCCCTTGCCTGGGTCGCAAGGATCATCAAGATCATCGCCACAATGCAATCACATCTCATAATGCTCACTCGATGGCTGTGTGCTTATCCCAGGTGGGACGGAGCACGAGCCCCATCGCTCGTGCCCCTGCTGAGACCTGTCGCGATCACGGCGTAATGGCCCGCATCAGGCCCCCGCGCCTGGCCTGCCGGCAACCTCTCGCACCCGACCGCGCTGGCGGCGCGAGGCAATGGCGTTGACAGCATTGATATAAGCGAGTGCGCTGGCCTCGATGATATCAGTCGAGGCCGCCCGGCCGCGGAAGTCGTGCGCGTCGCTCTCAACCGCCAGTTCGAGCGTCACCTCGCCCTGGGCGTCTTTCCCGCGCGAGACGCTCCGAATCGCGAAGTCGTGCAGTGAGGCACGCACCCCGGTCACGCGCTCGACCGCCTTGAAGATCGCGTCGACTGGCCCGGCGCCGATCGCCGCGTCCTGCACAATCTCCCCGGCCGGGTTGCGAATGCAAACGGTCGCCGTCGGCAGGGTGTGCGTGCCGGTCGTCGTCTGCACGCTGATCAGCTCCCAGGCTTTGGGCACGTCATCCCCGATCTGCTTCTCGATCAGGATCGCGAGGTCCTCGTCGTAGACCTCCTTCTTCTTGTCGGCCAGCGCCTTGAAGTCCTCGAACAGCGCGTTGAGCTGCTCCTCGGTCAGGTGGAAGCCCAGCTCCACCGCCCGGTCCTTCAACGCATGCCGGCCCGAGTGCTTCCCCAGCACCAGGTCGGTCTTCGGTACGCCGACCTCCTCGGGCCTCATGATTTCATACGTCGATCGTTCTTTCAGCATGCCGTCTTGATGGATGCCCGACTCGTGGGCGAACGCATTGCGCCCCACGATCGCCTTGTTCCGCTGCACGGCCAGCCCGGTGATCGTGGTCAGCAACCGACTCGTCGGGAAAAGCCGCTCGGTCTTCACCCCGGTTTCGACCCCGTACACATCCTTCCGGGTCTTCAGGGCCATCACAATTTCTTCGAGCGCCGCGTTCCCGGCCCGCTCGCCGATCCCGTTGATCGTGCACTCGACCTGCCTTGCCCCAGCCTCCACCCCCGCCAGGCTATTGGCCACGGCCATCCCCAGGTCATCATGACAGTGCACGCTGATGATCGCCTTCTCAATGTTCGGCACTCGTTCCTTCAGCGTCCGGATCACCTTGGCAAACTGCAGAGGAGTGGCGTATCCGACCGTATCAGGGATGTTCACCGTGGTCGCCCCGGCGTCGATTGCCGCCTCGACCACCGCGCACAGGAAGTCGATCTCAGTCCTCGCCGCGTCCTCGGGGCTGAACTCGACGTCGGCGCAGTAGCCGGCCGCGCGCTTCACCCCGGCCACGGCCCGGTCAATGATCTGCTCGGTGGTCATCCGCAGCTTGTGCTCGCGGTGAATGGCCGACGTGGCGAGAAAGACGTGGATGCGCCCGTTCTGGGCGAACCGAATCGCCTCCCACGCCCGGTCGATGTCCCGATCATTGCAGCGGGCCAGGGCACAGATCGTCGGCCCGGCCACCTCGGTGGCGATGGCCCGCACGGCCTCGAAGTCGCCGACCGAGGCGATCGGGAACCCGGCCTCGATAATATCGACCCCCAGGTCGGCCAGCGCCCGGGCCAGTTCCAGCTTCTCGGCGTGGGTCATGCTCGCGCCGGGCGATTGCTCGCCGTCGCGGAGCGTGGTGTCGAAGATCCGGATACGTGCGTCGTCGGCCATGGGGGGCCTATCCTCTCTCGTCGTGCTCGGAGTGTGTTGAAACGATCAACGGCCGGCGGGGTCGATCGAACCGAACCAAAGGGCGATGCGAGAACGCAAAAAAAAAGCCCCGAGATCCACCGGCCGGGTGGGTCTCGGGGCTTCGTCGAGTCTCGTGTCCTGTGCGACTCGTTCCGACGACGCTCCCTACTCCCCCACCCGGCCCGTAAGCAACAGGCCGAGTGCCAGGCTCAGTCGAAGGCCCAGCAGCAGGAGAATGGAGGGCGTCTGCATCAGGATCACGTCGATCGCTCGTGATTCAAATTAAAGAAAACGTGGATGAAGTCAGCTCGCCTGACCTCCCATCACCACGTCTCCTGATCGTACGGGCGATCCTCCACCATCGTCAACAGAAAAAAATTGCAAACGCACAACGCCCAGCACGCTCCTCCATTTCACCCCTGGCCCGCGGCCTTTCCGTTCGATCCGGAATGATCGGCATAGGTTGGCCAGGTCGGTTCGTACCCCGCAACCGCCTGGAGTCCCCAGCTCGACCAGCCCGCCCGGGTTCCTCGCGCGAACAATTCCAGATACGGACCACTCGAACACGACTCGATGATCGCATACTGATGGTCCGGCTTCCGGCTATGTTCCTGCTTCCGCGATGCAAACAGGTTGACCTGCCGCCTGCCCGCCTCTCTCGTCCTCGCGCTTCGGCCTCGAACGCCGAACAGGAGCAGCTCCGTCACATTCCGAAAGTAAAACCCGACCCCCCGCCCGTCGCTCCCCCCGTCCTTGCGGACTTTGTGCCAGACGAGGTTCCCTTTGTACCGAAACCCCCACGCCTGCATCACCCTCAAGCCGTCCGGCAAAAGCGCATTCGGCACCCACAAATACAGATGTGCCGGCTCCTCCACCACCTGATCCACCGGTAGGGCTGCAATCTCGTCCAGGGTCATGGTCTCATACCGGTTCAGCCTCCGATGCTCCGGCGCCACCTTTCCCGTCCGATTCTGAAACTGCCAAGGCGGGTCTGCCAGCACCGTCCGAAACCGGTTCTCCCCCGCAAACTCCAGGAGATCCCGACAGCCTGTTTCCATCCTCCACGCACTCCGGGGCCGACCGCCGCCTTTGTTTCGCCTTACCTGCGCCTCGCCTCGCCCCAGTCTACCTCACCGCCCGCCCTGGTGCCCGTGAATCATCCGGTCTTGCGATTTTCGGCGAACTCAGACGGCCGCCCGAGTCTTCCCCAGCAGCAGCACCTTCATGTCGCCCTCGGCCTGCACACTCGCCCAGAGGAGATACGGCGCCAGGAACATCATGCCGCCCAGGAAGGCGACAATCCCCAGCGCGATCCCCCTCCCGGTGAACTCGTGACGCCACGCCACCCAGATGCCCGACAACCCGAGGAAGGTCATGAAGTCGAGGTTGAACTGCCCCGGCCACGACATTTCCGCGATGCTCGAAAAGAACAGCGGCAGCAGGTTCCAACCGTGTTGAATTCCGACAACAACCGTGTAGCCGGAAAGGCACACCATCACCCCGATAAGGTACACGCGAAACAGCGTCATTCGTTCTCTCCGGAGGTCTTCTTCGTTGCCGCGATCCGCCAACCCACCCAAGACTATCCCACAAACGTCACGATCCGCCCTCCCGGTTCATACAGGCTGCCGTTCGGCAAGACCAGCAAGCCATCAGACGTCCGAAGTTTCGCCTCGCTCCGATGCAGAGAGAGGTAATTGAATGCCTCGTCCGTCATCTTCTGAATCGTCCCGTATTTCTGTCCATGTTTATGAAAATGGTACGAAATGTTACAAACGATTTCGTCGAAGCGGCCGTCAGAGGTCTGCACCGGCGTGAACGACCGCGCCGACCAGCGCTGACGAATTTCGGGGGTGATCGCCGCGGCTACCGCCTTCAGTTGCAGCAACGATTTCCCGCGCTGGACCTCGCGCAGGTACTGCAAGTACGCAATCCGGTTGCGTGGCGACTCTCCCCCGTAGAGCAATTCTTCCACCTGATCTCGTGGCATGACCATCCCTCCGTCAGGTTTCTTGAGGCGAGGAACGCCCCGACCCTTCATGGCCCCACCAGCGTCATCCTGCTCCGATGCCCCGCGCCGCGCTCTCTTCGATCCTGTTCGGACCCCCTCATCCCTTGCCACCCACCCGCTCCGGATCGCCCTTGACCTCAAGAAGGTGATGAACGTGGCAAGGCGGAGGGCTCACTCTCACCAACATGTTTAACCATGATCGATTTCACGATCCCGTGCGGATACACCGGATGATCGTATGCGACCTCATAGCCGAGCGTCCTGTAGAATCGCGGTGACTGAAAGCTGAACGTCTCCAGCGAGAACGAGGAACATCCGCGACTTTGCGCGTGTGCCTCGAACGCCAGGACCAGTCGCGATCCGATTCCCCTGCGGCGATACCTCGGGTCGACCCAGAGCTGTTGCAATTCGCAGCAGGAACCCCATCGGCGGCCAATCGCTCCGCCGATCACCTCCCCAGACTCCCCATGAACGAAGCACGCAATCGGCTCGACTTCGTGGAGCGGGGCCATCGACTCATTCGCCTCCCCCAAACCCCGGTCAATCCGAGAGGATTCCTCAGTCGGGTGGCTGTCATGGCATGAAATCGAGTACCCCTCCACGATCCTCTCCTGCCGCTTCACGACCTCGCGTTGCCGACCAGCCCGCCCGAACCTGACCGTCATCGAACGTCCTGTAACCACCGAGGCGGACTGGCTCCGCCGCAGCGAAGGAGTCGGCACCAGCCTCATCCAATCGGCATGCCGATGACCTGCCGCCAATCGCGGTGGTGATTGCCCGAGATGTAGACTTCCCCGCCGCGCCCAAGCACGACTCGCAGATCGCCCGACTCCGCCGACGTGCCGACGTAGTATTCCCGGTAGTAGTCGCCCGGCTTCACCGGCAGGTCGAGCCAGCGATTCTCCCAGAGCCTGTGTCCGCGCCAACCCTGGGGCAGCCGCCCGGCTCGGAAGTCACGGACCAATTCGGGAAGATTCGCCAGCCTCGGATCGCTGAATGGGTTGCTCGCGCCCCACATCACCCGGTCACGGACAGGCATTGGCCACCTCCGATCACATGACGAACGATCGCGGTTCCCTGATCAGCCGGCCTCACGAAGGAAATGAGCCACCGCAGAACCAATCGCTCGCTCACTGGCCACGGCGCGTCAAGGCAGTGAGATTGACATCAGAGGCTATGAGCGTGATTCGTTGCTTCCGCGCAACCAGTCCCAGGCGGCATCCACTTCGGATGCATCGAAGTACTTCACAGTTGCCTGGGTAAACGGTTTGCAAAACCGCGTCATCCATTCCTGCCATGTCGATTCACCGACCATCGCGATCCGATCGAAATCGGCGTAATGCTTCATTCCGAACCTGAGATCGTCCCAGGCGGCGTGCATGTCCCACCCATGAAAGTCTTCGAACTGCGCCAGCAGCGAGACCTTACCACCCGCCTCCGCCAGGGCCGCTTCGACCGTGGGTACAAAGTGCTGATAATCCTCGTCGTGCAGTTTCCCGCTCAATCGGAAGGCGAGAAGCCTCGGGGAATCGGTCTGAAGTTGCTTAATCATCGCACCGCCTCCCATGTCGTCAGACTGCCTCACACGCCAAACGCTCCGCGAATTGGCCCGCCGAGCCTCCTTCCCCATGAGACCCGAACCCGATCCGCCAAGCCCAGTCGCCCACCGTGTAAGGCACGGCGAAGGCCGCTCGCCGCTCAAGTCGTGATTTCGACCACGGTCTCGCGGTCGAGTGCAACCCATGCCTCCTCGTGAATCGATCCCACTTCGATCTCGACTCGTCCGATCGGGGCCTCGACCGAGGCCACACCATCACGGTCGGTGACGGCTGAGGTCTTCCCTCAGACAAAGCCGCAGCCCCGAATCATTACGCGCTCGCCCGCGCACGGCGAACCGTCCTGGCCACGAACAACAATCAGGAGCGAGCCCGTCAACAGCACATCACGCTGCAAGGGGCCCTTGGCATCAAACGACGTCAAATCATCAAGCGGTGACCAGTCTTCCATCAGATTGCCTCCGCCGTCT
This sequence comes from Tautonia rosea, assembly GCF_012958305.1. NCBI lineage: Bacteria > Pseudomonadati > Planctomycetota > Planctomycetia > Isosphaerales > Isosphaeraceae > Tautonia > Tautonia rosea. The sequence goes on along the minus strand of NZ_JABBYO010000008.1, from coordinate 5,988 downwards.
CACCGACTCAGCCCCTCGGACCAGCCCGCCGGGGTTCTCTCTGATAATACCAGGAACAGGAGCGACCGCTCGTACGAAAGACGAAGCCGCGAAGATTTCCCCCCCCGACGTTCGCCGGGAAGCGATCTCAATCCGGCACGAAATTGACGTGAGTGACCCGTCCCTCCCGGAAGTGGACGATACCACGGTCCGCGTCGTTAGACGGTCCTTGCGGTGGACGCCGATAACGAACGGTTCCGGTCAGAGCCCCCGAACCCTCGGAACCCCTCGTCGAGGTGCCTCCCTCCTCGTTCGTAAGCTTGACGAAGTCGGACATGATCTGGTCGACCTCAGCTTCCAACATCCCCGCCTCGATGCGGTATAGCGTCTGGAGGAACGGCTTCCGAGACACTAATCCCTGCTTGCCGTAATGGGCGGCGACCAAAACGACCATCGCGCAAAGGAACAGCCGGATCGGGAGAGACTTGAGCCGATACCGAACAAACAGCAGCGAGCACGCCAGCAGCGCGACCCCTAGGTAAAGCCACCACGGGAAGGGGTGTCCCCCGGACGATTCCACGAGGAACTCCACATACGCAAGAACGGTCAGCACCATGATCCCGACTGTGGCCAGGATCATTGGTTTCAATGCCATTCCGATATGCTCGAATGTAAATCGGTTGATCACGATTGCGGGGTCCTCACGATTGAGCTCTCATGCGCCGTCTGCCGGAAAGCCTGCGAGCCTAGAAAACGCAAATCAACGCCCCGCGCCAGTGTAGCCAGGGCAAGTGGACAACTCCCCCATCGAACTCGCTCAACCCCGCCGCCATACGGCCCACCCTAGCCCGACACAGAGAAAAACCCCCAGGACCAGCACGCTCAGAAGTCCAACCCCCTCCGCGCCGATCCCCTCCGGCTTCAGCGGAAGCCCCGCAGCGGCAGCCGTTCGCTCCACCTCCTTCAGGGGAAGGAACCACCGCTCGTCCTGCGCATCGTTGCGGATCAGCGTCAGCCCTGAAACGGTTGCTTCTGCCAAAATACGGTTCACATGACTGATCGTAAGGCGAACATCACCGTCGAGGCTCGTTCTCAGCGGATCGATTGAATCGGCCGTGAACGATGGAAAGTCCTCGTCCAACATGATCGGTGCCTGCTGCAATGACCGCCACACGGTCGCAGCGTCCTCGGTCCCTCGATCATCATTAGAACTGCGCAGAACGAGCGTGTCGCTGGCATACACGTGGACCTGAAGAAGGCGGGCAGCCCAGGCAGACGGACAGAACATCAGGCACACGACAAGTGCCAGAAAATTCCCCTTCAACAGACGGCGCCCGTCTCGCCTTCATATGACAAACTCCCCCGTCATCACCCTGACCCAGCGCAGAAGGCCGTTCTTCCGAGCGAACACGGTGCACCAGTCGAATCGCCGCGGCTGGCCGGCACCCCTTGACGGTCACTGTGAGGCAGCCCGGCCGGGATTCAACTGAGCACGGATCTGCTCCCAATCGTGACGCACCAGCGTCATCGTAACGGCCCTGGGAGGCCCTCGAAACCACGGTCGATTCTCCGCTCGCAGAATTTCGCCCTCCAGCCAGTCACGATCGAATCCGGTCCACACCCCGGCGACCGACAGGAGGTTCGGCCAGAGGACGGGGCCGACCTCTCGGCAAAGGATCTCCTCCAGTTCGGCTTCAGAGTATCCGGAAGACGCAAGAACATCAGCGATCCGCCGATGGTCGTCGGGCTGAAGCTCCCGGTCGAGGAACAGATCCGAGAGGGCGTCCCAGACAGGTCGGCGCCGCTCCAGTTCGACCGAGGCTGCTCGCATCCCTCTCCGCCCCCATCCCAGGCTCTGCGGACCGTCCCGCCGAGTGAACCCGGTAAGCCGGCCTTATCCGCCGGTCAGCCCCCGACACGATGGCTCTCTCCTCCAGCTCTTGAGGATCGCTTCCGTCAAGGTTTCAACCCCTGGAGCAACTCAACCGCCGTGGCGACGAGCCGTTCGCCACAACCCGGTTCAAGTGGGCAGGTCGTCGGTTCGTAGTGGCCCTCCTCGAATGCCCGTCGGGTGGGGATATAAAAATCCATGTCGTTGGCCAGCGAGATGACGATCGTCGTCCGGAACGGAGAGGCCGACTTGATCGCCATCCCCAGCTCGACGAAGACCTCGTGCGGCAGTGCGACGACCGCCGTGTCCTCGTCGAGGCGGATTACCTGGACCTCCTGTGGAAGCCGGTCGCCGTGCTCCTCCCGGAACCGGTGCCCGAGCATCGTCCGCCAGGCGGCCACTCGCTCCAGGAACGGCCGGCCCCCGTCGTCGGGCTCCTCCAGAATTCGCCGCGACTGCTCATATTCTGCCTCACTGATCGGTAGGATCGGCGCGGCGACAGTGGCCGAGCGGATCGCGAGCTGATCGCCCGCAATGGGCCGTGACAGCGGCAGGGCGCGGGCGATCGTCGCGGCAAGGCGGGCGCCGACGTACGGCGGGTACGTCTCGCCGTCCTGGGGATCGCTCGTGTTCACGTCGATGTGGTTGACGTCCCCGGCGCAACCCTGGGCGAAGAGTGAGACGAACTCCCCCTCCCCAAGTTGCCGACGCAGGTGCGCTTGAAGATGGCCGGGGTAGTCGGCGCCGAAGGGCGGATCGCCGTAGATCGCCGTGTGCATCGCAAAGACGGTCAGGCCCCCAAGAGGTCGGCCGGTCTCGGCGTCGCGCGCCAGCACGAACGGCAACTCCGGGTCCGTCGGCCCGAGAGGCCGGACAATCTCCGGGTTCAGCTTCCCCGGAATCCACCCGGTGGAGCCATCCTTCATCAGAAAGCGGCGATTGAAGGCCAGTCCGGGTTGCAGCGGGACCACGACCGACAGCGCGGCGCCTCGACGATTGGCGTGGGCCTCGGCAATGACTTCCACCCAACGTTCGACGAGCAGCGCCTGATAGTCGATCGGCTCGCGCGGGTCGCGGCCGCCGTTCTCCTCAGCCGCCCGAGCACTGAAGACATCGCGCAACGGGCCATGGTACTCCGGCCCCCCGTGGGTGTGCGTCGCCGTGATGATAATGTTCGCCGGAGGGATGCCAATGCGCTCGCCGGCCCGCGAGCGGGCCCGATCGGTCAGCGCTCGCGGGACCGAGCACAGGTCGTTGCCGACCAGGACCACCTCGACGTCCCCTTGCGAGAACGCCATCGCCTTTGCTTGAAGCGGATCACGCACACCGGTGCTGATCATCTCCCCGTACCCGCCGGCGCGGCGCCAGCCGACCGGAGGGGTAATGTCGACGGTCGCGAAGCCAACCTCGAACTCCGCCGCCTGGCTCCCTCCAAAGGTCGTGAGGACCAACAGGACCAGCGCGAACACGCTCCAGTGCGGGACGTAACGCATCAAATTTCTCGGAAACGTTTTGGGCAATGCGCGGCCGAATTCTCGAGAGGAAGCCCGTGACTGACAGGCTTTGGTGCCCTGCGGTTGTCCCGAGGCCAGCCACCTGTCCCACATCATGAGCAACACCTTGAGCAGACGCGCGGCCAGGGCAGACGCCTCAAGAATCCATGAACGCCGAGGGTCCCCCGACAGGAACCTTGAGGTGACGAAACGAACTCCCCGGACACCGCCCCGAGGAGCCCCATAACCACCACGACCATCATCGGCCTCAATCCTGGCCCGTTCAAGAGCCTCACTGCGTCTCCGACTCCCGAACAACCACCACGCCCCGACGCCGCCCATCATTCCCCCGCGTGCCGACTCTTGAGCACCGTGACAGCAGAGGCCATGAGCCCGGTGAGGCGGCGTGCCCCGATCAGCACATGGGGAGGATACGCCGGCCCTTCGTTAAGGCTCGGGTCGGGGCGGGTTCCCGCACCGATACCGATCGCGCGGCGTCTCGCTCCCGCACATGATCACCGTCCCCGGCGTATCCCGCCTCCCATAAGCGGAAGTGCGGATATCGACGTTGTCCGCCTTCAGATCGAAGGTGCAAGCGGTTGGCTTCAGCTCGAAGAGGCCCGCAGGGACCCACTCTTCCTCCTCCTCGTCGTACATCGAGCCCTCCAACCTCACGAACAGCCCGTCGATTAGCAGTTTCCTGGTCCCCTCGGCACCGCGTTCCCAGGTGAACGGGGCCATGTTGTAGCGCCCCTCGGGATCAACGCCCTTGATCATGAGGCGCTTGATCCTCGCGGTTGCCACGCCGGTTTCTCCACCCCAGCCGAGTTGGATCGCCGCCCCGTTGCGATGCTACTCAATGGTCACGTCCTCAATCGTGATGTCGTGATAGAGTTTGGGCCGTATCGGATGAGTGAGGCCGACCCCCGGGTCGAGACCTCGGAGAGTCGAATGCATCCAACGGCGAACCTCGATGCGACCGCCCCCGGCAAAGGAGCTGAGCCACTGCCCCAAAAAACCGTCCGCCTCCCGCTTGACCCACCCCCGGCTTCATAGTCGTTCGAGCTAAGCTGCCCGCGGAGGCAGGTGCTGTAAGCCCGGACTGAGACGATAGTACCTCTGGCTCAGGCCGGGCTTACAGCACCTGCCTCCGCGGGTCAGCTTGAGCGAGGGGTTAGCCGTCATCGGCGCGTTATGCCAATAGCAGTGGCCCAAGCAGACCAAGCCAAGTAACCATTCCGACAGCAGCGCCGATTGCAAGTATTAGAAAGCCAAGCCTTCCCGCCCACCGCCAAATCAATACAAGGCCTGCAAGAAAGACCAGTGCCCCGGCTGACGCCAATAGAGGCGCAGGCCAGCCGAGTGCATAAGCCGCAGTAACTTCGTCAAAACTGGGCTTGGCGGGCTCAGCAATTCCCACTGCAACAAGTGATTGTTGAAACATGAATACGACATTGATGACGAATCGCGGGAGGCAAGCCGCCATGAGCGGAAGACCCCATTGCTGCGTGCGAAACATAGCACCGATCGTCATGAGCAAAGCTGTCACTGCCGGCCCTGCGAGAGTTGCAGCCGCAACATAGAGAGGCTCTCCGCCAAAGGGTGGAGTTTCGGGAACCCCGCTCACGCTTGCATAGTGCAGCTGCGCAGGGAAACCGAAGCTTACTGCGACGACGAGGTGCCCGACTTCGTGCAACAAGGTTGCTATTGGGAAGAGGGCAGCGGTCCAAAAGAAGTACGCCCACCGTAGTTCAGATACCCAGTGAGGGATGCTTGATGCGGCGATGCGGAGTTTGGACACTTGTGTGACGCCTAACGACCGCGGTAACCGGGCCGCCGCCAAGGTGCTTTGAGTTCAAAATGGGCGTGCTCGGCGGCTCCGGTTCACCGCTTGGTTCTGCCCGTCTTGGATTCAGGAAGTTTGACGACTGCTTGTTGCAGCCAGTCATTGTACCATTCTAAGAACGTGACGCGTTTCTTGCGTTTCAGTTGCGTGGGCTTCAGCCCCTCTTGGTCGGTGCGTAGGTCTTCCCAAATGTGCCCAGCCTCGGGGCCCGTGACAACAAGCCAGTTCCGATATGCACAACCTTGGTGGCAAATCGGTATTGCGCCGTTTACGTTCTCGGTGTTCCAGTAAATCTCGTAAAACCGTTCCATTGCAGCATCGTAAAGCGATTCATCATCCTGATCTTCGGGAAATGGCGGAACATCATTCCATGCCCTTGTATGCGGAAACGGCTTGCTGAGCGTTCCCACGAAGCCATCGTTTTCCTTCCAGCGTTGGAACGAATCACAATCATCCATTTCATGAAACTTGAATACTCCGTAATACGGTCCCGCACCTCCGTTTCCAAGCTCCGTGATGAAGCGACGATAATCTTCCGGAAGTATGATTTCGTGCTTTGATTCAAAGTTGGCTATGACCGATTTCCGAACCACGGGGTTCAGCTTGAAGCCATGTACTTCGGCACCAAACACTTTAGGTGCCCGCTTGGCAGTTCGGCACCGTTCAAGATCATCGCGAATTGATTCGATGGTTGCGGGCATCAAGTTTCAGGGCAGAACGACCAAGCTCAGCGGACCACCCCGCCGAGAGTAACCGTCCGAGTAACCAGCAAGGGCCGA